>JAFMNI010000073.1 GCA_017859295.1 Candidatus Puniceispirillum sp. | reverse complement strand
GATCATCCGGACAATGTTTCACGTGAAACAAAAAGCCAGCTTGAAGCTTTTTTTGCCGGCAATCTTCACCAATTTAACCTTCCGCTTGCCCCCGCTGGCAAAAGCGCCGCTGGCAAGCAATGGCTTGAGGTGATGGCACGCATTCCCTATGGAACCGTGATGACCTACGGCGAATTTGCCGCTTTAGCAGGAAAACCAAAGGCGGCACGCGCCGCCGGTTCAGCCTGTGCCAGCAATCCGATCCCGATTATCTATCCCTGTCACCGCGTTGTTCGCGCCGATGGCAGTCTTGGCAATTATGGGGGGGGAAGTGACCAACACCCAACCCATCCAGATAATCTGGCGCGCAAGGGTGATTTATTGAGATTAGAGGCGAATACCGCCGCGAATGCTGCCTAGGACTAGCTGTTCATATGATCAAAGAATTCATCGTTACTCTTTGAATTCTTTAGCTTATCAACAAGGAATTCCATCGCGTCAACCGGCCCCATCTGCATCAGGATACGGCGAAGCACCCACATTTTCGCAAGCGTTCCCTTATCGACAAGAAGCTCTTCTTTGCGTGTTCCCGACTTGGTGATATCGATCGCTGGGAAGGTGCGCTTGTCGGATAGCTTGCGATCAAGAATCACTTCGCTATTACCGGTGCCTTTGAACTCTTCAAAGATCACTTCATCCATCCGCGATCCGGTTTCGATCAAGGCGGTGGCAATGATGGTCAAAGACCCGCCTTCTTCGATATTACGCGCGGCACCGAAAAAGCGTTTTGGCCGCTGCAATGCGTTTGCATCAACACCGCCGGTCAACACTTTACCCGATGATGGCACAACCGTGTTATAGGCGCGCGCCAAACGCGTGATTGAATCAAGCAAAATCACCACATCGCGCTTATGTTCGACAAGGCGTTTTGCTTTTTCAATAACCATTTCAGTGACTTGCACATGCCGAGACGCTGGTTCGTCAAAGGTTGACGAAATCACTTCACCACGAACCGAACGCTGCATATCGGTCACTTCTTCCGGCCGCTCATCAATCAATAGAACAATCAGATAGACTTCGGGATGATTTTCGGAAATCGCATGCGCGATGCTTTGAAGCATCATTGTTTTACCGGTACGCGGCGGCGCGACGATCAAACCACGCTGGCCTTTGCCCATTGGCGAAATCAAGTCAATCACGCGCGGGGTATTGTCTTTTTTATCCGGATTAAACGGTAATTCGAGGGTTAGTTTCTCTTCAGGGTAAAGCGGTGTCAGATTATCAAAGTTAATCCGATGACGAACCGCATTCGGCTCTTCAAAATTGATTGTTTCAACTTTTAACAGGGCAAAATAGCGCTCGCCATCTTTGGGGGCGCGAATTTCACCTTCAACTGTGTCACCAGTGCGAAGACTGAACCGGCGTACCTGACTTGGCGAGACATAAATATCATCGGGACCCGGCAAATAGTTTGATTCAGGCGCGCGCAAAAAACCAAAACCATCTGACAGAACTTCGAGAACGCCGCTGCCATAAATGGCAACTTCATTATCGGCGAGCTGCTTTAAAATCGCAAACATCATATCCTGTTTGCGAAGCGTACTGGCGTTTTCAATTTCCAATTCTTCAGCATATGCCAAAAGATCGGCTGGAGACTTCGCTTTGAGTTCCTGTAAATGCATGATTTTACTCTGAAGGGGAAAATAAGCTGACAAAAAACGCGACTGGGTACGCAGCAGATGTTGTCATCTTGGGGGTGTTAACCAGAAAAGTCAATGAAGCTGGGATGGTGAAACTCTTACTGGTATTGAATTTCACGTCTTTTGTCACATTCAGATTGGTTTGGCAACAGCCATAACGACAATAATAATCATTAGGACGGTCGGTACTTCATTCCAAATTCGGTAAGATTTTGATGATAGGGGCTTTTCATCATTTTCCAATAAACGCCGCATCTTAGAAAATTTCCCATGAACGCCAGCGAGCAAAAACACCGCCGCAAATTTCACATGGAACCAAGGCTCACTGAATAATTCAGGATTTAACGCCAGCATCCAAAGACCAAAAATAAAGCTAGCAATCATCGCTGGTGTCATAATGGCTTTGAGCAGCCGGCGTTCCATCACTTTAAAAGTTTCGGCCTGAACTGATCCGGTTGGCGCATCAGCATGATACACAAATAATCTTGGCAGATATAACAATCCAACCATCCATGAAATGACTGAAATAATGTGAAGTGATTTGATAATTTCATAACTCATGGATCTATCCTACCGGTTGCGAATATGGTCAATCATCTTTTGTACATTCTCCACCGGCGTTGGTGGGGTAATGCCATGCCCAAGATTGAAGATATGAGGGCGATCGTTGAACGCGTCAAGGATGTGATCAATATCGCGAAACATTTCGGTGCCAGCACTCAGCAAGCTTAATGGGTCCAGATTGCCTTGTACTGGCATTTTTGCGGGCAAATTCTCCCCTGCCCAAACCGGGTCGACCCCATGATCGAGACCAATCGCATCAACACCGCTTTCGGCTGCATAGCGGATCAAACCTTCGCCAATACCTTTTGGAAACCCAATGATTGGCTGGTCATGTCCGTTTTTACGAACCCCTTCAACGATAGCGCGAGCAGGTTTGGTGACAAGCCAATCACGCTGCGCTGCTGGAACCGCACTTGCCCAGCTGTCGAAAAGCATCAATGTTTGCGCCCCAGATTGCGCCTGAAGTGATAAAAACGAAATCGTCGCATCGACCAAAATATTTAATAGACCATCCAAAGCTTTCGCATTTTGCCATGCCCATTGCCGCGCTTTCGGAAAATCACGCGATGTGCCACCTTCGGCCATATAAGTGATCAGTGTCCAAGGCGCCCCAGCGAAACCGATTAATGTTGTCTCAGGCGGTAAAGCTGCGCGGGTCAAAGTCAATGCTTGTCCAACCGGCGCTAATTTCTGGCTTAAACCATCAAGACAGGACGCATCAATATCATCAGGCTTTTCCATTGCATCAAGCAAAGGTCCAACACCTGTTTTGAATCTTACATTGCGATCCATCGCCCATGGAATCATCAGAATATCTGAAAATATAATCGCCGCATCGAACCCATAACGAGCAATAGGCTGTAGGGTGACAGCTGATGCCTGTTCAGGATTAAGACAAAAGGAAATAAAATCTTTCTGGCTTGCGCGTATTTTTCGATATTCTTCGAGATAGCGGCCAGCTTGACGCATCATCCAAATCGGTGTTGTGCGTGATTTCGTACCTTGGAGTGTTGAAAGGAATAACTGATCGGTCATTCTGTTCTCTAACATTATATATATATTAAAAAAAGGTTGTTGTTTTAGTAGTGCCTGTGTGTAACCGCATCTTGGCTGTTATTCAAATGTTATCCACAGTTTTATCCCAATCATGTTTGGCTTTATTGCTCAGTCTTTTAATGGTTTGGTCGTTTATCCACGCAATGGCCAAGTGGTATAGGGAAATTTATCCCGATGTGTATAAAATTTGCGGAATTGTGCGTTACCGCGATTGGTTGGTAATGTTTAAAAAACAATCCCCATTGCGGTAAGATCTACGCACAGCCTTATACGCTGGTTCAAGCGTCAAAATATCACCTCGCATGATAACAAGATTACCAGCCTTATGGTGATGGAAATTGATGACAAATTAGTGATTTCTAGCTACATCTTGTTAGGTGATGCCAGTACAAACCCTACATATTCATCTTGTTTCAGATTCAACCGGTGAAACGGTTCATCAGGTGGCGCGTGCCTGCCTTGCGCAATTCGCCGATGTCAAAATAATCGAACATGTCTGGACCCTTGTGCGGACGCCAGCGCATCTAGAGGCGCTTTTCGAGGGTCTTGACCGTAACCCTGGCATTTTGCTGATGAGTATCATTGATCAGAATCTGCGGTCTAGCATTGAAAAAACCTGCCGCAGCAAGGGTGTTCCAGCGGTTTCGGTTCTTGATCCGGTGGTGAATATGCTGACCACGGTTCTTGGGCAGGCGATGACCAATCTGCCAGGTGGCCAGCGGCGTCTCGATACGGCCTATTTTGCGCGCATGGCAGCTATTGATTTTGCCGTCAGCCATGATGATGGCATGAATATGAGTAATTTGAAAAAAGCCGATATGCTGATTGTCGGCATTTCGCGTACCTCGAAAACGCCAACATCAATGTATCTTGCGCATCGCGGCTATAAAGTTGCCAATTACGCGCTTGTTCCAAAAGTGCCGTTTCCCCAGCATTATCTTGATGGGTTGGATCTATTTGTTGTTGGGCTGACAAATGACCCAAAACGGCTTAGCCAGATTCGCCGCACACGACAGGCAGCGATGCAGGATAACGCCAATGAAGATTATGCCGATATTGATCAGATCACTGACGAAGTGCGCAATGCAAGGCGGCTTTTTGCGAGTAATGGCTGGCCGGTGATTGACGTTACCCGCCGATCGGTCGAAGAAACCGCCGCGGCAATTTTGCAACATTACACAAAATGGATCGAGGCTCGATCATGACGCTTGCTGCTTTTACGCAATTACCGGCTGGCGATCTGGTGCTGGCATCGGCAAGCAGCATTCGCGCCAAAATTCTGCATGATGCGGGTCTTGGTTACCGTTGCTATCCGGTTGCGATTGATGAAGAATCGGTTCGCGCGTCGGCAAGTGCCGAGGCGGTTCCGGTTGGCGATATCGCCGTGATGCTTGCCGAAATGAAGGCCGCCGCTGCGGTGCAGCGTCAGGCGCTCGAATCCGACCCATCGCCAGCCTTTGTTTTGGGCTGTGATCAGATATTGGCTTGTGATGAGGTGATTTACAGCAAACCGCAAGATCACGCCATGGCCAAGGCGCAGCTAATGGCCTTGTCAGGCAAAACGCATCAATTATTCAGCGCTGCTGTGCTATATCGAGAGGGCGAACGGATCTGGCATCATCTGGCAATTGCCAAAATCACCATGCGCCACCTTGATGAAGATTTCATCGATTCTTATCTCGATCGGCTTGGTGCAGCTGCTTTTACATCGCCAGCAAGCTATCAGATCGAAAATCTAGGCGCGCATCTATTATCCCGGATTGATGGCTGTCATTTTTCCATTCTTGGGCTTCCGCTTCTCGAATTGCTTGGCATTTTACGCGAACATGGCCTGAAACCAGTGACAAGCCGCCGATGAAGATCATTGGTTTGACAGGCTCGATTGCCGCAGGGAAATCAACCGTTGCCGGCTGGATTCGCGATCTTGGTATTGCGATTCACGATGCAGATGCGGCGGTTCATGAATTGCTGTCGCCGCATGGGGCGGCGGTTGGTGCGATTTTGGCTGATTTTGAACCCGATTTAGCTGGCCATGATCTTGGCAATTTGGAAAAAGGCATTAACCGGCAAGCACTTGGCAATTATGTTTTTGCTAGGCCGCAGGCACGAAAACAGCTTGAATCGATTCTGCATCCGCTCGTGCGCCAGCATCGCGATGCGTTTTTAGACGAGCAGCGTAGCATTGCCGCACCGGCGGTTGTTCTGGATGTGCCTTTGCTGTTTGAAACTGGCGGTGATGCTGTTTGTGATCATATCATCGTTGTTCATGCCAGCCCGGCAACAACGGCCAAACGCGCCTTGGCTCGCGCCGGTATGACGCCAGCCAAGCTTGCGGCGATCCTGGCATCGCAAATGCCAGTCGATGCGAAAAAAAAGCGGGCTGATCTGTGTCTTGACTCCGATCTTCAACCCGAAGCGACCCGACAAGATTTAATCAAATGGCTTGCGGCGGTTCAAGTGCTTGTGATCGACAATGACCAAGCCCAATCCTAGCCCGCAGAAAGTGATAGACTATGCGTGAAATTGCTCTTGATACCGAAACCACCGGCATTAGCCCGCGTGACGGGCATCGTATTATTGAAATTGGTGCTTTGGAATTGATGCATCATCTGCCAACAGGCCGCAAATTGCATCTCTATATCAATCCTGAACGCGAAATTGATGATGGCGCGGTTGCGGTTCATGGAATTACCAGCAATTTTTTGGCGGATAAACCCGTTTTCGCCGATATTGTTGACGAATTTCTTGCCTTTGTTGGCGATGATCCGATGGTGATTCATAATGCCAGCTTTGATATGGGTTTTCTCAATGCTGAATTGAAACGGCTTGACCGGCCAGTTCTGCCAATGGCGCAATCAATTGATACACTGATGATGGCACGCAAGAAATTTCCCGGCGCCCAGGCCAATCTCGATGCGCTATGTCGTCGGTTCGAAATTGACAATAGCCATCGTGACCTTCACGGTGCCTTGGTTGATGCAGATCTTTTGGCTTCGGTCTATATTGAATTGCTGGGGGGGCGGCAACCGGGTTTGTCGCTGGAATCAAACAGCCAGAGCCAAGCTGGCGATCAGGGCGCGCCAAACAGCACTGATCCCGATCCAAGCTTTCATCTTGATGCCAAACCAATGCGGCCTATTCGGGCGCATGCGCCAACCGCCGAAGAGTTGAAGGCGCATGCAAAATTTTTGGAAGAGTTAAAAAACCCGATCTGGCAAAATGACGCCTAATTTGATTGGCAACGTCTAGCCTGATCGGGACATGGTTTTAATTATTGGTCTGGGCGGCTGCCTGCTGCGCCAGATTATGCTGATATACAGCAACAAAATCGACCGGCTGAATATTCAAAGGCATAAAGCCGCCATCGCGGGTGCAATCTGAAATAATCGCGCGCGCGAATGGGAATAACAGGCGCGGGGCTTCAATCATGATCAAAGCGTTGATTTCATCATTTGGTGTGCCTTGTGGCGAGACCAGACCAGCATAAGTCAGATCGACCAAAAATAAGGCCGTGTCATTTGCAGTGGCTTTGGCCGCCAGATTCAATGTCACTTCATATTGATTATCGCCAAGAAGCTGGGCACCAACATTGACGGTGATTTCAACATCAGGCTGGCTTGCGCCTTCGATGAGAACGCGCGGCGCGTTCGGATTTTCAAAAGACAAATCCTTGATATATTGCGCGTGAACAACAATCTGGCGGGCGGTATTTGCGTCATCACCGGACGGCTGTGTGCTGCCATTATCGGCGGCGGCGGGTTTTTTAGATTTTTTGGTATCTTTGGCCATAATTATCTCCGGAGTGGCTTTGCGCATACTGACCAAATCTATGATCAGATTGCGCGTATCAATTTGACTGCAGCTACTAGCATAGATAACCGCTTGAAAACAACCATGACAAAAGAACGCATGAAGGCCGATCTTGCCGAATCAGTTCAGGGCTATATGATTTAGGATGTGTGGCTTAGGATATGTGGTTTAGGGCTTGCCGCCTTTATTGTCACCAATTTGGTGATCTCGATCTGACCGTTCTTCAAATTCACCTTCGATGATATCATCATCATCCCTTGTTTTATGTTGCTGCTTGGCGAAGGGGTTATGCTGGTGGCCAGCGGCACCCGATGCCGGATTGTCTGATGCAGCATTGCCAAAAGGCCCACTGCCAAAATTGGTAAAGCCGGTAAAGCGTTTGCTTCTGGCCATCCATTGCAGCAAATAGACACCAGCAAGCGTGCGAATCCCGGGTAAAAACAGCAAAAGCCCGATTCCATCGGTGACATAGCCTGGAATCAACATTAATGCGCCGCCAACAACCATAGAAATACTATCGGCGATTGAGGTAACAGGGGCGCGCCCCTTGGCGAGATCGGCTTGAATCCGGCTTAAAACCGAAAGCCCCTGACGTTTGAGAAGCGCGATGCCAAAAATTGCCGTTACAAAAACCCCCAAAAGCGTCAACAAACCGCCAATTTCACTGCCAATATAAATAAAGGCGGACATTTCGGCCCATCCCCATATTAGCAGGCAAAGAATAATGACTAGTCCCATTTGACCCATCCCTTAGGTGGTTTTTGGTAATTTTTATCGACAATTTCGGGCTGCATCTGGATTTAATACCCTACATATGCCATCTATATTATGACGGCATTGGCAAAAGACTCAATGATGTTAAATAATGTCAATATAAACCTTAGATGGGGGCTCAGTTGCAATTCATAGATATTATCATTTTTGCCGTTATCGCTGTTCTTTTGGTGCTGCGCCTTCGGTCGGTGCTTGGCCAGCGCACGGGCTATGAACAGCCGCAAGATGAAAGCCGCGCAAATCGGTTTGACGATACCGAGAATGATAATGAACCTATTCCACTGCATCCCAAGGCTGCAGACGAAGCACCGGTTGCGCTTCACGGGCTTGATGCGATGCGCAAGATTGATCGCAGCTTTAATGAAAAGCAGTTTCTTGACGGTGCCACCGCCGCTTTTGAGATGATTTTGACCGCCTATGCCGAAGGCGATCTCACGACGTTGAAACGGCTGTTGGGCTATGATCTTTTGCAAAGCTTTACCGCATCGATCCAAGCGCGGGCAAAGGCCAAAGAAAGCCTTGTCATCACTTTGGATGATATTCGCGAAGCCAGCATCTTAAATATTGCAATCATTGATCAGCTTGCCAGTATCACCGTGCATTTTCATTCGGTACAAACACGCATTGCCAAGGATGAAAATGATGAGGTGATTGAGGCAGATGAATCGGGCGCGCGTGAATTCACCGATATTTGGACATTTGAACGCGATTTGACCTTGTCTGATCCAAACTGGAAACTGGTTGAGACTGAGTCCGAGTCCGCCGAAGACTGATCGAGGCCCAA
>JAFMNI010000072.1 GCA_017859295.1 Candidatus Puniceispirillum sp. | reverse complement strand
CGACCCAAAACGCGGTCAATCGCCTTGCTTGTATAATCAACCATCGGGATAATCCGCGCATAATTCATATGGCGCGGGCCAAGAACGCCAATCGCCCCAATGATCGACCGGTCATTATTCCGATAAGGCGCAATCACCAATGAACAGCCGGTGCTGGCAAAAAGATTGTTTTCAGCGCCAATAAAAATTTTCACCCCATCGCCATCGCGTGTTGCATCTAAAAGCCGAAGCGCATTTTCGCGCGCATCCAATGCATCAAAAAGTCCACGAATTTCGGCAAGGCCTTCCGCCGCCTGAATATCATCAAGAAGATTAGCCTGCCCACGCAAAATAAGCGCCGCATCATCTCCGCCAATACCATCTGACCAGATGCCAAGCCCCTGTTCGACAAGAACTGTGGTCAGCTCGTCAAGTTCGGCCTTATGTTGGGCAATTTCATTTTGGATCAGGCTTGCCGCATGGATCATGCTGTTATTTTTCAATTTGGCATTCATATAATTCGCCGCGCGCGTCATCGCTGACGCTGGAACGCCGGCGGGTAAATCAATCAACCGGTTTTCAACCTGCCCGTCCGACCGCACCAAAACCGCCAAGGCGCGATCAACGCCGATTGGAACAAATTCAAAATGCTGTAACTCGGCTTCGCTGCTTGGCGACAAAACCAGACTGGCGCAATTCGACAGCCCCGACAGGGTTTTGCTGGTTTTATCAAGAAGCTGGTTAAGGCTGATTCCACGCGCCGCACATTCGCTGTCAATCGACTGGCGCTGCTCTGCCGGAATATCGCGGTTAAATTCCATCAGCCCATCAACAAAAAGCCGAAGGCCGGTTTCGGTTGGCACACGACCAGCCGATGTATGCGGGGCAAATAAAAGCCCTGCATCTTCAAGGTCGCTCATCTTGCTTCGGATCGAGGCGGGCGAAAAGTCAAATTTGCCTGATCGGGCAAGCCGGCTTGACCCAACCGGCAGACCATCTTCCAAATAGGCCGAGACCAGCTCATGGAAAATTTCCATGCTGCGCGGTTTGAGGTCCTTTATACTGGCATCTGTCATGCAGAAAATTTAGGATAGCCCAAGCCATTTGGTCAATCGAAGAAACAGAGATGCGGCAAATTACCTTATCCCTTTACTTCACTGGCATATCGCTTTAACCAGCTCGAACGCTGCAACAAAGGATATTTATCATGACACGCCCTTCCGGCCGCGCCCTTGACGCGCTTCGCTCTGTTTCACTTGAACCATCGGTTTCACTTCATGCCGAAGGATCATGCTTTGCCAAATTTGGCAATACGCATGTTCTGTGCACAGCATCAATTGACGAGCGCGTTCCTGGATTTTTGCGCAATAGCGGCAAGGGCTGGGTAACCGCTGAATATGGTATGTTGCCACGTTCAACCCATAGCCGCATCGACCGTGAAGCGGCTCGCGGCAAACAAGGTGGCCGCACGCTCGAAATCCAACGTCTGATCGGACGATCGCTTCGCGCTGTTACCAATCTTGGCGCGCTTGGCGAACGCCAGATCAAAATTGACTGTGATGTGATTCAAGCAGATGGCGGCACGCGGACAGCCGCCATCACCGGCGCATGGGTTGCGCTGCGGATTGCCTGCGAAAGATTGCTTTTGGCAGGCGCGATCACGCAATCACCGCTGACCGGTCAGGTGGCCGCTATTTCATGCGGCATCTATCAAGGCCAAGCCGTTCTGGATCTTGATTATGACGAAGATAGCGCCGCCGAAATTGACGCAAATTTCATTCTGACCGCCGATGGCCAGCTTGTTGAAATTCAGGCAACTGGTGAAGAACATCCTTTTTCACGGGCAAGCCTGAATGAAATGCTGGATTTAGCCGAAAGTGGATGCAACAGCCTGTTTGATCTGCAACGCCGTGCGGTTCAAGATGCCGGTTTTTAAAAAGCCCTAACCAAGATGAAAGATCCGATCATGGCCGATCGCCAATTTACCGAAGATACGCTTGTCATTGCCACGCATAATGCTGGCAAGATGCGCGAAATTGGCGCGCTATTTGCCGGTTTTGATATTGATATTTTATCAGCTGCCGATCTTGGTCTTGCCGAACCTGATGAAACCGAAACCAGCTTTACCGGCAATGCAATATTAAAGGCACGCGAAGCGGCCATGGCGTCGGGCAAGCCAGCACTTGCCGATGATTCGGGTTTGGCGGTAACAGCCCTTGATGGCGCCCCGGGAATCTATTCGGCACGATGGGCTGGGCCGGATCGTGATTTCAACCTTGCCATGGATGCTGTCGAGGCCGCGCTTGCAAAAACCGGCAGCGTCGATCATAGCGCCGAATTTATTTGTGCGCTTGCGATTGTCTGGCCAGATGGGGATGAGGTTTGCGTCGAAGGCAAAGTGAAAGGCCAGCTTGTGTTTCCGGCGCGCGGCACAATGGGATTTGGCTATGATCCGATTTTTCAACCCGATGGTCACACGATCAGTTTTGGCGAAATGAACCCTGATGCCAAACATGCCATTAGCCATCGCGCCGACGCATTTGCGCAATTGCTGGCACGCTGTTTTGGCAAAGCCGATGGCCGGTAAGGCACAATCGGTGGTTTTTGATCAGGCTAGCCGGCCTTTTGCGCTTTATCTTCATTGGCCTTTTTGCCGCGCCAAATGCCCCTATTGTGATTTCAATTCGCATGTCAGCAATGATGTCGATAGCAAGATTTTCGGCGATGCCTTATGCACCGAAATGACACATATGGCGTCATTAATGCCATCACGCCCGCCCCTATCAAGCCTGTTTTTTGGTGGCGGCACGCCATCATTGATGCCGCCTATATTGGTTGAAAGATTGATCCGCCATGCCGAAGATTTATTTGGCTTTACCGGTGATATCGAAATCACCGCCGAGGCCAACCCGACCTCGGTTGAAGCAGACGCCATGCTGGGATTTCAAAAAGCCGGCGTGAACCGTGTTTCAATGGGGGTGCAATCGCTTGACGATGCCAGTTTAAAATTTCTCGGCCGTGAACATTCGGCTGCCGATGCGCTACACGCCCTTGATAAGGTCAAAAAGGCCTTTGACCGCGTCTCGATTGATTTGATTTATGCGCTTCCCGACCAAAGCCCAAAAGCATGGCAAGACATGCTTGGTCAGGCCTTGTCGCTTGGGCTTGGGCATTTATCTTTATATCAATTGACGATCGAAGCTGGAACCATCTTCCACACAAGACAGCGGCGTGGTGAGGTGATGGCGCTTGATGATGACCGCGCTGCCGATCTATATGAAATGACGCAGCAAATGACCCATGCCGCTGGCTTGCCTGCCTATGAAATTTCCAATCACGCAGCGCCCGGTCAGGAATGTCGGCATAATCTAACCTATTGGCAGGCGGGTGACTGGCTTGGTGTTGGGCCTGGCGCGCATGGCCGGTTTGCGCTTTTTGATCCAGCCGAAAATATTGCGACCCGCAACGCCACTGTGACAAGACGCAGTCCGGCAGGATGGTTAGATGCGGTGGCAGCAAAAGGCCATGGCATCGACGAGACGCAAATTGACTCGCCGGCTGATTGGGCGAGCGAAATGGTGATGATGGGGCTTCGCCTAACAAACGGTATTGATCTTGACGTGATCAAAAATCTTTGTGGGCCATGTGATGATTGGCTTGATGGGGACGGCGTTGAACAGGCGATTGCGGCTGGCTGGCTTCGGCGCATGCCAAATCAATCCAGATTAATCGCCAGTGATGATGGGCGGTTGCGGTTAAATCATATTTTATCGACAATTTTGCGCTAGCCAAACTGGCACAATAGCCCCCTAGCCAGCCGAGCAGCAATTTTGGTGGTTAAATTTTGTTTGGTGCCGGACGAATGATCTTGGCCTCGCCCTTATTGATTTTGCGCAATTCAAAACTACGGATATTGCGCCCGTTTGGCAGCAGACGAAACGCCCCGCTATAGCCTTGAAACCCGCTATTGCTCACAAGCTGTTTCGACCAATCGCGATGGTTTGATTTTGCCAAAGCCGCAACAAGCGCCATCGCATCAAACCCCACCCGCGCTAACTGGCCGGCAGGCTCTGCCCAGATTTCAGTCCAGTCAGCATCAAAACGCGCATCAAGATTGCTTGGGCGTGTTGAAAACAACCCACCTTGAAGCGATGGTTCAACCAAAAGCTGATGCTGATTCCATAAGGCATTGCCAAGATAAAGCGCACGATCCGGCCCAACATCATAAAAGGCAAGAACCGGCGCGGTGCGAAGCGCAAAAGCCGGATCACCCGCAAAAATCACCGCGTCAAACGGGCTGTCGGCAAGTGGTGCTTCGTCAATTGGCGCTGTATAGCGGGTAAAAATGCGAATGGCATTTTTCAGATTGGTTTCATCGGCAAGTTCATCATCGCTTAGCACGCGCACCGCTTCAGGCGTTAACCCAAAATCGGCCAAACGTTGGCTTGCATGCGTCAATAGACGTTGCCCAAAAAGCGAGTCTTGCGCAATCAGGGCAAAGCGGCGCTTGCCCGTGCTGACCGCATGACCAAGCAAACCATCAAGCTGCTGTTCGGGAAGATAGCCCATCAACCAGCGATCGGCACCGGCAACATCGACATTATTTGACAGCAATAGCATTGGTGGGCGCGCGCGACCATCACGACGCTGGTCGGTGACAGCGCGTGCTTGCGTCACCGCATCGGTGAAAAGCGGGCCAATGAAAATATCAACATCACTATTCAAGCCGGTCATTGCCGCATTGCCAGCGGTTTCACCACCCTTTGTGTCGAGAAATAAAATCTCGATCTTGGGATTATTGATTTTGAATAAGGCCATTTCAACGCTTCGCCGAATTTCCATGCCAAGCGCTGCATATTCACCACTTAACGGCACCAAAAGCCCAACACGAATAACCCCATCACCTTTTGGCGGCATCTCAAAAACCGGCTCAAAGCTTTGCGGCCGAATCCGGCTTGATAAAAGCGCAAACGCCGCATCAAGCGCATCATCACTTAGCGATGGATCAGCGCCAATTGGTATCGTTGGTTCGGTGGTTTCAATCACTTTATTATCGGTCTGAAATTGCCAGATGATCGAATCCATAATCGCATTTGCCGCGGCAAGATCGGTTGTGCTGTCCTGATCAGGTTTTTTTACATCAGGGGAACTGTCGGGTGCGGTTCGATTAATGGCTGATCTGGTCTGGCTTGATGGCGCGGCTAAGTCTGGTTCTGATATCCTTGATTTCGATACGGGAGAGGTTTGTTGAATTTGTGATGACAGGGCTGTTTTTGATACGGCCGGAACTGATGGTGATGACATGGTGGCCGGTTGGCAGCCAGCAAGCGCAATCATCGTGACAGCCGCAATCAACCCTTTGGTCTGCCACCAGCAAAAGTGACAATCCTTAATCAAGCTTTGGCCTGATTGGTTTGCCCGATCATTTTCAAACATATTTCGCATATCCAAAACATCCTAACAAATTTTGGCATTTTTTTGTTCGGCTTTCATAGAAATTTCAGCCAAGATTCCTCAAAATATGCCCCCGGGCTTGATCACATTTTACCATGACGACTTTTGCCAAGCTTGTCATTGTTGCAAATTTCGATCCAGCATCATTCCCAATCAAACCATGATTACCTTGCATTATGCACTTGTGAGGTATCTTGCCATCGCCCTATACTGGCCGCCTTATCCATGCAATTCAGGCGGCCAAAATCATGACGCAAAGCGCGGGACAATTGGTGGTCATCGCAACACCGATTGGCAATCTTGGCGATTTATCGCCGCGCGCGGCCGAATGGCTGCAAAAAGCCGATATTCTGGCATGTGAAGATACCAGAATGACGCGCAAATTATTGACGCTAACCGGTTTGCGTACAGCGGCAAAATTCATGCCCTATCATGATCATAACGGACAAACCATGCGGCCAAAGCTGCTTGACGCCTTGCAAAGCGGTAAGATGGTCGCACTAGTGAGCGATGCTGGCACGCCGCTTGTTTCCGACCCGGGATACAAGCTTGTTGCCGCTTGCCATGATGCGGGGATTTCGGTCACGGCAATCCCCGGACCAAGCGCAGTTCTGGCTGGTCTTGCCGCCGCAGGCCTGCCAAGTGACCGGTTTTTATTTGCCGGATTTGTGCCACATAGTCAGAAAGCCGCAAAAACAGCCTTTCGCGAATTTGCCAATCTTAGCGTCACAAGCATCTGGTTTGACTCACCGCGCCGTCTTGGTGCCAGCTTGCAAATCATGCATGAAATATTTGGCGATCGGCTGGCCGTCATTGCTCGCGAATTAACCAAATTGCATGAATCCTATCACCGCGACACGCTGGCGCTGCTTGCCGAATTTTATCAACAAGCGGCACCACCCAAAGGCGAAATTGTCATTCTGGTTAGCGGCATGACGGCAAGCGATGATACATTCGATACCGCCAAATTAACCGCAATGCTTCGTGAAGAAATGCAGGCAACAAGCCTTCGTGATGCGGTGCAGACAGTCAGCCAGATTTCTGGCCAATCGCGGAAAATCATCTATTCATTGGCCATTGATCTTGACAAGGAAAATTGATCACCAGCCAAATAGCGCCATGACAGCAAAGCCAAATCATCAGCACCGCCAATTAGCCGAAAAACGCGGCCGGTTTGCCGAATTCAAAGTGCGCTGGTTTTTATGGTTCAAAGGCTATCGGCTCATTGCGAGGCGATGGCGATGCGCCGCCGGCGAAATTGATCTGATTTTACGACATCGCAATCGTTTGATTTTTGCCGAAGTCAAATATCGCCAGCATGGTATGACCGACCAGATTTTATCGCAACGCCAGCAACAGCGCATCACCAAAGCGGCATCATTATTTCTTGCCAAGAATCCAACATTTACAACTTTTGATTGCCAATTTGATTTCATCATCATGCAAGCCGGACAAAACTTTGGGTTTGACAAGATTACCCATATTCATAATGCATGGTGATTTGCCGCAAATGACCTTGACCGATGATTCGCAAAGCGTCACATTAGGGGGATTAGAACTCACGCGATTAGGAATGCACATATGCCAGCTGTTCGTCGGGCGCGTTTCGTGCCAACTGCCATTTTTCTCTTGCTTGCAAGCGTTGGCCTTTCAGGATGTGCCAGTGCCGTTATTGGCGTTGGAACGGCTGCCGTTGCTGCCTCGACAACCGAAAAAGGGTTTTCCACATCAGTCGCTGATACCCAAATCCGTGCCAAGCTGACCGACCGGTTTATCAAAAGCGACTTTTCGCTTGTAACCGCGGTTGATGTCTCGGTGAATGATGGGGCGGTTCTACTAACCGGCAAGGTAAAAACACCAGAAGAAAAAATATTGGCAACGAAATTGACATGGGAAGTTCGCGGCGTTCGCGAAGTGGTCAATGAATTGCAGGTTACCGATTCATCTTCGATCAAAGATATTGCCAAGGATCTTGCCGCAAGCGCGACCTTACGCACCAAGCTCATCACTGACAGTAATATTTCGTCACTGAATTTCAGCATTGATGTTGTCAATGGCACAATATATCTGTCAGGCGTTGCCGCAAATGCTGATGAGATGAACCGTGTGGTCGCGCATGCGCGTGATGTTCGCTTTACCCAGCAGGTGGTGAATTACATCATCCTGCAAACCGACAAGCGGCTGTAATTCAACCGATGAGTCTTTCAATCGCCATTCAGATGGATCCGGTCGAAACGCTTCAGATCGCCGGAGACACAACCTTTGCGCTTGGTCTTGAAGCGCAAAAACGCGGCCATAGCCTATGGTATTACACAGCTGACAAGCTAAGCCTGAATGAGGGCAGCATTACCGCCCGCGGGCAGGATGTCGTTTTTTATGATCAGGCTGGCGTACATTTTAAAACCGGCGCAATCGAAACACGGCCATTGCAGGCATTTGACGTTATTTTGATGCGGCAAGATCCGCCATTCGATATGGCCTATATCACCGCAACACATTTGCTGGAAATGCTTGGCCCGCAAACCATGGTTGTCAATAATCCGGCCGAAGTCCGGAACGCACCGGAAAAGCTGCTTGTGACGCTTTATCCCGATTTGATGCCAGCAACATTGATCAGCCGTGATCCGGAAACAATTATGGCGTTTCGCCAGAAACATAAAGACATCATCATTAAGCCGCTATTTGGCAATGGTGGTGCTGGGGTTTTCCGATTGCAGCCAAATGATCAGAATTTAAGCTCGCTTCTGGAAATGTTTTTTGGTGCCAGCCGCGAACCGGTCATGGTTCAGGCCTATCTTCCGTCGGTTCGTGATGGTGATAAGCGCGTCATTCTGGTTGATGGTGAAGCTGTTGGCGCGGTCAACCGAATTCCCAATGAAGGCGAGGCTCGGTCAAATTTCCATGTTGGTGGCAGCGCGGCCAAAGCCGAATTGACCGATCGTGATCTGGAAATCTGCGCCGCCATTGGCCCCGAATTGCGCCGCCGCGGCTTGTTGTTTGTCGGTATTGATATCATTGGCGATTATATGACTGAAATCAATGTAACCTCGCCAACCGGCATTCGCGAAATCCAGCGTTTGTCAGGCATTGATATTGCAGCGCTGACATGGGATGCGATTGAACGCAAACACCCAACCTATGCAAGCAACGGCATCGCCCGATAAGGCAAGGCTTCGGCAAGCGCGGCGCGGCCAACCCTGTCATCACCCGCAAGATCGGCAATCGTGCGCGAAACCCGCATGATTTTATGATAGGCACGCGC
>JAFMNI010000071.1 GCA_017859295.1 Candidatus Puniceispirillum sp. | reverse complement strand
CATCAAATCGCTGATGAATTGACGCGCCTCTATCCCGATGCCAATACCCGCGCCAGCAAGGTGGTGATCCGCAAGGGGCGCGAAAATTACCTTTGCCTTTTAAATCTTGAAGAAGCCTTGGCGCAAATGCCCGGGCGGCCACGTCATGCCACCGCGCTTGGGCTAATGGCACGATGGGCCGGTGCGACGCGTGATGGCGATCTTACCGGCTCTAGCTTTCCGGCATGGCTACTTGATCTGCTTGGCCGTGGACAGACTGTCGGGCTGGCTGACCGGCGCGGCGAATGTATCCATGCTGCCTGCACGCATTATAATCGCTGCTTTGTCGAAAAATCGATCCGCGGGGCAAAACGCGCCGATATTGTTGTCACGAATCATGCGCTGGTGATGGTGCAGGCGGCCTATGGCGGCAAGGATGATCGGCGCACCCCAACACGTTATGTGTTTGACGAGGGGCATCATGTTTTTGACGCGGCGGATAGTGCATTTTCAGCCTATCTAAGCGGGCGTGAAGCGGCCGAGCTGCGGCATTGGGTTCGCGGTGCCGAAGATGGGCGGCGTGGCCGCGCCCGCGGGTTGAAACGACGGCTTGAAGATATTGTTGCCGGCGATGATAACGCGCTTGCCGATATCGAAGCGGCGCTTGAAGCGGCACGCGCCCTTCCCGGACAGGGATGGGAAAACCGCCTGTCATCATCGCAACCGCTTGGCAGTGGTGAAACTTTTTTCATGCATCTTCGTGCGGCGCTTTATCTTCGGGTTGGCGATCCGGATAGTCTTTATGATTTGCAATGCGAGCTTTATCCCGCTCCTGATAATGTCGTTGCTGCGGCGCGTGATTTTGGCAGTGCGCTGGCAACGCTTGCCGTGCCTTTGACGCGGTTGATCAATTGGCTTGTCAAACATCTTGATGATAATGCCGATCAATTGGACAGCAGCCAGCGTACGCGAATCGAAGGGGCAATCCGCGGCTTGGAATTGCGCGCTGGCGGGCCGCTTGGCGCGTGGCAGACAATGCTTGCCGATGTTGATGGCGGGGCGCGTGACGGCTTTGTTGACTGGATGCAGATCGACCGGATGGATGGCCAAGATCGTGATGTCGGGCTGGCGCGGCACTGGCTTGATCCCACGATCCCCTTTGCCCATAGCGTTCTGGATACAGCGCATGGCGTCACCATCACATCGGCAACTTTGCAAGATTATGCCGCCCCGCGTCAAACAGCCGATCTGGCGAAAAATTCTGAATCCGGCACCGATACAAAAACCAGAAGCATGAGCGGCAAACCACCGCATGATGGCTGGCAATCGGCGATTGCGCTAACCGGTGCAGCGCATATGGATCATGCGGCCATGCGGGTCAGTTTTTCATCGCCTTTCGATTATGCCAATCAAACCCGCATTTTGGTGGTGAATGATCTAGATCGTGAACGCCCTGAAGCCACGGCAAGTGCAATGGCGGCGTTGATGATTGCCGCTGGCGGTGGCGGGCTTGGGCTATTTACCGCCATTCGCCGATTGCGCGCCGTTTATCCGGCACTGGTAAGCCGGTTGGAAGCCGCCGAAATACCGCTTTATGCCCAGCATATTGACCAGATGAATTTACAAACCCTGCTTGCCATGTTTCGCGAAGATCCGGAAAGCTGCCTTCTTGGCACTGATGCGGTGCGCGACGGCATTGATGTTCCGGGTGCGGCGCTTCGGCTCATTGTGTTTGACCGGATGCCATGGCCGCGAAGCGATATTCTGTTTTCGGCTCGTGCCAAATGGCAGGGACGCGAAGCCTGGACCGAACGCCAGACACGGCTGAAACTACGCCAAGCCTTTGGACGGCTGATCCGGCGAAGCAATGATCGCGGCGTGTTTGTGATGCTTGATAGCCGTCTGCCAACCCGCATGACAAGCGCCTTTCCGCCAGATGTCGAAATCCAACGGATCGGGCTTGCCGAAGCGATTGCCCAAACGCAGGAATTTCTGGCGAAAAGCGAGGCGTGACGCATCGCCAGCCCCAAAATGATGACCCCACAATAATGGCCCCAGAATGATGGGCGCAGAATAATGGGCCACTCATAATCAAACATGGGCCATGAAAAAACCGGAGGATGTTGCCACCCTCCGGTTTTATATCTTTTCGATGAATGGTGGTTGGCCTTAGAAGCCCATACCGCCCATGCCACCCATGCCGCCCATGCCGCCCATATCTGGGGCTGCTGGTGCTGCTTCTTTCGGCTCGACTTTTTCAGCAACCATAGCTTCGGTTGTGATCAGAAGACCCGCAACAGATGCTGCGTTCTGCAATGCCGAACGAACCACCTTTGTCGGGTCGATAACGCCAGCTTTGATCATGTCGGTGAACTCATTGTTCTTGGCGTCATAACCAATATTGTCGTCTTTGCCTTCAAGAAGTTTGCCAACGATCACGGCGCCTTCCGCTCCAGCGTTCTGGGCAATGTAGCGAGCAGGTGCGAGCAATGCGCGACGAACGATTTCTATACCAACTTCCTGATCCCGATTTGACGGCTTTAGACCTTCAAGCCTGCTTGTTGACCGCACCAGAGCAACACCACCACCAGGGACAATGCCTTCTTCGACAGCCGCACGGGTTGCGTGCATAGCGTCATCAACACGGTCTTTACGCTCTTTCACTTCAACTTCAGTGGCACCGCCAACCTTAATAACAGCAACACCGCCAGCCAGTTTGGCAAGACGCTCTTGCAGTTTTTCACGGTCATAATCTGATGTTGATTCTTCAGCCTGTGCGCGGATCTGGTTGCAACGAGCTTCGATTTCGGTCTTTGCACCAGCGCCATCAACGATGGTTGTTTCATCCTTGGTGATCTCAACACGCTTGGCAGAACCAAGCATTTCAAGGGTCAGGCTATCAAGCGAAATGCCAACTTCTTCAGATACAACAGTGCCGTTTGTCAAAATGGCAATATCTTCAAGCATAGCTTTGCGGCGATCGCCAAAACCAGGGGCTTTAACAGCAGCCACTTTCAGGCCACCACGAAGACGGTTTACAACCAAAGTTGCCAAGGCTTCGCCTTCGATGTCTTCGGCGATGATCAACAATGGACGGCCTGACTGAACAACCTTTTCCAGAATTGGCAGCATGTCCTGAAGATTTGACAACTTCTTTTCGTGGAGAAGGATATATGGCTCTTCCAAAGTTGCGCGCATCTTTTCAGCATCAGTCACGAAATAAGGTGACAAATAACCGCGGTCAAACTGCATGCCCTCAACAACTTCCAGCTCAGTGGCGAGGCTTTTGGCTTCTTCAACCGTGATAACGCCTTCATTGCCAACACGCTCCATGGCCTCGGCAATCATCTTGCCGATTTCTTCTTCTCCATTTGCTGAAATGGTGCCAACCTGCGCCACTTCGTCAGATGTTGAAATTTTCTTTGAGCGTGAGACCAGTGAAGCAACAACAGCCTCGACAGCCATGTCGATGCCACGTTTCAAATCCATTGGGTTCATGCCAGAAGCGACAGCTTTTGCACCTTCTTGCGCAATGCATTGTGCAAGAACAGTTGCTGTTGTGGTGCCATCACCAGCAACGTCATTTGCTTTTGACGCCACTTCACGCACCATCTGTGCGCCCATATTTTGAAACTTGTCTTTCAGCTCAATATCTTTAGCAACAGTCACACCATCTTTGGTGATGCGCGGTGCGCCGAATGATTTTTCGAGAACGACGTTACGACCCTTTGGGCCAAGTGTTACCTTAACGGCATTGGCCAGAATGTCGACGCCTTCAAGCATCCGTGTTCTGGCATCTGCGCCGAATTTGACTTCTTTAGCAGCCATTTTTCAATCTTCCTTTATTTGAATTTCGGGGAACCGTTGGCGGTCTATTGAATCACACCCATGATGTCAGATTCCTTCATGATCAGATATTCCTGACCATCAATCTTGACTTCGGTGCCTGACCATTTGCCAAACAGAACAAGATCGCCAGCTTTGACGTCAAGCGGCTGAATCTTGCCAGTTTCGTCACGCGCGCCAGCGCCAGCGGCAATTACTTTGCCTTCCATCGGCTTTTCTTTTGCAGTATCAGGAATAATGATTCCACCAGCAGTTTTTTGCTCTGATTCTGTGCGTTGCACAACAACGCGATCGTGAAGAGGCCTGAATTTCATGCCTTATTTCTCCTCCAAAAAAGTATGTCAAATATCCATTAGCACTCATCAGTTGAGAGTGCTAAATCGTCACCGACTGTAGTTGGGACATTGGCTTTGATTTGTCAAGGCGTGGTCAGAAAAAAAATGAAACCCCAACAGATTGACAAAAAAATCACACACCCGCGTGGATTAACTTTATCACACCTTAATTTGCTGGTGGCGCACCCCTGCGGCAATGCGCCAATTTGCAGCCCCCTTGCGGCTTGATATAGATACGACCATATAAACTATTATTTTTCACCTTAAGGTTGGTTCTATGACCCACTCATCACCCCACTGGATCTCGCGCAACGCCAGTCCTCACGGAGACCAATTAGTTACCAAATGGCTTTTTGGTATGGTGCTACTTGTGGCCATTATGGTAGTGATTGGTGGCGTGACACGCCTAACTGGATCGGGTCTTTCAATGGTGGAATGGCGTCCCTTGATCGGAACCTTGCCGCCATTGAATGCGGCTGAATGGGATCGGGTCTATCAGCTGTATCAGGCATCGCCCGAATATCAGCAACTGAATTACGGCATGTCGCTGGCCGCGTTTAAGAATATTTTCTTTTGGGAATATTTTCACCGGCTTTGGGGTCGGTTGCTGGGCCTTGCCTTTGGCCTGCCATTTTTGGTTTTTGTGATCAGCGGGCGCGTGCCGCAAGGGTTTGGATTGCGGCTTACTTTATTATTATGCCTTGGCGGATTTCAGGGCGCTGTTGGCTGGTGGATGGTCAAATCCGGCCTGACCGAACAGGCCAGCGTTTCGCAATATCGGCTGGCCTCGCATCTTGCTGTTGCGTTGGTGATTTTCAGCCTTCTGATCTGGACGGGTTTTGATCTTCGTGATGGCCGCGCCAAATTGCCTAAAGGTCATGGCATGGCGAGTCTGGCCTTGGTTGGCATCACCATTCTTGCCGGTGCGCTTGTTGCCGGCATGGATGCCGGATTGCTCTATAATCACTATCCGCTAATGGGCAATGGCCTTGTACCGGTCGAATATGGCGAAGAGGGGTGGCTTGATCCATTTGAAAACCCAGCTTCGGCACAATTCCATCACCGCTGGATCGCCGCCGTGACCTTTGGCGCGGTGGTCGTATTGGCACTAAAGGCGCGCCGACATGGCTTGCATCTGCGGGGCAATCTGGTGCTTGGCGCGATTGTAGCGCAATTCATCCTTGGCATTGTCACGCTTCTTCATGGCGTGCCAGTTGCGCTTGGTGGCATGCATCAAGCGGGTGCGGTCGTGCTTCTTGGCTGTTTACTCGCTCTTTTGCATGGCGAGTCACATCACCGCCAAACCATCTAACCACACTAAACTAGTCCTTTTTCTTGATCTGTGGCACGCGCCGGATATGCAGTTCGGCAAGCGCCGTTTCGTCAACTTCAGACGGAGCTGCCATCATCAAATCTTCGGCCTTGCCATTCATCGGGAACAGAATAACCTCGCGAATATTCGGCTCATCGGCAATCAACATCACCATCCGGTCGATACCGGGCGCAATACCACCATGCGGCGGCGCACCAAAGCGGAATGCATTGATCATCGCCGGAAATTTTTCATCGACCGTGCTGTTTGGATAGCCAGCGATTTCAAAGGCTTTATACATCACTTCGGGAAGATGATTCCGGATCGCACCTGATGATAATTCCACGCCATTACAAACAAGATCATATTGCCAAGCTTTAATGGTTAGCGGGTCTTGTTCTTCAAGTGCTTTCATGCCGCCTTGTGGCATTGAAAAGGGATTATGCGAGAAATCAATCTTGCCGGTAACCGGATCGGCTTCGAACATCGGGAAATCGACAATCCATGCAAAGCGGAACAGGTTTTTATCGATCAAATCCTGATCTTGGCCAATTTTCACGCGGGCGCGTCCGGCAAGGCTGGCCGCTTCATCCGCAGGCGCACAAGCGAAAAATACCGCATCACCATCGCCAACACCCGTCGCAACACGGATCGCTTCGGCCTTTTCAGCGCCAAGCGCTTTGGCAACCGGGCCGCGCGCCTCGCCCTCACCATAGATAATATAGCCCATTCCGGGCGCGCCTTCGCCTTGCGCCCAGCTATTCATCCGGTCAGCAATCGCACGGCTTCCACATTTCGGCCCCGGAACCGCCCGCACAACCGCGCCTTTTTCAATATTTTTGGCAAAGATTGAAAAATCAGATCCGCGGAAAATATCGGTTACATCGCTAATTTCAAACGGAATCCGCAGATCCGGCTTGTCATTGCCATATTTCAGCATCGAATCCGCAAATGGAATATGCACAAAATCAGTATCGACAATTTTGTCGGAAAATTCTTCAAAAACGCCTTTGATCACCGGCTCGACAGCGGCGAACACATCTTGCTGTTCAACAAAGCTCATCTCAAGATCGAGCTGGTAGAATTCGCCCGGGCTACGATCGGCGCGGCTATCTTCATCGCGAAAACAAGGGGCAATCTGAAAATAACGGTCAAAGCCGCTAACCATGATCAGCTGTTTAAATTGCTGCGGTGCCTGCGGCAAAGCATAGAATTTACCCGGATGAAGGCGGGCGGGCACCAGAAAATCACGCGCGCCTTCAGGCGATGAAGCGGTCAGAATTGGTGTTTGGAATTCGGTGAAATCCTGCGCCACCATGCGGGCACGGATCGATTGAATGATTTTGGCACGCAACATGATATTGGCGTGTGGGCGCGCGCGCCGAAGATCAAGATAGCGATAGCGAAGCCGTGTTTCCTCGCCCGAATCTTCATCCGAATTCACCTGTAATGGCAATGTGTCGGCCGCCGATTGCACTTCAAATGCTTCGATGCGAACTTCAATCTGGCCGGTTGGCAATGATGCGTTAATCGTCTCGTCACTGCGCTTTAGAACGGTGCCGGTAACGGTAACGACTGACTCAAGCCGCGTGGCCTCGACAAGCGCAAAGCTGGCATCGGATGAATCGGCAACACATTGGGTTAGGCCGTAATGGTCACGAAGATCAACAAAGACAAGCTGGCCATGATCGCGTTTGCGGTTAATCCAGCCAGATAATTTTACCTGCTGGCCAACATTGGCTTCGGTCAATTCGACGCAATTATGGGATCGGTAGGCATGCATGATCTAAGGCTCCGTTAAGAATGACCAGCGAATGGCCAATAAACTGCGATAATCGGATCAATCGCCGCTTTGAAAGCAGCCATCAAAAACGCGGCGAGTATGCAAAGATTGCGGCATTGACGCAACCGGCTTTCGGTTCAGATGCCCTTTATTCAGGGTCATTTGTCCGTTTCATGACGAACGGCGACGCCCACGCCGACCGCGCCGGTCATCACCACCTGCATTATTGATATTCACATCAGCCCATGCCGTGCCAAGCGCTGCGGTCATGGCCGCATCATCAAATGGCCGTTTTGGGGTCGCTGCCAGCGCGGCGGTCATTGCGGCAACATGCGCTGGGCTCGTGCCACAACAGCCGCCAATGATTTTCGCACCCATATCGCGCGCAAACAGCGCATAATCAGCCATCAATTCAGGGGTTCCATGATAGTGGATTGCGCCCTCAACATAGGCAGGGATGCCGCAATTGCCCTTGGCCACCACGGGCAAATCACCCGATTGCGCCAGAATACCGCTTACCGAATGCAGCAATTCAGCCGGTCCGATACCGCAATTGGCACCAATGAAGCTGGCACCTGCGGCAGTGGCAAAATCGGCAAAATCGGCTGGCATCACCCCCATCATTGACCGGCTTGCCGTATCAAATGTCATGGTTGCACAAATCGGCAGGCCAGTGGGTTTTGCCGCTTCGATCGCGGCGGCCACTTCTTCATTTGACGACATGGTTTCAATCCATAATACGTCAACTCCGCCCTCGGCAAGCGCTTGGGCCTGTTCGGCAAAACCGGCAACCGCGGCGCTATGCGTTAATTTGCCAAGCGGTTCAAACAGCTCGCCCGTTGGCCCAATTGATCCGGCAACGATGGCGCGTTTTCCACTTTTGGCAAAATGACTCTCTACCGCTTTACGCGCTAATTGCGCCGCGGCAATATTCAGCTCGCGGACACGATCTTGCGATTCATGAAGTTTTAGCCTGAATCCAGTGCCGCCAAAGCTGTTGGTCAGGATCAAATCTGATCCGGCTTCAAGAAAACTGCCATGAAGCCACAAAATATCATCCGGACGTTCAACCGACCATAATTCGGGTGGATATCCGGTTTCGAGGCCACGACCAAACAGATTGGTTCCAGTGGCACCATCGGCAACACACCAGCCTTGTTGGTCAATCAGATCGGATAAAATATTACTCATTGCTTTTGGGTTCCTTGCCAACCGATGCTGCGGCCATCACCCGGCCACCATCACACCCGCCATCACATCATCTGTGACAGGCTAGATGCTAAGACGTTTCACATTGCGCCGTGAAGGACGCCGTGCAACGCCCGTTGCCTTTGCCCGCCGATCGCGAAGAATATCCAGCAAAACCAACTGATCATCTTGATCCATGCTTCGCCATGCGGCAATTTCGGCGCGTGTCCGATAACAGCCAAGACAAACACCGTCCTGCGGATCCATCTGACAGATCGACACGCAGGGCGATGGCAGTTTGGTTA
>JAFMNI010000070.1 GCA_017859295.1 Candidatus Puniceispirillum sp. | reverse complement strand
CCGCCGCAGCTTCTTCGGCCGCCGCAGCTTCAGCTGCTGCAGATTCGGCTGCTGCTTCTGCTGCAGATGCGGCTTCAGCTTCACGTTCAGCGCGCTTTTTACCAGGTGCTGATTTCTTTGGCTGATCACGAATAACCGGTGCCTCGGCAAGGCCAGCCGCAGCCAACATTTTATGAACACGATCGGTTGGTTTGGCGCCTTGCCCAAGCCAGAACGTGATGCGCTCGCTGTTCAGCGTCATGCGCTGCTCATGCTCTTTTGGCACCATTGGATTATAAGTGCCAACACGCTCGACATAGCGACCATCACGTGGTGCTGAAGCTTCGGCAACAACAATCCGGTAAAATGGGCGTTTTTTTGCACCGCCGCGTGCCAGTCTGATTTTCAAAGCCATGAATTTATCCCTTTCATTGGCGTTAGTCGTCCATAATGTCTATTTTTTCTTACCGTCAGGTTTGCCACCCAATCCCGGTAATCCATTGGCAAGGCTGCTTCCCAATCCTTTGGCAAGCCCGCCGCCCAATCCTTTTCCAAGCCCCGATGCGCCAAGCCCACGAGACAGCGCACCAAGATCGGGCATTCCGCCACCGCCGCCAGGCATACCACTGCCACCAAGCATTGCTTTCATCGCCGCAGCACCGGTTTTGCCGCCCATCTTTTTCATCATGCGGGCCATATCTTGATATTGCTTGACCAGCCGGTTCACATCTTGAACCGTTGTTCCAGACCCGGCCGCAATGCGTTTGCGCCGTGACGCATTCAACAGGCCAACAGCAATACGTTCTTTTTTGGTCATTGATAGAATGATCGCTTCTTGCCGTTTGATCATGCTGTCATCAATGCCGGCAGCCGCAATTTGTTTCTGCATTTTGCCGATGCCGGGCAACATGCCCATCAAACCGCCAAGCCCGCCCATTTTCTGCAACTGGCGAATCTGCGCCAGAAAATCATTCATATCGAACTGGCCTTTGGCCATGCGCTTGGCCAGCCGTTCGGCTTCTTCGACCTCAATGGCTTCAGAGGCTTTTTCGACAAGCGCGACAACATCGCCCATATCCAGAATTCGGCCAGCCAAGCGCGCCGGATCAAATTCTTCAAGCGCATCCTGCTTTTCGCCAACACCGGCAAATTTAATTGGGCAGCCAGTTACATGGCGCATCGACAAGGCCGCACCGCCGCGCGCATCACCATCAAGACGGGTCAGCGCAATGCCGGTAACGCCAACCGCCTTATGAAACGCTTCGGCTGTATTGACCGCATCCTGTCCAGTCATCGCATCGGCAACAAGCAGGATCTCATGTGGGTTGGTTGCCTTTTTGATATCGCGCAATTCGGCCATCAGGCTTTCGTCAATGCTAAGACGGCCAGCCGTATCCAAAATCAAAACATCATAGGCTTGCAATTTTGCGGCCTGCAAAGCGCGTTTGGCAATTTGCGTTGGGCTTTCGCCATCAACCTCGTTCAGCACGCCAACCTCGGCCTGATCACCAAGCATGCGCAATTGCTCGCGCGCGGCCGGACGCGTCACGTCAAGCGAGGCCAGCATGACCTTTTTGCGATCGCGGCTGCGCAGCCGCAAAGCCAATTTACCTGCGGTTGTGGTTTTACCCGAACCCTGCAAACCGGCCATCAGAATAACGGCTGGCGGGTTGGTGGCAATATTCAATGGCGCGGCATCACCACCAAGCATTTCAATCAAAGCGTCATGGACAATTTTGATCACTTGCTGATCGGGGCGCACGGCGCGCATGCTGGCAACGCCAACCGCCTTTTCACGCACTTTTTCGGTAAAGGCCTTTACCGCAGGCAAGGCGACATCAGCATCAAGCAAAGCCAGCCGCACTTCACGAAGCGCCGCATCAACATCCGACTCGCTAAGCGCGCCACGGCGTGCCAGCCCGTCAAAGACATCAGCTAATTTACTTTTCAGCGTATCAAACATGGTTTTGAACCTGCTTGCCCTTGGTTATTTTGCGTTACCACCATCATCCAAATTGCGAAATGCCGCTTGGCACCCGTGCTCGAAAACTTCAAGGACGTGTGGAACCCGCTAAGGTCATTTCATTCGGCGATGGCCTGATTTGATAGAAGCTATTGCGCTTTTTACCGCGAATTGTCAAGAATAACTGATGTTCTTTATCTTGTCGAAAACACTTGGCCTTCTTCTTGAACCCCTCATCATCCCCTATCTGTTTTTGGCGGTTGGGCTTTTTGCACGCTGGCGGCGCTGGCGCTGGATTATGCGGCTGGCCATTTTGATCGCCATTACCCTGCCGCTTGGCTATGGCTTTCTGCCGGTTTCAAGCCTGCCTTTGCAATTTCTAGAAAACCGGATTGCCCGCGGCGATATTGGCCAACGCCATATTGATGGAATCATTGTTCTTGGCGGATTTACCGGCAATGGCATTGTTGCGCAAAGCCGCGATCACTATACGTTAGGCGGGGCGGCTGAACGATTTACCGCCGCCATGACGCTGGCGCGTGCGCATCCCGATACGCCGATCCTGTTTAGTGGCTTTTCGGGGGAATTGATCCAGCGCGGCTGGCGCGAAAGTGACAATATCCGTGATCTGGTCAAACAGCTTGGCGGGCTAAGCCAAACCGTTCTTTATGAAGAAAACAGCCGCAACACCTATGAAAATGCAGTGAATAGCCGGCAAATTCTAGCAGCGGAACCCGGTACAAATTGGATTTTAATCACCTCGGCAAATCACATGCCACGCGCCATTGGCAGCTTTGCTGCCGCTGGCTGGTCGGGCGTGATTCCCTATCCAGTTGATTTTCATACCCCAAAAACAGGCTATGCCGATCCTTGGGATATTGATCAGGGCGTCTTACTTGTGCGCCAAGCCTTGCATGAATATGCTGGGCTATTGGTCTATTATCTATCTGGACGAAGCGCGACGCTTTTGCCTGATTAAGCTTTACTCACCAACGTTACGGCGATCCATTTCAGAATCAACACCGGCAAGCGCCTTGGCAAATTCATCAGCGGCAAAAGGTTGCAGATCATCGGCGCCTTCGCCAACCCCGACAGCATGAACCGGAAGGCCGAATTCTTCGGCAAGCGCAACAACAACACCGCCTTTGGCCGATCCATCAAGTTTGGTTACAATCAGGCCCGACAAATCGGCAACGGCAGAAAAGGCTTTGACCTGCGACATCGCGTTCTGGCCAACGGTTCCATCAAGAACAATCACCGAATCATGCGGCGCGCTGTCATCTAATTTCCGGATTACACGAACGATTTTGGCTAGCTCATCCATCAGCTCGGTTCGGTTTTGCAACCGGCCAGCCGTATCAATGATCAACACATCGGCATTATCTTCCTTGGCCTGAACCATCGCCCGATAGGCAAGCGCCGCCGCATCACCGCCGGTTGCATCGGCGATCACCTTTGTGCCGGTTCGCTCGCCCCAGATTTGCAATTGCTCAACCGCGGCCGCCCGAAATGTATCGCCAGCGGCAAGCAACACGGTCTTGCCTTCGGCCTGCCAATTTTGCGCAAGCTTGCCTGCAGTTGTGGTTTTTCCCGAACCATTAACGCCGACAAGAAGCACAACATGCGGCCGGTTTTGGGGGTCAATCTCAAGCGGTTTGGCAACCGGTTTTAAAATTGCCTCCAGCCCATCAGCCAAGGCAAGCGCAATTGAATCTGCATCAACCGGCCCGTCAAATTTATGCGCCTTTAAAGCAGTGGCAAGCCGGATTGCCGACGCCGTCCCAAGATCAGCCGCAATCAGCGCATCTTCGACTTCTTCCAATGAAGCTGCATCCAGTTTGGATTTGCCAATCAGCGCCGATAAAGAGGGTAGGCTGGCAAGTGATTCGCTGACTTTTTTACTTGATTTGCTAAGACCGTCTTTTAGTTTTTTAAACCAGTTCATGCGCTCTGCGCCCCCTTTGCAACCGCACGACCAACAAGACTGTCGCCATCACGCCCGATCAATTCAACATCAACAAGCTGGCCTGAAGGAATAAAATCACCCGCTAGCCGGATCTTGGCAAAATTGCGCCCATGCCCGCGATTGCCCGCCTCGACAAGAAGCTGATCGCGCTTGCCAATGGTGCTATCAAGAAAACTGCCAAGTCGTGCCGCACCAAGGGCGCGCAATTCGGCTGCCCGCTGCTTGATCACCAAGGCGGGTGTTTGCGGCATATCGGCAGCTGGTGTTCCCGGGCGTGGTGAATAGGGAAATATATGAAGATGGGTAATATCTGCTTTGGCGATGATCGCCAGATTGGCTTGATGTGCCTGATCATTTTCGGTTGGGAATCCGGCAATGACATCAGCCCCGAAAACCACATCCGGCCGGCGGCGACGCGCCTCATCACAAAAGCGCAGAATGTCGCGCGCCAGATGGCGGCGTTTCATCCGTTTCAAAATCAAATCATCACCATGCTGTAATGACAAATGCAAATGCGGCAAAAGACGCTGATCGTCGGCAAGAACATCCATCAATTCAGCATCAGGTTCAGCCGGATCAATTGACGATAGACGCAATCTTGGCAAATCTTGAACCGCATCCAAAATCTGGCGAACCAAATTGCCAAGCCGTGGCCTTCCGGGCAAATCACTTCCCCATGAGGTGATATCAACACCGGTTAACACCAATTCCTTGCAGCCATTGGCAACGAGTCGCCGCGCCGCATCAATCAGATCGTTTGCTGGTGCCGACCGGTTATTGCCGCGTCCATAGGGAATGATACAAAAGGTGCAGCGATGATCACAGCCCTGCTGAACCTGCAAAAAAGCGCGGGTATGTTCGTGAAAGCTATCGACCATATGCGATGCGGTTTCGCGCACTTCCATCACATCACTCACCAAAAGCGATGGCGCATCATTGGCCGCCAATTTTGTCCAGCTTGCCGCCTGCAATTTGTCATGATTGCCAACAACCTGCGTCACTTCGGGCATTGCCGCCCATGTTTCAGGTGCAATCTGGGCAGCGCATCCCGTGACAATGATTTTGGCATCAGGGTGATCGCGGCGGGCTTTGCGAATGGCTTGGCGTGCCTGTTTTTCGGCTTCGGCGGTTACCGCGCAAGTGTTAAAAATTATCGCATCAGACAGGCCGGCAGCACCCGCCTGATCGCGGATCACTTCAGATTCCCAAATATTCAACCGGCAGCCAAAGGTTTGCACATCAGGCGCATTGCGTTTGCTCATGCGCTTGCCCTCATCAATGCCAATAAATCGCCTTGAAGCACCCCATCAAAAACATAAGCAACCGGCCCGCGCATAATCACCCGCCCACCTGCCGTGCCATCATCCTGCCAATCGATAAACACACTGCCGCCATCCATGATGATTTCATTGCGCCGCGCACCGCGCCCTGATCGCGTCACCGCAACCCCAACAGCACAAGCCCCAGACCCACAGGCAAAGGTAATGCCGCCGCCACGTTCCCATACGCGCATGCGAAACTGGTCTGAACCAACCTTGGTCACAAAAGAAATATTCGCCCGATCGGGAAATAGCGGATGATGCTCAAGCTGCGGCCCAATATGCGCAAGGTCAATCGCCTCGGCATCATCGACAAATAGCACCGCATGCGGATTGCCCATTGAATGGCAAACCGCTGTCACCGGTGCTAATGCGCCAAGATCAACCGCCACCGTATCGGCAGGACTTGCCAAAGGCACCTCATCCCATGCAAGCCGTGCCGGCCCCATATCAACCGCGATATGATCGGCATTTTCGGCCGCACGCCAGCTTTGCAAAATGCCAGCATCTGTCTCGATCGACAGCTTTGATAATCCAAGATCGCGCATCACCAGATCGGCAACGCATCTTGTGCCATTGCCGCAAGCAGCAGCGTCACTGCCATCGCTATTGAGAATCTGCATGAAAATATCAGCCTTGGCCGAAGCGCGGATAACCAATATCTGATCACAGCCAATGCCGAAATGGCGGTCGGCAAGACGCGTTGCCACAGCAGCCCCGATCACATCGGGAATGCCATTTGCCGGATCGCGCGCATCAAGAACAATGAAATCATTGCCAAGGCCGTGCATCTTTAAAAAAGCTGTCATAGCACAGCATATAGCCGGTTTTTCCCCATCGCGAAAGGGGGTCGGCATGGTGATGATCGCAGGTTAGAGGGTCAGGCTGATCGGCACATGATCCGATGGCTTGTCAACGCCGCGCCAATCGCGGTGAATTTCCGCATGCGCCACCTTATCGGCAAGATCATGGCTAACCCAGATATGATCCAAACGGCGACCGCGATCACTGGCCGCCCAATCGCGCGCCCGGTAAGACCACCAAGAATATAATTTCTGATCATCGCCAAAATAGGCACGAACCGCATCATGCCAGCCACCATCGGCAATCAGCCGTTTTAACCCATCGGTTTCCACCGGCGTATGGCTGATGATTTTCAATAATTGTTTCGATGACCAAACATCACTTGCCAATGGCGCGATATTCAAATCGCCAACCAGAATTTCGGCCTTTGGCTGATTTGCGCTGAAATGGCTTGTCATCTCGTCAATGAATTGCAGCTTATGGGCAAATTTCGGATTTGTCTCAATATCCGGAACATCACCACCAGCCGGAACATAAAAATTATGGATGCCAATGCCGTCATTGGTCATTGCCCAGATATGGCGGCAATCAGATTTGCCTGTCCATTCCATATGGTCGATTTTGGCAAGCGGCTGGCGCGCAATAATCGCAACACCATTATAGCTTTTCTCGCCGCGAATGGCCTGATGCGGCCAGCCTGCCGCAGCAAATGCTTCGGCTGGAAAATGCAGATCTTGGGTTTTCGTTTCTTGAAGACATAACACATCAATATCGGCCTGCTGCAAAAATGCCAGCACTGTCTCGAGGCGAAGCCGAACACTATTGATGTTCCAAGTTGCGATTTTCATTTCGAATGGCTCCTTAAAGGGGCGGTTTGATCATGGCTGCCGCAGTGCCATCCAAATTTTGCTGGCCGTAGGCAAAGGTGGGTTAATTACCGTCTGAATATTCGGGAAGGCGAAAAACCTCATTGGCAATGGGCTGGTCATAAACGATATTTTGTAATGTCACACTGGTTTCAATGCCAGCCGCATCAAGCACGATCCAGCGCCGAAACTGAAATGGTTTTTCGGAAAATTCAAGGGTCATACGGCCAGCGCCTTCGCCATCATCTTTGCCAATTTGAATCCGCACAATGCCAGCACTCGTCGGCAAAACACGCGTTTCATATCCATCAGGCCGAAGCGAGACCTTATCCGCCAGAATAAGCGAAAGCGGGGTTTCAGAAATCGGATAGCTTGTCAGCAGGCGTTCATCTGGACGGTCAACATGAAGCCAGACACTGCTGGTGATCAACTGCAATTCATCACCTTTGCCATAGGTGATTTTCATGCGTGATGGGCGACGAAATGCCAATTTGCCTTCGGCGCTTGTGCCATCTGACGCCACCTGCACAAAATCGGCTGAAATCGTTCTGATCTTGTTAAACCATGTTTCGGCGCGGGTCACATCATCATTGGCCATCGACGGCATCGAAGCCAGCATGATTGGCAAGCTGACAAGGAACATCACCCTTGACCCGAAACCCATGATTCGCGCTTTCATCATCATCCATGTCATCATAAGTGTCATTATCAGTGCCGCTAGCCGTGATTGCAGATTTTGCCGCTTTGTGTTGTTTGGCATTACAGGCCACCATTTTCATTGTCGGTTAGCAGAACATCGCGTTTGCCAACATGATTCGCCGCTGAAATAATGCCGTTGCTTTCCATTTCTTCAATGATCGTTGCGGCGCGGTTATAGCCAATTTTCAAATGCCGCTGAACAAAGCTTGTTGATGCTTTTTGTTCACGAACAACCAACGCTACCGCCTGTTCATACAGGCTGCCGCCATTGCTTGGCACCGCCCCGTCAGCAGCGCCATCGCCGCCAATTTCGACCTCTTCAACAACGCGGTCATCATATTCAGGCTCGCCTTGCTGGCGCAGGAAATTGGCAACAGCTTCAACCTCGCCATCATCAACAAAGGGGCCATGCACGCGAACAACCCTGCCGCCACCTTCCATAAACAGCATATCGCCCCGACCAAGAAGCTGTTCGGCACCCTGTTCGCCAAGAATTGTGCGGCTATCAATCCGTGACGTGACCTGAAAGCTTATTCTTGTTGGAAAATTCGCCTTGATTGTGCCGGTAATCACATCGACTGACGGGCGCTGGGTTGCCATGATGACATGGATTCCCGCCGCCCGCGCCATTTGCGCCAAACGCTGAACCGCACCTTCGATTTCCTTGCCCGCAACAAGCATCAGATCGGCCACTTCATCAATCAGCACCACAATGAATGGAAGCGGTGCCAGATCGAGAATTTCTTCTTCATGGATCGGTTTGCCGGTTTCCGGATCAAAGCCGGTTTGAACGCGTCTTGTCAAAACTTCGCCCTTGGCGCGGGCTTCGGCAAGACGGTCATTATAACCGCCAATATTGCGAACCCCCATCTTGGCCATATTGCGATAGCGGTTTTCCATTTCGCGAACCGCCCATTTCAATGCGGTAACTGCCTTTGACGGATCGGTCACAACCGGACTTAAAAGATGCGGAATGCCATCATAAACCGATAGTTCCAGCATTTTCGGATCGATCATGATCATCCGGCAGGTTTCGGGCGTATGCCGGTAAAGAAGCGACAGGATCATCGCATTGATGCCAACTGATTTGCCAGAACCGGTGGTACCCGCAACCAGAAGATGCGGGAATTTGGCGAGATCAACCACCACCGGCGCACCGGCAATATCCTTGCCAAGCGCCATTGGCAGGCTTGAACGATCACTGGCCCAGCT
>JAFMNI010000069.1 GCA_017859295.1 Candidatus Puniceispirillum sp. | reverse complement strand
GCCAGTTGATTGCGCGATCAGGTTACAGCAAACAGGGCGGTTTTGAGATTTACCTTGCAGGCGGCGAAATGGGGTCTGAACTTTGGGATCTTATCTGGAATGCTGGTCAGCCCTATAACATCAAGCCCGGCTGTCCAAACCTGATCGAGCGTATCGAAGGTGGGCTGATGTCTTACGGCAATGAATTCACCCTTGCAAATAATCCGCTGGAATGCGGCTTTGAGCGTTTGTGTCATCTTGGTGATGAAATCAGTTACATTGGCCGTGCAGCGCTTCGTCAAATTGCCGCTGAAGGGCCGGTCCAATCGATTCGCGGGATCCGCTTTGGCGGTGATAAGGCACCGCCATGTGGCAAACCATTTCCAGTGACCGATCTGCATGGCGTGCCGGTTGGGCAGATTACATCTGGAATCTATTCGCCGCGTTTGAACTGCAACATTGGCATGTCGATGATCCGCAAAACCCACTGGGATTATGACACCAGCCTGCTTGTTCATACGCCCGATGGCTTGGTACGTGATGCCGTTGTTTCCAAATTACCGTTTTGATCATGGCTGTAGTCAACCCTGTCGACTAAGTGACGAGCCGCCTTTGCGCGAAAGCATGGCTGTTTTAAGGCCGCACCAAAAGCCGCCGCCATTCACGAACTCTGCCAACTGGCAAAGCCATCATCTAACCTGTTGACCTTCCCCTTGGGGGAAGATCTATGGTGCGAGAATAGGAGAGACTTATGGCAATCACAATCGACACACTAAACATCCATTGGCAGTGCAAACATACATGGAAGCGCGCAAGCTATAACACCAGCTGGTGCTTGCTTGGCTGTTCGATTGGTGATCTTGGAACGATTTTTTACTTTCAAACCATGGGCATTGACTGGCCAGTTCTATGGATCATGTCACTTGCCATTATGAATGGGCTTTTGACCTCGATCATTTTGGAAACAATCATTCTGGCGCGCCAGATGGCGTTCAAAATCGCATTGAAAACGGCGTTTGGCATGTCCTTGATTTCGATGATTTCAATGGAAGTGGCGATGAATCTTACCGACTTTATGCTGACAGGCGGCGCCTTGCTCACTTGGTGGGCAGTGCCGCTTATGCTTGTTGCCGGCTTTATCACGCCATTGCCCTATAATTACTGGCGCCTGAAAGCATTGGGCAAAGCCTGTCATTAAAATCACCCCATTACGATTATAACATTGCAGTTATGATATTTCGATTTTGACCCACCACTGCAGATCATCAAAAGGACCCACACTTAACATGACTTTACGCAAAACTGCCCTTGCCACAGCCCTCGCCCTTTCATGCGGTTTTTCCATGCTTGCCTATGCGCATAGCGGTGCCACTGGCATTGTCAAAGAACGGATGGATTTCTTCACGCAAAATAAGGACGATCTTAAAGCTATCAAGACGCATTTCCGAAATGGCGACCTTGATGCGATTGTTCCACTTGCCACGCAAATTCGTGATTGGGCGGAAAAGATGCCAGCCTATTTTCCAGCTGGAAGCGATGGCAAACCATCCGAAGCATCACCGCAAATCTGGTTGGATTTTTCGGGATTTGAGCGTGCTGCCAATGCCAATTATCAAGCCGCTAATCAATTGGTGATTGCCGCCAAAGCAGGTGATTCCAAGGCCGCAATCAACGCGTTTAAAGCCACCGCAGCAACCTGCAAAAGCTGTCACAAATCATATAAATTGGATTAATGCGATGCGCAAAAATACCCTTGCCTATTCCTGTCTGATGATGGCGCTTGCCGTCCCAATGCCAAGCATTGCCGATGATCCTGTTGAATTGCGCCCCGATGATCCAGTCTATGTAAAGCTTGGGCAAAAAATCTATATGGATCAATGCGCAAGCTGTCATGGGGTGACTCTGGAAGGGCAGGCTGGCTGGCGCGACAAGATGGTTGATGGTATGCGGCTTGCCCCGCCACATGATAAATCAGGCCATACATGGCATCATCCAGATGCGTTGCTTTTCAAACTGACCAAATATGGATTTGCCGCGATGATTGGCAGTGACTATAAAGTTAGCATGCCTATTTATGATGGTTTGTTAAAGGACGAAGAGATCATCGCCGCCTTGTCTTATATCAAATCGACATGGCCAGATGATGTCAGGCAAATCCATGATAAAATCAATGCTGACTATAAACTGAACAACGCTATGGAAAACAGCAAAAGTGGCTCTTAATCTGTCAAATCTTCGCGGACGCCAGCGCTCGCCGTCTTGATTTTTGACCAGCAAGACACGGATTTCCGCATCAACCATCCCATGATGATGCTGGTGATCCATTTTTCATAAAGCGCCGGTGATAATCTTGTCACCGGTTCATAATCAAGCTTGTTATAATAGGCAAAAACTTCGATTTGCAGGTCATTAATTTGCCGTTCAGCAAGCAGATCCTTGATTTCATAGCTTGTTCGGTTGCGAAACCAGCGTTCAAACCGCTTGTTTAATTTCCGTTCAATCCAATACATATGATTTGAGCGGTAATCGGCCTCGATCACCTCGAGCAATGCATGATCATCGGCTGTCATAGATTAATCGCTCCAATTATTGTAGACAGGGGCTTCTCACTTGTTGTGAAACCGACCCGCCAGATAGACTATGATGATCGCAAATGCCAAACCGCACCCGAAACAGCAAACATCATGAATGAAACCGGCGCGCTCTTTGGCCTGTTTCTCTCAGCTTTTCTTGCTGCCACGATTTTACCGGCACAATCCGAGCTTGGCCTTGGATATTTGGTGATTACATCACAATATTCAATGGGGCTGCTGGTTCTGTTTGCCAGTCTTGGCAATACGCTTGGCGCGATCGTCAATTGGGTCATCGGGCGCAGCATTGCATCATCGGTTATGCGAATGGAAAAAATAAAGGCCTCACCGCGCTACCAGTCGGTTGCCCGATGGTATCAGAAATTTGGACGCTGGACGCTTTTGCTAAGCTGGGTGCCAATCATTGGCGACCCAATCACCGTGATGGCTGGCATTTTCAAAGAACCTCTGAAAAGCTTTGTTTTGATTGTGGCGCTGGCAAAAACCACCCGCTATGTGGTGATTGCGCTTTTTGCTGAAAAATTTGCTTTTGGATAAGCGTCACCGACCGCTATGATTTGCCGCGTTACTTTTTCCCAATTAGAAATGCTGTCACCATAAGAATGCAAAAAGGAATGTATGCATGATTGATTTTTATACATGGACAACCCCGAATGGCCGCAAAGTCTCGATCCTTCTTGAAGAGCTTGGCGTCGATTACGAAGTGCATTCCATCAATATCACCCAAGGCGATCAAAATAGCCCTGCATTTTTGAAGATCAGCCCGAATAACAAAATCCCGGCCATCATTGACCGCGACAATGGTATGAGTTTGATGGAATCAGGCGCTATTCTTATTTATTTGGCCGAAAAATACGGAAAATTCCTGCCAAAAGACAGCATCGCACGCGCCGAGGTCAATGAATGGCTGATGTGGCAAATGGGCGGGTTTGGCCCGATTCTTGGACAGGCACATCATTTCCTGCATTTCAATCCGGGCAAATCAGATTATGCCGAAGCGCGGTTTCGCAGCGAAGTGGCGCGGCTTTATGGTGTTCTTGATCGGCGGCTTGAAGGGCGCGATTATATTTGTGACGATTATTCGATTGCCGATATGGCCTGCTGGCCATGGGTGTCGCGCTATGAATGGCAACAGGTCAATCTTGCCGATTATCCGAATGTCCGATCATGGTATCAACACCTTCTAGCACGCGATGCAGTGCAAAAAGGCTATCATATACCAAAACATATGGGCGAAATCCCACGAGGCTGATCCAGATTTTTCAACTATCGGCTGTTCCGCCCATAAGCCGGATGGAGCGGCCATTATCACCTATAATATTTGTGAAGCTGTTTTGCTCATGCTAGACTTTTGTTGCCTGACGATGAAAACCATCTGGTGACTGAAGGGAGGCAAGATGAAACTTACAATTATTGCGCGCGGTCGCGATGATTTCGGCGTTATTGTGAATAGTGAAGAATTGCATAAGACCAAACAGTCGATTTTCAAAGTGAATGTAACCGATGCCGATCTTCACGAGCTAACCGAAAGCCGTGTCGATAAAGATCATCTTATTGAATTTGCCTTTACCTTTTTGCTGGAACGCGAACCTGTTGAGGCGATTCAATCTGCCTTCAACATGAAAACCATCAGCCATTATTTCCCTGACTTTCCCGAAACGGTGAAAAGCTGGGTTGATGAAAATGCCGAATAGTCATTTTGGATAAGCGCATATCGCGCCTGCTGGCAAAATCAGGGGGGCTGCCTTACCGTTATAAAGTGGCCAACCCGGTTTGAGCCGGCCAAAAATCGAAAAATATGGCATGGAATTTGCAAGGGTCTCACCAAGGTCAAACCCCTAATTCGTGCAAAGCATCCCAAAAAGAGAATTTGACGCGAACTAGCTGTGGTTTGGACCTCCGATGAGAACCCTCATCAGCCTTAACGGTTGGTGGGGGTTTTTCTTTAGGCAAAATATACAAATTCTGGCATTTATCGCCAATTTGATGGCCGTCTTCGTGATCGACCTTGGTGGCGCATCGGAGTGGCCTAGCGGCCAGCCTTTGGTCCCGTAACATTTTCCCATAGCAATTATTGGAGGAAACATCAAAAATCAATCACTGGATTTGGATAAGATCTAAAAATCTTCGCGACGGCGTTTGCCACTTTGGCGGTTGTTACTATGCCCTGTCTTACTATGCAGCGCCTCACCTTGGCGCTTTTCATAGTGCTTTTTCATATAACCAACAAGATGAAAAGCCACCATGGTAATCAGAAAATAAGAGGCAAATTGATCAACAAGGTGTTCGGTTAACGGCTGTTCGGACTCGTCCTCACCCATGGTTCATCCTGTAATCACTCATATCATTCTAACGATTTCACTTTAGCCGTACTGCGGCGGCAATTACCATGAAAACCCGCATCGTAACTGGGAAAAACATGCCAACAAAGCCAAGCGTCAATTTTATCAGGCCATTATCAATTATCAATCAAGAGGCTTGCACCGCGTCAAAAGTAAGGCCAAGCTTCACAACGAGAGCTATTTGTTTTATTTTTTATGTCTTGGCGCTGCATCAGCTCCATAAAACAGGATGCCTAAGATGATTGACAGTTTAACCCGCCCGTTCCGTGCCAAGTCTGTGGATGATATCTATATCAATATTAGCCATTTTCTCGATCATTTTATCATGCTTATTTTTGCCAAGGCCGCCTATGATGCCGGTCGTCATTTCGGGTTTAGCTATGATGAAATCATCGTTTACGGCGCAGTTGGCTTTTTACTGTTTGGCGGCATGGCGCCAATTGCCGCCCAGCTTGCCGACCGGTTCTCGCGCTCATTATTGATGGTGATCTTTCATTTTGGTATTGGCCTTGGCGCCATTTTGGCTGGGCTGTCACAAAATATCTATCACCTCGCCGCTGCCATTGGCGTGATTGGTGTTTTTGCCGCGATCTATCACCCTGTTGGCATTGCAATGCTTGTCAAAAGCAATAAAAAGATTGGTTATCGACTTGGGGTGAATGGCGTGTTTGGCAATATGGGGGTTGCCGCCGCGCCATTAATTACCGGATTATTGCTGACCGTTGGCGATTGGCGGATATGTTTTATCCTGCCCGGATTATTTTGCTTCGCCTATGGCGTGGCGTTTGCCAAATCACTGAAAATTGATAAAGATGGACCCGCAAAGCCGCGAATCAGCGCGGCTGATTCCTTTGCGCCAAACTGGAGACGCGCCTTGGCGGCACTGGCATTATCAACAGCAAGTGGCGGCTTTATCTTTGGCGCAATGACCTTTGTCGTGCCGCGATATTTTGAAATTTCAATGACCAATATTTCAACATCGGTTGCCATTACCGGCCTTTTGGCATCAATCGTTTATGCGATTGCGTCATTTTCACAAATCGCCGTTGGCTGGTTGATTGACCGCTATTCGGCGAAAAACGTTTTATTTGTCATGGCTGTTGGGCAGGTTTTATTCATCTATCTTGCAGCGCAATTTAATGATCTGGCGCTGTTTGTGGCGATGCTTTTGGCAATGAGTTTTGTTTTCGGCCAAATTCCGATCACGGATGCAATCTTGTCACGCTATGTCCCCGATGCATGGCGCGGGCGTGTTTTCAGTGTGAAATTTTTGCTGAATCTTTCAATTGGTGCCAGCGTTTTGCCAGTTTGCGGATTGATCCTGCAAGCTGGTTTTACCATGACAACGCTGTTCAGCTTGATGAGTGTGGTTGCCATTTTGATTGTTCTGGCAGCGATTATTCTGCCGCAACAGCAAAGCGACCAACGGCTTGATCACGCCGCTGCAGAATAGACAAATGGCGTCAGTAATCGGCAAACACAAGCTTGGCTTCGCGGCGAAGCACCTTGCCAACCGGACTTCGCGGCAGCGCATCGGTGATGTAAATCCGTTTTGGCGCCTTGACCGAATCAAGCCGTGATTTGACAAAGGCAATCAAGCCCGCCTCGTCAATGCTGGCCTGTTTTGACAGCTCGACCGCAGCATGAACCGCCTCGCCCCATTTATCGTCAGCAAGGCCAAAAACAACACATTCAACAACATCGGGATGCTGGCCTAAAACCGCCTCAACATCATTTGGATAAACATTGAATCCGCCAGTGACGACAACATCGCGAATCCGGTCTTTGATAAAGACAAAGCCGCGATCATCAATATAGCCAATGTCACCTGTATGAAGCCAACCATCGATAATCGTCTCGCTGGTTTTTTCAGGCATTTTATAATAGCCCTTCATCACCAAATCACCGGCAAGCACCAATTCGCCTTCTTCACCCACTGGCAAAAGCGTGCCGTTTGCATCCATGATGCCAATATCGGTCATGCAGGTGGCGCGGCCGGTTGACGCGTGATTTGCCGGGTCCTGCCAATCCTTGGAACGCATGCAAATGGCAATTTGCGGCACTTCGGTTTGTCCAAAACAGGTTTCCATCGCATGATTGAAAATAGGCATGGCACGCGCAACAACATCAGGTCGGATGGTTGCCCCGCCAATAATGAAATGGCGAAGTGATGACAGGTCGATATCATTGATACGGTCATCTTCGAGCATCATATAACAAAGCGTTGGCGGCACAAAAATTGTTGTCGCTTGCATTGTTTCAATCGCATCCAAAATCGCTGCAGGGCTTGGTTGACCCATAAATAGCTGCGTGCCACCAACGGCGAAAATCGGCAAAATCATCGTATTGGCACCATGTGTCATTGGCGCTGCCAATAGATGGCGATCCTTGGCATCAAAGCCAAATGCGGCAATCATCGACGCAATACAGCTATTAAAAACCCGGTAGCTTTGCATCACGCCTTTTGGCACCCCAGATGAACCGCCGGTGAATTTGATCGCCTGCAGATCGTCGCTATCAGCCAGATGACGCCTTGGCATCTTGCCAGCATTGGCCGCCAGTAGCGCCGCCATATGACTGTTGGCGCGAACTGCTGTTTCACCATTTTTTCCAGCCAGAAGATGACCCGTCACGGCACCGAATTTTTCATCACAATCAGCATCGAAAATCACAATGCTTGGTGCGATTAAATCAATGATTCGATCCAGTTCTTCACGGCCATTGCGCGGGTTTAGCGGCACCCATATTTTGCCGGCAGCATAGGTTGCAAGCCAGCCAAGAAGATGCTCGAAACTATTATAGGCGCAAATGCCAACACAGCTTTGCGGCGCGGGATCAATGGTCTGAAGCGCATTTGCCAGCGCATTGACCGAATAGGCAAGATCACCATAGGTGATTTTGCGCTGATCCGCCCCATCATTGATTTCAACGGCAATCCGATCTGGCCACCGTGCCGCCGATCGGAAAAAATTATCAATCGGCATCATGACGTGAGACATTGAAAGACCCTTTTAAAAAATACAAAATGACAAGCGCCGAAATTGCGACCGGCGGGCATGAATGAATGGGCAAAAGCCAAGCCAGTAAAGCCAATCAGGCGATTAAAATATAGCCTCCTAGCCCCCCAAGCGCGATTAAAAATAATTGCCGAAACAAATCTTGTGACAGACGCTGGCGAAGCCCAAGACCAATCTGCATGCCAATAAGCGCTGGCAATAACGCCGCCGCCGATAGGATGCCAAGCGATAAGGGCATCAGATCATGCCGGTATAGCGCCAACCCCAATGATGCTGTTGAGGCGGCAAATAACATGCCCATTGCCTGCACAAGCGCATCACGCGGCAGGCCAATTGATTGCAAAAACATCACCCCTGGCACAAATAGCGTTCCGGTCAGTCCGGTCAATAGCCCATTTATCGCCCCGCAAACCGGCCCCAGAATCATCTCAAGGCGCGGTGATAATTGTGGCGGTTTTGTCATCAGGCCAGATATCGCATAAAGCAGCAAAAGCGCCCCAAGACAGCGATGCAAAAATTGTGTCTCGACAAAGGTTGAAAGCTGGGCACCAAGATGAACCATCACCACCGCCATCAGCAAAAATCGCCAAAGCCGCCGCCACAGCGCGCCAATCTGATCGCCAGCCAATGCCTGCCAAAAATTGGTTGCCAAAGATGGCATCACCAACAGCGCCATTGCCGTTTGCAAATCGACAATGATTGACAAAAGACCAAGGCTAACCGTTGGCAAACCAAGCCCGACCATGCCTTTGACAAAACCGGCAAGGCAAAAAACAACGCCAACCATGATCAGTAAATTTGGATCAGCCATGGTCATAATCCTGCTTTGCCGATTTCGGAACGGTTTTGGCCGATCGCGCTGAAGATAAACGCTGGCGATAAAAGCGGCATGGTTTCATTGCCAAAGACTGGCAAGAAACAATCATAACAGCAAGGTTTCAATCGGGTAA
>JAFMNI010000068.1 GCA_017859295.1 Candidatus Puniceispirillum sp. | reverse complement strand
CATCGTTACGGAATGGCATCAGCCCATAGCCACCCCTGATCAGCGTCTGAAATTAACCATGTTTGTGATTGGCCGCGAATTGCGCTCCGATGCAATCACCGTACGCGCCTATATCCAAAAACGGATAAGCACCGAATGGGTTGATGCGGGCCGTGATGAGTCGCTTGGACACAAACTAGAGGATCTGGTACTGGCCCGCGCCCGCGAATTACGCGCTGCCGCGACAGCCGAAACGGTTAATTAATTTGCAGCCATGTGGCGATTGCCTGCAAACGCCCCTATCAACAGACATATAGACCATCTTACATTTGTAATATTGATCACAAATCCGGCATCCAATCTGATTTGCATCACATACGGCGCAATGGCTAAATAGCCGGAAAATGATCGAAGGAAGATTTGAATGACCCAATATGATGCCCCCGCCATTGAACAGAAATGGCAAGATAAATGGGAACAGGCTGATTGTTTTACCGCCAGCATCGACCATGACAAACCAAAATATTATGTCCTTGAGATGTTTCCCTATCCTTCGGGCCGGATTCATATGGGGCATGTTCGCAATTACACGCTTGGCGATGTTGTGGCGCGTTACCGGCGCGCCAAGGGGTTTAATGTTTTACATCCGATGGGGTGGGATGCGTTTGGTCTACCAGCTGAAAATGCGGCTATGGAGCGAGGTATTCATCCAGGAAAATGGACGATTGAAAATATCGCTGCCATGCGCACCCAGCTGAAAAGCATGGGGCTGTCCTATGATTGGTCGCGGGAATTTGCCACCTGTTCACCTGATTATTACCAGCATGAACAAAAGATGTTTTTGAAATTTCTCGAAGCTGGGCTTGCCTATCGCAAAGAAAGCTGGGTCAATTGGGATCCGGTTGAAAACACCGTTCTGGCAAATGAACAGGTTGTTGATGGCTGCGGCTGGCGCTCAGGCGCACCAGTTGAACGCCGCCTTTTGTCACAATGGTTTTTGAAAATCACTGATTTTGCCGACGAACTTTTGGCCGCGATTGGCGATCTTGACCGCTGGCCCGACCGCGTAAGGCTGATGCAACAAAACTGGATTGGAAAATCCGAAGGCGCGCGTGTCCGGTTTTCAATTGATGGCAAGAGCCCGATTGATGCTGATCATATTGAGGTCTTTACCACGCGCCCCGATACGTTATTCGGCGCGTCATTTCTGGCCATCGCTGCCAATCACCCCTTGGCGCTTGCGATTGGCGAAAATGTTCCAGCTGCAGCTGATTTCATCACTGAATGCGCCAAGCTTGGTACATCTGAAGCCGCTGTCGAAACAGCCGAGAAAAAAGGCTTTGATACTGGATTGCAGGTTAGCCATCCGCTTGATCCAGCCATTAAACTGCCGGTTCATATTGCTAATTTCGTGCTGATGGATTACGGCACTGGGGCGATTTTTGGCTGTCCTGCCCATGACCAGCGTGATCTTGATTTTGCCAATGCTTATGGGCTTCAAATTTTACCGGTGGTGTTGCCTGATGGCGAAGATGCCGCCAATTTTACGATAACCGACACTGCCTATACTGGCCCTGGAAAGCTGTTTAATTCGGGCGATTGGGATGGTCTTGATATCGAGGCTGGCAAAGCCGCCGCGATTGCCGCCATTACCGCCGCCAACGCTGGCACTGGCGAGACAACTTACCGGCTTCGTGACTGGGGCGTATCGCGCCAGCGCTATTGGGGCTGTCCGATCCCGATCATCCATTGCGGTGATTGCGGTGCTGTCCCCGTGCCGGAAAAAGACCTTCCGGTTATCTTGCCTGACGATGTTGATTTTGGCGGTAGCGGCAATCCGCTATCCAGCCATCCAAGCTGGAAACATACTAGCTGTCCGAAATGCGGTAAAAATGCCGAACGCGAACAAGATACATTCGATACATTTTTTGAAAGCTCATGGTATTTTCTGCGCTATGCCGATCCAACATCTAATGATGGCGTCAATGGCGAGGCCGCGGCATATTGGCTGCCGGTTGATCAATATATTGGCGGGGTTGAACATGCGGTTCTGCATTTGCTTTATTCGCGCTTTTTCACCCGCGCATTGTCACAAGTTGGCTATTTAGACCTTGGCGAGCCTTTTGCCGGCCTTATGACCCAAGGCATGGTTTGCCATCAGACCTTTCAAGATGAAGCGGGCAAATGGCTGTTCCCAACCGATGTTGTCAAACAGGGCGATGCATGGGTGCAAACCAGTGATGGCAGCAAGGTCACCGCAGGCCGCATCGAAAAAATGAGCAAGTCAAAACGCAATGTCGTTGATCCTGAATTGATCATTCAGAATTATGGTGCTGATACGGCGCGGCTGTTCATGCTGTCTGACTCGCCGCCTGAGCGCGATATGGAATGGACTGAATCGGGCGTTGAAGGCGCGTCACGCTTTTTAAAGCGGGTCTGGCGCATGTCACAAGATCCCGATCTTGCACCGCTTGGTACGGCTCCCTTGGCCGATAGCGCGGCAAGCGCGCTTGCACTTGTTCGGATGGCGCATAAATCAATCATTAGCCTGTCGGCCGATATTGAAAATTTCCGCTTTAACCGCGCCGTGGCCCAGCTTCATATGCTTGCCAATGCAATTGCCGATGTCAAAGCCTCTGACAAGGGCGCCGCCGAAGCCAAACGGTTTGGCATTGAGACATTAACCCAGCTATTGGCGCCTTTATCACCGCATGTTGCCGAAGAAATCTGGCAGAATCTCGGCCATAGCACGCTTTTAGCGCAATCTGATTGGCCACAAGCCGATGCAAGCCTTGCCGCTGATAATGAAATCGAAATTGGCATTCAGGTGAATGGCAAGCTTCGTGATACCATCATGCTGCCGCGCGATTGCGAGGCTGATGATGCCGAAGCACGCGCGCTGGCATCACCAGCGATTATCCGCTATCTTGATGGCAAGGTGCCTAGAAAAGTGATTGTGGTGAAAAACAGGATTATCAATGTGGTTATCTAGCCTATTTGGAACTATAGCTGCTTTGCGGTCATTCCGGCTTGGCAGCGTCATCCTATGCGGGCTGATTTTAACCAATTGTGGTGATGTAACCATTCGCCAGCTTGGCACCGAAAATCTACAAAATCTGCAACAGATCGCGGTTCAAGACGAATCGGGGCGCGAAGGCCAACTTTATAGCCGCGAATTGCGCAAATTGCTGCATATTGGCGGGAAAGGGGTTGAAAACTATAACCTGATTTCATCAATCTCGGTGAGCGCGTCAAGCACATTATCGGTTCAAGGCGCAAGCTCGACATTGAAAAAAATGAGCATGACCGCCAGTTTTGACCTTCGCGATCTTACCACCGGTGAAAGCCTGATTGCCGATAGCATCACCGCTGATGCCACGCTTGGTGCCGTGACGTCACTTTATGGTCAGGATAAATCTGAAACCCATGCCCGCGAAAGGCTCGCCATCTTGCTGGCACAGCGGGTTGTACGGCGGCTACAGCTTTATTTCCTGAACCAGAGCCAATAACCCCTATGGCCATCGGATGAAAATCGCGCCGCGCCAAATCGCCAGCTTTTTAACCAAACCGCCAGCCGAGATTACCGCAGTCCTGTTTCATGGCAATGATTTGGGCATGATTAGCGAACGCGCCAAACAATTTGCCCATCTTTTCAGCGATAATCTAGATGATGTGTTTTCGGTGACCCGCCTAACCGGTGACATGCTGTCAGGCGAGGCGGGGTTGATTGCCGATTCAGCCGCGGCAATTCCGGCTTTTGGTGATCGGCGTCTTGTTTTGGTCAAAGGCCGCGGCACGGAATTGCTTGAGGCCTGCAAATTGGCGCTAGCCAAACCGCTTGCCGAAACAATCATCATTGTCGAAGCAAGCGATACAACGACCAAACATGCGATTGTCAAATTGTTTGAAACCAGCAAAACCGCCGCATCGATTGGTTGTTATGCTGACAATATTGGCGATATCCGCGCATTGGCGACAAGTATTTTTGCCGCCGATCAGGTAAGTGCAAGCCGTGATGCGCTTGATATCATTGTTGAAAGGCTTGGCAGTGACCGCGGCTCATCACGAAGCGAGATTGCAAAACTTGCCTTAATGGCAGGGCCGGGTGGCAAGCTTGACGCCGATGATGTACGCATCGCGCTTGGCGATAGTGCGCTTTTGGCGATTGATGATATTGCCGATGCCCTTGCCAGCGGGGCGGTTGGCCGCTTGCAACAGGCATTGCAAAAAGCATGGTATGAAGATGCCAATGCGGTGATGATTATCCGGGGTTGCCAAACCTATTTCCGGCAACTGGGCCTTGCCAGTCACGCCATGGCGACAGGCCAATCAGCGCAAAATGCGCTTCGCAGCCTGCGCCCACCACCACATTTCAAGCTTCAAGACCGACTGCAAGCGCATCTTCGGCGCTGGCGGCCAGAATCGGCAATGGATGTAGTGAATCGACTGCAAGATATTGAATTACAGTTGAAATCTGGCGGGATTAATGATCAGCTTTGTACCGCGCAAAGCCTTCTTGGGATCTGTCTTCGCGCCCCGCGCTAGCGGATGCCAAGCTGCGCCAGTAAATTGGTCATCTGATCAAGCGATTGGCAATCAATGGTGACTTTACCGCGGTCTTTTGCCTCGTTCCAATCAATGTGAAACGCCAGCCCCAGCTTTTCTGCTGCCTGTTTTTCTAGCGCTTTGATATCGGCTGATTTTTCTGGCGGCTTGGGTTTTTGTCCAGCTTTGCCAGCAGGTTGTTTCGCCAAAGCTTCAGCTTGCCGCGCCGACAGACCCTTTGCCACAATCATCTTGGCCAAGGCTTCAGCCTGATCATGGCCAATTAATGGCCGCGCTTGTCCCATGGTGATTTTCCGCTCAAGCAACAGGCTTTGAACCGAGGGCGGAAGCAGCAAAAGCCGCAAAAGATTGGCAATATGACTTCGCGATTTTCCAATTATATCAGATAGTTGATCTTGTGTGTAGCGATTGGTTTCAAGCAATTTTTGATAGCCTTGCGACTCTTCGATCACGCTAAGGTCACTTCGCTGGATATTTTCAATCAGGGCGATTTCATAACATTCAGCATCGGTTAACTCACGAATGATCGCTGGCACCTGATGGATTTTGGCCAATTGTGCCGCCCGCCAGCGCCGTTCACCTGCGACAAGCTGATAACGCGATGGCTTATCGGGGGTTGGACGCAGCAAAATCGGCTGGACAATGCCTTTTTGCCGAATTGACGAAGCAAGTTCATCAAGACCCGCCTTATCAAACCGGCGTCGTGGCTGCCACGGCCCAACATTAATCCATTCAATCGGAATATCCTGAAACCCGGTCGCCGCTGGCGAACCGGCAACATCAGATGATGGTGCGGTTGCGCCGGTGGCTGTTGCAATACCGCTATCGCCAAGAAGCGATGACAAGCCACGGCCAAGCCCCCGCGAGGCAGTTTTTTTCGGTGATGACGCAGCTGGCGGCATTTTTGACGACATTAAGCAGCTTCCTTTTCTTGCTCAAGCAATTCGGCGGCAAGCGCGATATAGGCCTTTGACCCAGCACAATTCAGATCATATATCAAGACAGGCTGACCAAAGGATGGCGCCTCAGATACGCGCACATTTCTAGGGATTACAGTATTATAGACAAGATTTCCAAGATGGGTGCGAACATCATTTGCAACCTGTTCAGATAATTTATTCCGGCCATCATACATGGTCAGAACGATCCCCTGCATCGCCAATTGCCGGTTTAATCCGCCCTGAACTGATGCAATTGTCCGCATCAATTGCGACAAGCCTTCAAGCGCATAAAATTCGCATTGCAATGGCACCAGAACGCTGTGAGCAGCGCAAAGCGCATTCACCGTTAACAGGCCCAATGAGGGCGGACAATCGATAATGATATAATCATAACCCGCCGCAATGGGCTGAATCGCATCCGCCAAACGGAATTCGCGCCGGTCAATCGTGGTCAGTTCAATTTCAGCGGCCGATAAATCAACCACCGCCGCAATAATATCAAGACCGGAAACATTGCTTTGCTGAATCGCCGCTTTTGCCGTCACTTCACCCGTAACAAGACGATAGCTATTCGCCGCGCGATCATCTTCATCAACGCCAAGGCCTGTACTGGCATTGCCTTGCGGGTCAAAATCAACAAGCAAAACACGCCGCCCACACGCTGCCAAAGCTGTTGCCAGATTCACCGACGTGGTGGTTTTTCCAACACCGCCTTTTTGATTGGCAATTGCAATAATCCGCAATGAAGACGTCATCTCAGCAAACCTTGTCCATTTGGGACTTTAAAAAGCCGGTTATCATTTGCCGCAAATTAGCGCGGGTTTTTCAGTTCTAAAACAACGCCAGTTGAACCAGAAAGGCTTGGATATGTTGTGGCGACCATAGTGGAATAAGATTGCAAATTGGTCAATTCATCTTCGACCGATGCGCCTTTCAAAAACAAACAGGCGCAGTCAGGGTGAAGCTGAGTTTCAATTAAATTCAATAATTTAGGGACAGAGGCTAGGGCACGCGCGGTAATCACATCAGGGCGAAGATTGGGCATTGTTTCGATACGCTGATTATGAACTTTGGCTGGCAGGCCGAGTTCACGGATAACGGTTGATAAAAACACCGCCTTGCGTTGATCAGATTCGACCAGATCAACCGTCACACCACCCATAATGGCCAGAACAAGCCCCGGAAAGCCAGCCCCACTGCCAACATCAAGAATGTGCTTTGTTTGAGGTGGATAATGGGCAGCCAATTGCCCTGAATCCAGAATGTGACGCTGCCATGCTTCGGCAAGCGTGCTGTTGGAGACAAGATTGATCCGGCGTTGCCATTTTTCCAGCAAGGTTAAATAAGCCTGAAATTTCTTAATTGTTTCACGTGAAACATTCAACAGCTCGCCAACCTGATCTGGGGTCACGATACGGCTCTTACTTTGGCCTGTTTCTGCTGGCGCTTAATATGACGAAGCACGGCAACGACCGCTGCCGGTGTCAAACCGGGAAGGCGGTTGGCATGGCCAATCGTTTCCGGCTGAAACCGCCGCAAAATATCTTTTGATTCAGCGGATAGCCCGCCAACAGCGGCAAAATCAATTTGCGCCGGAATTGTCACGGCCTCATCCCGGCGAAGCGCGTCAATATCGGCCTGCTGGCGATCAACATAGCCGGCATAGCGGTAATCAGCCTCAAGCTGGCTATGTAAACGCGGCGAAATTGTCTCAAGCGCCGGCCAAAGTGGCAAAATCTCGGCAATGCCAATTGATTCAAGCGTCAATAGATCAGCCGCACTGCGCGCCGCGCCATCACGCGGCGATGGCAAGCCAGCGGCGGCAACCGCCTTGGCAGGCTGACTGCTTGTCTCAAGCATTGATCGTGCTGCCTGCAAAGCAGCCGATTTTGCCCGCCATGCGGTTTTGCGAACCGACCCAACGCAGCCAATCGCCAAACCGCGATCGGTCAAACGCTGATCAGCATTATCAGCCCGAAGCAATAGCCGGTATTCGGCGCGTGAAGTAAACATGCGGTAAGGTTCGGGCGCGCCCTTGGTGATCAGATCGTCAATCATCACCCCGATATAGGCATCGGCGCGGTCAAGAACAAACGGCGTGTAATCAGCACCATTGGCCGCACGCAACGCCGCATTGATACCAGCAATAAGCCCTTGTGCCGCAGCTTCTTCATAGCCGGTGGTGCCATTGATCTGGCCAGCAAGATATAATCCGGGAAGCGCTTTTAACGCCAAAGAGCGCCGCAATGCCCGCGGATCGACAAAATCATATTCGATTGCATAGCCAAATTGCAGGATTTTCGCCGTTTCCAGCCCGGGAATTGACGCAATCATCGCGCTTTGCACATCGCGCGGCAGGCTTGTCGAAATCCCGTTTGGATAAACCGTTGGATCATCAAGCCCTTCAGGTTCTAGAAAAATCTGATGCGAGCTTTTATCAGCAAAGCGGTGAATTTTATCCTCGATTGATGGGCAGTAGCGCGGCCCAGTTCCCGAAATCTGGCCACTATAAACCGCCGATAGATGAATCGATTCGGCAATAATTCGGTGGGTTTCAGCCGTTGTGCGCGTAATGCCACATGAGATTTGCGGAACGGTGATTTTCTCGGTCAAAGTCGAAAAGGGGATCGGTGGATCATCGGCTGGCTGCATATCAAGGCTTGCCCAGTCAATGCTTGTGCCGTCAAGCCGTGCTGGCGTACCGGTTTTCAGCCTTCCAAGCGGCAGCTCAAGCGCGGCAAGCCGTGCCGCTAATTGGTTTGACGGCGCTTCACCAACCCGGCCAGCTGGCGTACGCTCGCTGCCAAGATGGATCAGGCCGCCAAGAAACGTGCCAGTGGTCAAAACGACAGCACCACAGTGAAATTCGCGGCCATCCTCGGTTATGATGCCAGTCGCTTTGCGATCATCACCCGACCCCGTTACCGCAATATCGCCAACAGCCGCCTCGATAATCTGAATATTCGGCGTTTCCGCCAGCAATTCTTGAATCGCCATGCGATACAGCTTGCGGTCGGCTTGGGCGCGAGGACCATGAACCGCTGGCCCGCGTGATTTATTCAACATTCTAAACTGGATGCCCGCCCGATCAATGGCACGACCCATAATGCCATCAAGCGCATCAATCTCACGAACAAGATGGCCTTTGCCAAGCCCGCCAATCGCCGGATTGCATGACATTTCGCCAATACGGTCAGCCCGCATGGTGATCAGCGCAACCGACGCGCCCATCCGCGCCGCTGCTGCCGCTGCTTCACAGCCAGCATGGCCGCCGCCAACAACGATGACATCAAAATTGATTGTCATGCTTTACCCATCTTCAAAAGATTTCCACTCATAACGGCTGTTATGCCGCGTTTTTGCCTATTTTCCAATACAAAAGGCCGAAAAGATGCTTCCCA
>JAFMNI010000067.1 GCA_017859295.1 Candidatus Puniceispirillum sp. | reverse complement strand
GACCGCACTTCAGGGTCGCGCCCTAGATTGCCAACTAGGATGACTTTGTTAACGCTGCCTGCCATTGCGATTTTGCTCCTGAATGAAATAGTTTTGGATTTTTGGGCTAAAATAATGTCCCGATTTACCAATCCAGATTACCCATGCTGGTAAGGGTATGACAAGGATAAATCGGCCATCGTTCGGATCAATCGCAAATATGTGAAATTAGCCTGTTGTGACGGTTCAAAATGCGATTGGTTTTGTGAAAATTGCAAATCAGTTTTTCGGCGCAAATGGCCGCGAAAAGACTAGCAAACCAACAGCCAGACGGTCTATAGTCCACCCATGCCAAACGAAACCAAAAGAACCCCGCTTGCCAAAAAGGCTCAGCAAACCACCCGCCCTGCCAAAGGCATTGAACCGCGCATGATTTCGGTGCGTGGTGCGCGCGAGCATAATCTTGCCAATGTGGATATTGATTTACCGCGTGACCAGCTTGTCGTTTTGACTGGCCTGTCCGGTTCGGGCAAATCATCCCTTGCTTTTGACACGATTTATGCTGAAGGCCAGCGCCGTTATGTCGAATCACTGTCGGCCTATGCACGCCAGTTTCTGGATATGATGAACAAGCCGGATGTTGATTTGATCGAAGGCTTGTCGCCAGCCATTTCGATCGAACAGAAAACAACATCACGCAACCCGCGATCAACCGTTGGCACGGTTACTGAAATTTATGACTATATGCGGCTGTTATGGGCGCGGATCGGCATTCCCTATTCACCAACAACGGGTCTGCCAATTCGCAGCCAAACCGTTAGCCAGATGGTTGATATCTTATTGGCGCTTGATGATGGCGCACGGCTATATTTACTGGCACCAATCGTTCGCGGCCGCAAAGGTGAATATCGAAAAGAGCTTGGCGAATTGCATCGCAAGGGGTTCAGCCGGGTTCGCATTAATGGCGAAATTTATGATGTTGACGATACGCCAACACTGGATAAGCAGAAAAAACATGATATCGAGGTTGTTGTTGATCGCGTTGTGATCACCGGTGATCACGATGAATTGGCAACGCGTCTTGCAGATTCATTGGAAACGGCGCTTGGCCTTAGTGACGGTTTGGTCTTTGCCGATCATGCAGATCATGACGACCGGATTGTGTTTTCTGCCAGATTTGCCTGTCCTGACTCGGGCTTTACCATTGATGAGATCGAACCGCGGCTGTTTTCGTTCAATAATCCGTTTGGTGCCTGCGGGGCTTGTGACGGTCTTGGGGTCAAAAGCCATTTTGACGAACAGCTTGTCGTTCCTGATCGCCAAACCAGCCTTCGCAATGGTGCCTTGGCACCTTGGTCGTCAAGCACGTCTCGCTATTATCTGCAAACGCTGGAATCACTGGCAAAACAATTTAAATTTTCGCTCGATGTCCCATTCAATGATCTGGATGATGATGTTCAGTCGATCATTCTTCATGGATCAGGCAAAGTGCCTGTCACAATCGATTTTGATGATGGCATGCGGTCATATCGCACGGTCAAGCCGTTTGAAGGGGTTATGCCCAATCTTGGGCGTCGCTATCGTGAAACCGATTCGTCATGGGTGCGTGACGAAATGGAAAAATATCGGGCGAACCTGCCCTGCACAAGCTGCAAGGGCAAGCGCCTGAAAAATGAGGCCTTGGCCGTCAAAATTGATATGCATGACATATCTGATATTGCCCGGTTATCGATTGCTGATGCCCGCCAATGGTTTGTTGATTTAAGTGTGAAATTAACCGGTCAGGACTCGGAAATTGCCGCGCGTATTCTAAAAGAAATCAATGAACGGCTTGGCTTTTTGGTCAATGTCGGACTTGGCTATCTGGCAATGTCGCGCAATTCTGGCACCTTGTCAGGCGGTGAGTCGCAGCGTATCCGACTGGCGTCACAAATTGGTTCCGGCCTGACAGGGGTTTTATATGTTCTTGATGAGCCGTCAATTGGGCTTCATCAGCGCGATAATGACCGGCTGTTATCAACATTGGTTCGGCTTCGTGATCTTGGCAATACCGTTTTGGTTGTCGAACATGATGAAGAAGCGATTTTGCTGGCTGATTATGTTGTCGATATGGGGCCTGGTGCGGGGGTTCATGGTGGTCATGTTGTTGCCGCTGGCACGCCCGATGAGGTGATGAACCATCCGGACTCACTAACCGGCCAATATTTATCGGGCAAGTTAGAAATTGCTGTGCCGAAAAAACGTCGCACGCCGAAAAAAGGCCGCTTTATCCGCGTGGAAAACGCCACAGGGAATAATTTGCAGGATGTTTCGGTGAAATTCCCGCTTGGTGTGATGACCTGTGTCACTGGGGTTTCAGGCGGCGGTAAATCGACCTTGGTTCTGGAAACCTTATGGAAATCACTTGCGCGGAATTTGCATAAAGCTCGCGAGATCCCTGCCCCGCACAAAGCCATTTATGGCGCAGAATTTCTAGATAAGGTTGTTGATATTGATCAATCACCGATTGGCCGCACACCGCGGTCAAATCCGGCAACATATACAGGGGCTTTCACGCCGATCCGCGAATGGTTTGCAGGTCTTCCCGAGGCCAAGGCGCGCGGTTATGCGCCGGGGCGTTTTTCGTTCAATGTCAAAGGTGGGCGCTGCGAGGCCTGTCAGGGCGATGGTCTGATCAAGATCGAAATGCATTTTCTGCCTGATATCTATGTAACCTGCGATAGCTGCAAAGGACGCCGTTATAATCGGGAAACGCTGGAAATTACCTGGCGCGGCAAATCCATTGCCGATGTTCTGGATATGACGGTCGAAGAAGGCGTTGACTATTTCAAGGCGGTGCCATCTATCCGCGAAAAGCTGGAAACCATGCTTCGTGTTGGGCTTGGCTATGTTCGTATTGGCCAGCAAGCAACCACACTGTCAGGTGGTGAGGCGCAACGTGTCAAACTATCCAAGGAGTTATCGCGCCGCGCAACGGGGCGCACGATTTATATTCTGGATGAGCCAACAACCGGCCTACATTTCCATGACATCGCCAAGCTGCTCGAGGTTCTGCAAGAATTGGTCGAACAGGGCAATAGTGTCATTGTGATCGAACATAATATGGATGTGATTAAAACTGCCGACTGGATTATCGACCTTGGCCCTGAAGGCGGCGATGGCGGCGGTTATATCGTTGCCGAAGGCACGCCTGAACAAGTGGCAAAAGTTGCTGATTCCCATACCGGCACCTATCTTGCCCGTGTTTTAAAAAAGTGATTGATGATGACTGATCTTGCTCCTGTTCATGTGATTGGTGGTGGTCTTGCTGGTTGTGAGGCTGCCTTTCAAATTGCCAGCATGAATGTGCCTGTTGTAATCCATGAAATGCGCCCAACGCGCAAAACCGATGCACATCATAGCGAAGGCCTTGCCGAACTGGTTTGTTCCAATTCTTTTCGGTCAGATGATGCAACGGCAAATGCTGTTGGTGTCTTGCATCAGGAAATGCGAATTTTGGGATCGTTGATCTTGCAGGCCGCAGATGCTGAAAAAGTACCTGCTGGTGGCGCTTTGGCGGTTGATCGTGACCGTTTTTCTGCCGCTGTCGAGGCCAAGATCAACAGCCACCCGCTGATCACGGTTCAACGCGAAGAAATTGCCGATATTCCCGAAGATTGGCAACAGGTCATCATTGCCACTGGCCCGCTAACCTCGCCTGAACTAGCCGAGTCAATCCGGCGCTGGGGCGGTGAAGATGATCTGGCTTTTTTTGATGCGATTGCGCCCATTGTCCATTTTGACAGTGTGGATATGAATGTGGCTTGGTTCCAGTCACGATATGACAAATCCACTGATGGCGGCGATGGCAAGGATTATATCAATTGCCCCATGACACAGCCGCAATATGAAGCCTTTATTGACGCGCTGTTAACTGGCGAAAAAATGTCATTCAAGGAATGGGAAGAAAACACCCCTTATTTTGATGGCTGTATGCCCATTGAAATCATGGCGTCGCGCGGGCGCGAAACGCTGCGTTGGGGGCCAATGAAGCCGGTTGGCCTTACCAATGCACATGACGGGTCTCGCCCCCATGCGGTTATCCAGCTTCGTCAGGATAACGCGCTTGGCACGCTGTATAATATGGTCGGGTTTCAGACAAAGCTGAAACATGGCGAACAGGTGCGGGTTTTCCAAACGATCCCGGGTCTTGAAAATGCACAATTTGCAAGGCTTGGCGGATTGCACCGTAATACCTTTATCAATTCGCCGCGTCTGCTTGACCCGCAATTGCGGCTGAAGGCAAAACCAAATTTGCGCTTTGCTGGGCAAATTACCGGTGTTGAAGGCTATGTTGAATCGGCGGCGATTGGTTTGCTTGCTGGCCGAATGGCCGCAGCTGAGATGCTTGGTAGTGAATGGATTGCCCCACCAGCCGATACCGCGCATGGCGCGCTTCTTGCGCATATTACCGGCGGTGCCATGGCTGATAGTTTTCAGCCAATGAATGTCAATTTCGGCCTGTTTCCTGAATTGCCGGTGAATGAGCGCGGGCGGCGACCGCGTGGGCGTGATCGCAAAGCTGCCTATGCCGAACGCGCCTTGACCAAATTGGCGGCATGGGGCAGCGCAACAGCGTTATAAACGAGATTGCTGGAATGCGCCGTTTTCAGACCCAAATGACTTTGGTGACCCATTTACTTTGGTGAACAGATTTATTTTGGTGGGCCGAATAACTGCCATGCCAGCATTTTCCACACCAGCGCCGGATGATTGGCGTCTGCATTCGGGCGTTGCATATAGCGAAGCCAGCAAGCCGCCAGATACAGAAATGACCGTTTTTGCCCAGCATCATCGCGGCGAAGCGAGCTGATCTGCAGCCTGTCCAAGGGCATTGCCGCATGTGGTTCATGCCCGCGGATCGCGTGATGCAATTGATGGCCAATATCGGTGGCAATTGCCGATTGCGCCGCCTGCCCCATATGATTGGCGACAAGCGCCCAAACTGCCGCCCAGCCGTCACTATTGTCGCGATTTTCATCATGGCAGGCGGTTTGCCAATGGCCGATTAAATCAATGATGTCTGACTGTAATCCGTCATGGATTTGAAATTGCGCATGCAATTGTGTGACAAGCGGGGCTGTTTGGGCGGTGCTGTCAGATAAGGCATCAACCCACCATTGAACGCGGATTGCGGCAAGAAGTGACTCGCTTGGGATGTGAAGCGCCGAATCAAGCGCAATCGCAAGATCAAATATCGAGGCGGCAAGAGATTGGTAATTGGCCGGTTCAAACATCAAACAAAGCGCCAAAGGACGGCCAAACGGATGATCGCTATCACGCAATGCAGCTAAGGCGGTTTTGGCGTTATCGGTCATGCAAACCAAACCGTGCGAAAAATTGTTTAGGCAATGTCATAAAGGCCGGTAACGGCATTACGCCCCTCGCTCATCAACACATTCCATGTGCGGCAAGCCGCCGGCGTTGACATAACCTCAAGCGCAATCCCATGATGGCGAAGTGCCGCCGATAAATCATTCATTGGATCCATTGGTGCGCCGCCAACCCCAAGAATAAACAAAGGCGGAAAATCATCGCCGAAATGCGGCAAAAGGTCATCAATCACCAATGTTTCAGGTTTAGCTGGCGGTGTCCAGATTGCCGTTTGGCGTGGATGCACCAAAACCGAACCGCTGTAACGTTCACCGGAAATGCGAAAACTATTGCCGCCATAGCCATGGATCAATTGCAGATCACTGGCACCCTCAAAACTGCGGATATCAACAAGTTCGCTTGAGGCGTCACTAGGTGACTTGAGGCTAGGTTGTTTCGGACTGGGTGTTTTAGGTTCGTTCATATTCAGGCTTTTCAACGCCATTATCGTCATCGTCATCGCCGCGTTTAATGTCAAAACGTGACAAAAGGCCAACGGCAACAAACACTGATGAATAGGTGCCGATCAAAACACCCCAGATCATCGCAATGGCAAAATCACGAAGCACCGCACCGCCAAAAATCACAATTGCCGTCAAAGCAAGCAGGGTTGTGACCGAGGTCATAACGGTTCGTGACAGGGTTTCGTTCAGGGATTTGTTCAAAATATCGCCAAGGCTATAGGATTTATAGCGGCGCAGATTTTCACGAACACGGTCAAACACCACAACCGTATCATTTATCGAATAGCCAGCGATGGTCAAAATCGCTGCCACGGTTGCCAGATTAAATTCAAAATTTGTCAGCGCGAAAAGCCCAATCGTTGATAATACATCATGGGTAAGCGCCAGAATCGCAGCGATGGAAAACTGCCACTCAAACCGGAACCAGATATAGACCATGATGGCCAAAAGCGCACAAACAACCGCCAAAATGCCTTTTTCGGCGAGTTCAGCACCAACCGTTGGCCCGACAAATTCGGTTCGGCGGATGTCATAATCGCTGCCAAGCGTGTTGCCAACAAGCTGGATTGCGGCGATTTGCGCCTTTTCGTCACCATCTTGGCGTTGAATTCGGATCAGAATATCGGTTTCGGTACCAAAGCCTTGAAGGCTAATATCGCCAAGACCCAAGGATTCAAGATCACCACGTAGACCTGAAATATTGGCTGGGCCTGTGTTATGGCGCGCTTCGATCAGAATACCGCCTTTGAAATCAATGCCAAGATTCAGCCCGATAATGGCAAAAAGCCCAATCGATCCGGCGACAAGCAATGACGATAAAATAAAGGCAAGCCGATAGAATTTCAGAAAATTGATCGACGTGTTTTCAGGAACAAGTTTTAGACGCATCGGTTAGAACCCTTCTTAGAGAACAAGTCTGGTGGGGCGTTTGCGTTCAACCCAGAAAACAATGAACAGACGTGTCACCATAACCGCCGTAAACATGGATGTGGCAATGCCAATGCCTAGCGTGACAGCAAAGCCCTTAATTGGCCCTGACCCGAAAATATACAGGAACAACGCGGCAAATAAGGTGGTTAGGTTCGAGTCAATGATTGTTGAAATGGCACGCTGATAGCCGCTGTCAATCGCCGCAATGGCCGACCTGCCCTTTGATAATTCTTCACGGATACGCTCAAACACCAGAACATTGGCATCAACCGCCATGCCCATCGTCAAGACAATACCGGCAATGCCCGGAAGCGTTAAGGTGGCCTGCAAGGCCGATAGCGCTGCCACAATCAAAATGATGTTCACGGTTAGCGCACCAACGGCAAGCCCGCCAAAAAAGCCATAGCTGGCAACCATATAAATGGCGACAAGGATAATGCCAATCACCGCCGCAATTTCACCAGCGGCAATCGAATCTGCGCCAAGGCCGGGGCCAATCGAGCGCTCTTCAAGAATAATCAACGGGGCTGGCAAGGCCCCTGCCCGCAGGACAAGCGCCAATTCATTTGTTTCGGCAACACTGAAATCGCCAGTGATTTGCCCGCTGCCAAAAATCTGCGACTGAATAGTGGGGGCTGATACGACTTTGCCATCAAGAATAATCGCAAAAGGACGGCCAATATTTTCGCCAGTTACTTTGCCAAACCGGCGCGCACCGGCAGCGTTTAGGGTAAAGCTGACCGCTGGGCGGTTATTCTGGTCAAAAGTTGCGGTTGCCCCATCAAGCATTTCACCGCTGACCATAACGCGTTTTTCAATAACATAGCTTCGGCCATCATCACTGGCGCTTTGCATCAAAACGCTTCCTGGCGGCGTGCGACCACGCTGGATGGCTTCGGTGGCGCTAATCCGCATATCGACAAGTTGGAATGTCAGTTTTGCCGTACGGCCAAGAAGCCGTTTTACCGCTTCTGGATCATCAACGCCGGGCAATTGAACCAGAATCCGATCAAGCCCCTGCCGCTGGATAACCGGCTCTTTGGTGCCTTCAGGGTCAAGCCGCCGACGAATGATCTCGATCGATTGTTCAACCGTGCGTGTTTGCATCGCGGCAAGTCCGGCCTCATTGAAGGCTAGGCGATAGGTTAGCCCATCATTGCTGACCGTGTATTCATTGCCAAGATCGGTAAAGATTTGCTGTGTCTTGGCGGCATCTTCTGGATTGCGAATTTGCAGTGAGACCGTTTCATTGGCAACGGCAAGCCCGCTAAAGCGGATTTTTTCCGCGCGGAAATCACGCCGCAATGTTTCGCCAATATTTTCGAGCCGTTCCTGTTTAACCGCGTCAACATCGACACGAAGCAAAAGATGCGACCCGCCTTGAAGATCCAAGCCAAGATTAATCTGTTTGCCGGGTAAAAAATCTGCACCAGCACCGTCATCACCGCCAATCAGATTTGGCAGCGCAAAGATAATTCCCAAAACGGCAACCACCACAACAAGCAGTTTTTTCCAAAGCTGGAATTGCAACATGACGACAATACTCTTGGCTAGAGATAAGGAAAAACAGCTTTACCCTGTGGGCTTTTCCGGCAATTACCGAATCTGCCTAAAATGATGGGGCTGTTTATCCAGCGATTTACTTGGCTGGCTTGGCTTTAACAGGCTCGGCTTTGACTGGCTCGTTTTTGCCTCTTACATCAGCAATCATTGCCCGCACAATTTGAACCTTTACGCCTGTGGCAATTTCGACATCAACCGTATCAACGTCATCAGTAACCTTGACCACTGTGCCTGTCAGGCCACCGGTTGTAACAATCTTGTCGCCACGGCGGATCGAGGCCAATAACTCACGATGCTGTTTGGCGCGCTTTTGTTGCGGCCGGATCAACAGGAAATAGAAAATAACCATGACGAAAACGATTGGCAGCAAGCCAAATCCGCCTTCTGCAAAGCCACCTGACTGTGCAAATGCTGGGGTGATAAACATCTCTGAATTTCTCCAATTTTCTCTGAAAATACTATGGGGGAACATAAACGCCCTTGCGCTTTGCTGCAATGACCCATATTCCCTTTTTATACAGTTTCCTCAACAATAGTGACTGAACCGAGCAAAAAATGAACAAGTCTGACGATACAGCCCTTCTTCTTGGCCAATTAACCCGCATTGCAGATGCGCTTGAGCGCAAA
>JAFMNI010000066.1 GCA_017859295.1 Candidatus Puniceispirillum sp. | reverse complement strand
CATCCCCGCCCTATTTCCTGCTCAATGAACTGGCCATCAGCACCTATAACACCGCGTTCAAGCTATCGCCGCCATTGCGAAGCGAAGATGACCGCCAAGCAGTGATCGAAGGTCTTGCCGATGGAACGATTGATGCAATTTCTTCCGATCATATGCCGGTTGACCGCGACGCCAAAATGCAGCCCTTTGGACCAGCACAGCCTGGCGCATCAGGCGTTGATACCTTGCTGGCGCTTAGCCTTACCCTTGTCCATCAGGGCCATATCTCCATGACCCGCATGATCGAGGCGCTTAGCCTTGCCCCAGCGTCTATTCTGGATATGACGGGTGGCACGCTAAGCCCGGGCGGTGCCGCCGATTTCATCTTGTTCCGGCCCAATAGTAGCTGGATCATTGCCGGGGCGAATTTCAAATCAGACTCGCGGATCACACCTTTTGAGTCGCATCCGGTGCAAGGCATTGTCGACGCGACCTATGTCGATGGTGCTGCCATATTCCTGCGCCAATGAACTGGCCGGAACAGCTTTAATCAGGAACGATAATTAAATGTTTGATGATGTCGGGTCGGTTTTTCTTGTCGCGTGTTTTTCCTATGGGCTTGGCAGCATTCCGTTTGGCTTGATTCTAACGAAAATGGCTGGTGCTGGTGATATCCGGCAAATCGGTTCTGGTAATATTGGCGCAACAAATGTGCTGCGAACCGGCAATAAAAAACTAGCCATTGCAACCTTGATTTGTGACGCCAGCAAAGGTGTTGGCGTGGTTTGGCTTGTTGGTCAGACAACCACGCCAGCCCTGACAGCCCTTGCCAGCATTCTTGTCGTTGCCGGCCATTGTTTCCCAATTTGGCTGAAATTCAATGGCGGCAAGGGCGTTGCCACCAGCCTTGCCGTTATGGCCGCGCTTGATCTGCGGCTTGGGGCAGTTTTTGTGTTTGTTTGGCTGTTGACTGCGTTTTTGTCGCGCTATTCGTCATTATCGGCATTATTGGCGATGGCGGCGTGTGTTTTCGCGGGGTTTGCCTTGCTTGACTCCACCATGATCAAAATTGCCATTTTGGTGCTTGGCGGCATTGTGTGGAGCCGTCACCACACAAATATTGGTCGTCTTTTATCGGGTACCGAAACCAAAATCGGCGCAAAAAAATCCTAAAATACCCAACCGAAAGGATAATCCTTTTCGGTTAACTGTTTGTTAAATCAGTGCCTTTAAGATTCAGGCATGGATGAACGTGAAAAACTGGCGCGGATCAGGTTAATCCAAACGCGCCATATCGGGCCAATGACATTCAGTCTTTTGATTCAGCGTTAAGGGAGCGCCCTTGCCGCGCTTGCCACGATTCCTGATCTTGCCGCGCGTGGGGGACGCAAACTGTCAATCGCAAGCCTTGCCTATGCCAAGGCCGAACTTGCTGCGAATGATGATACTGGTGCCAGACTGATCTGGCGAGACAGCGATTCCTACCCGCTTCGTTTGGCGCAATTTGATGACGCGCCGGTCACTTTATCGACGCGAGGCAATCTGCATTTGCTGCACAAACCGATGATTGCGCTTGTTGGGGCGCGCAATGCTTCGATCAATGCCATTCGCCATGCTGAAACGCTGGCGCGCGAACTTGGCGAGGCAGGCTATGTGATTGTGTCGGGCATGGCACGCGGTATTGATGCCGCTGCCCATCGCGGTGCCATGGCAACGGGCACGGTTGGGGTGATTGCTGGCGGCATTGATATTATCTATCCACCGGAAAATCGCGCCCTGTTTCAGCAGATTGTTGACGAAGGATTGCTGTTGGCCGAGATGCGCCCGGGAACCGCGCCGACCCCGCGTCATTTTCCAACACGCAACCGGATTATTGCCAGCCTTGCGCTTGGGGTTGTGGTGATCGAGACAGCTGCCAAATCAGGATCATTGATCACCGCGCGTGAGGCCGGCGAACGCGGCAGTGAAGTGATGGCCATTCCGGGATCGCCGCTTGATCCAAGATCAAATGGATGCAACCAGCTTATCCGCGATGGTGCCACCCTTGTGCAAAATGCGGCTGATATCATCGAGGCGGTAGGCCAGAACCGCACCGTCGAAGTTTCCCCGAAAAAGACAATATGGGTGGAAATGCCACAAACAACTTTTTCCGACGAAGACATTTTAAAGTGCCGCGAGATTATCATTTCAGGGCTTGGCGGCGAGCCGGTTGATGTTGACGATTTGATTGCGTGGTGCGACCAGCCATCGGCGGTTGTCTGGGCAGCCATTCTTAAGTTGGAATTGGCGGGTCAGCTAACCCGTCATTATGGCAATCGCGTATCACGCCAATTTGAATTTTGATGGATTTGATTGGCGCATCAGCGGCCAATAACAACAGTCAACCAGCCATGCGATCAGGCTGAAATGCCCTCAAAACAGGCTAAATTCCAAAAAAACCACGAGAAATTTTGACAAAACCCATTTTTGCCTTTATCGCAAGCCCTTCACAATATAGTAGGGACAAGTGATGAAAGTCGTCGTTGTCGAATCTCCAGCCAAGGCCAAGACCATCAACCGTTACCTCGGTGATGGCTATAAGGTGCTTGCGTCTTATGGTCATGTTTGCGATTTGCCAAGCAAGGACGGGTCCGTTCTGCCTGACAATGATTTTGAGATGAAATGGCAGATTTCAAGCGGCTCTGAAAAGCATCTAAAAGACATCATTGCCGCGCTAAAGGGTGCGGATAAATTGATCCTTGCGACTGACCCTGACCGCGAAGGCGAGGCCATTAGCTGGCATGTTCTCGAACAGCTGAAAGGCACGAAACATCTAAATGGTGTTGATGTTGAGCGGGTTGTCTTTAACGAGGTTACCAAAACCGCCATTCTTGCCGCTATGGATAATCCGCGTCAGTTGGATGTTGAACTGATTGATGCTTACCGGGCGCGGCGTGCGCTTGATTATCTTGTTGGCTTTTCAATTTCACCCGTTTTATGGCGCAAATTGCCCGGATCAAAATCTGCTGGGCGCGTGCAATCGGTTGCGCTGCGGCTGATTTGCGAACGCGAAGCCGAGATTGAAGCCTTTCAGTCACAGGAATATTGGAGTGTCGAAGCGGCACTCGGCCTTGCCAGTGGTGATAATTTCACGGCGCGGCTCACCCATTTGGACGGCACCAAGCTTGGCAAGCTTGATATCACATCCGAAGCCCAAGCCACGCAAGCCGTCACTGCCATTTCAGCCGCCAAGCTTGCCGTTCAATCGGTCGAGACCAATCGCGTGCGTCGCAATCCGCAACCGCCCTTTACCACATCAACCCTCCAGCAAGAAGCCTCGCGCAAGCTTGGCTTTTCCGCAAGTCGCACAATGCAGATCGCGCAAAAGCTTTATGAGGGCATTAATATTGGCAGCGAAACCACCGGCCTGATCACCTATATGCGAACCGATGGTGTCCAGCTAGGCGGCGAAGCGATTGCCTCGATCCGCCAGAATATCGACAAGAATTTTGGCAAGCGTTACCTGCCAGATGCGCCGCGCGTCTATAAAACCAAGGCGGCAAATGCGCAAGAAGCGCATGAAGCGATCCGCCCTACCGAAATTGCGCGTCACCCAAATGAAATGCGCGCCTTTCTTGATCATGACCAGTCGCGGCTTTATGAATTGATCTGGAAACGCGCCATTGCCAGCCAGATGCAATCAGCCGAGCTTGATCAGACCGGTATTGATATCGGTGATGCGGCAAACAGCGTTACCCTACGCGCCAGCGGTCAGGTGATGGTTTTTGACGGCTTTTTATCAGTTTACCGCGAAAGCAAAGACGCCGCCCAAGACAATGGCAATGCTGACAAGGCCAATGGTGATGGCGACGATAATACCGCCCTTTTGCCAAGCATGGCCAAAGGTGATAAGCTTACAACCCATAGCGTCACGCCGGAACAGCATTTCACCCAACCGCCACCGCGCTTTACCGATGCCAGCCTTGTCAAACGGATGGAAGAACTAGGCATTGGCCGTCCATCAACCTATGCGTCGATCATTCAGGTTTTACAAAACCGCGATTATGTCATCAAGGATAAAGGCCGGTTCACGCCCGAAGATCGGGGTCGGTTGGTCTCGACCTTCCTTGGCAATTTCTTTGATCGCTATGTTGAATATGATTTCACTGCCCAGCTTGAAACCCAGCTTGATGAAGTTTCGGCCGGAAATCTTGATTGGAAAACGCTGCTAGCGCATTTCTGGGGTGATTTCAAAACTGCCATTGACGGCACCAAAGATTTGACCATCACCAATGTTCTTGATGTTCTTGACGAAGAATTGGGGCCACATTTCTTTCAGGCTGATGAAACGGGCGCGTTAAAACGAAGCTGCCCGAATTGTGATAATGGGCGTCTTGGGCTAAAGCTTGGCAAATTCGGCGCCTTTGTTGGTTGTTCAAACTATCCGGAATGCAAATTCACCCGCCAGCTAGCAAACCAGAATGACAATGCTGATGGTGACGCGCCCCTAACCGATAAAGAGCTTGGGCCTGATCCGGCTTCGGGTCTTCCTGTCTATTTGCGGAACGGACCTTATGGGCCTTATGTGCAAATTGGCGACCCTGAAACCAAAAAACCAAAACGCGCCTCCTTGCCAAAAGGCACAAGAGCGTCATCGCTGGATTTAGAAGCTGCGCTTGGCTTGCTGGCGTTGCCACGCGATATCGAGCCGCACCCCGAAACCGGTGATATGATCCAAGCTGGTCTTGGCCGGTTTGGCCCCTATCTAAAATATCAGGGAAAATTTACCAGTCTTGCACCCGATGATGACGTTCTTGAAATCGGCATCAACCGTGCTGTTGATCTTCTTGCTGAAGCCGCCAAAAAGGCCGGACGATTGCTTGGCACGCATCCATCTGGCGGTGAAGTCCATGTCAAAAAAGGCCGGTTCGGCCCCTATGTCGAACATAACAAGCTTCGTGCCACCTTGGGCAAAGCGCATGACATTGCCGATATCAGCCTTGAAACAGCCCTAGAATTGCTCGCCGCCAAAGCCGCCAAAGGCCCCGCAACAGAAAAGAAAGCGGCACCGAAGAAAAAAGCTGCCGCCAAAAAGACAGCGACCAAAAAGACAGCGACCAACAAAGCTACTGCCAATAAAGCTACTGCCAAAAAAGCTACTGCCAAAAAAGCCGCTGCCAAAAAAACGGCTGACAAGCAGAAAGCGGTCTAGATGGCGCGCAAACCGGGTGACTCCCGCCCAGATAATGCGCCAGAAAAACTGGCTATGCCCGATGAGGCATCGGTTCTTGACTATATTAACAGCTGTGCTGTCCCGCCAAGCCTTCGCGACATCACGCGCGCCTTTAAAATTGGGCAGGATCAACGCGCTTCGATGCGCCGGATGCTGCGCGATATGGCTGAACGCGGCATTCTGGCCGGCGATCGCCGCGGCATTGCCGCCCCCGACACTTTACCTGAAATTGCCGTTCTTGAGCTCATCGATTTTGACGATAATGGCGATGGCATGGCGCGTCAGGCCGGAAATGAGAATGAAAACCAGCCTGAAATTCGCGTCATTCTAAGCCGCCGCGCAGGACGTGCGCCCGCTGCTGGCCAGCAGGTGCTTGCTCGCCTTGCCCGTGTTGGTCCCACCTTATATGAGGCGCGCATCATCCGCGTTCTTGATCGCCAGCAAAAGCGTCTTTTTGGCGTTGTTGTTCCCGCCGGCAAAGGGTTTCGCCTGCAACCGGCTGATCGCAGCAAACGTGACAGCCTTGTTTTAACGACACATGATAAAATCACCCTCAAGGCTGGCGATCTGGTAGAGGCTGAATTACTGCCCTCACGCGGTTATATTGGCAAAAATGCACGGGTCATCACCAATCTTGGCAATGCCGGATCACCTGGTGCTTTCAGCGGGCTAGCCCTTGCCGAATTTAACATCAGACATCAATTTCCCGATGCGGCAATCAGCGAATCACAGGGCTTGAAAATCCCGCCGGTAAAAGGCCGGCGTGACCTGCGCGATCACCCGCTTGTGACGATTGACGGGGCTGATGCGCGGGATTTTGACGATGCGGTTTTTGCCGAACCAGCCGAAAATGGCGGTTGGCGTCTTCTGATTGCCATTGCCGATGTAGCGCATTACGTCCGCCCTGACAGCGCGCTTGATCAGGAAGCGCGCAAACGCGGCAATTCGGTCTATCTTCCCGATCGTGTTGTGCCAATGCTTCCCGAGGCGATTTCGAATGATCTTTGCTCGCTGCGGCCGCATGAAGACCGCGCGGTGATGGTTGCCGAAATTCAGATTGATAAAAATGGCAAACGCCTATCGCATCACATTGAGCGCGCCTTGATCCGGTCACATGCCCGATTGACCTATGATCAGGTTCAGGCGGTTTTTGATGGGGTGATGGATGAGGCTGATTGCGATGTACCGCATGGCTGCCTTCACGCGCTGTTCGGTGCATGGCGGGCGCTTGATCAAGACCGGCAAGACCGCGAACCGCTGGCACTGAACCTAAAGGAACGCCGCGTTGTGATGGATGAAACCGGCAAAGCCATTGCCATCTCCCAAAGGTCGCAAACCGAATCGCAACGTTTAATCGAAGATTTCATGATTGCGGCGAATGTCGCGGCGGCCGATAGCTTGATTGCCAGCCGCCAACCATGCGTTTTTCGCGTCCATGACACGCCCGACCCCAAAAAGGCGGCCACCCTTTCCAAGCTTGCTGAATCTGTTGGTGGCAATTTCACCACCGGACAGGTGCTTCGCCCCCATCATTTCAACAAGATTCTGGCGCTTGCCGAAAACACTCCTGATGCTTTAACGGTGAATGAAGCGGTTTTGCGAAGTCAGGCAAAAGCTGTCTATAGCATCGATAATATCGGGCATTTTGGATTATCACTTCGCAATTATGCGCATTTCACCTCGCCAATCAGGCGTTATGCTGATCTGCTTGTCCATCGCGCGCTTGTCGACGCCGCCGCGGGCCGAAAAACCGGCCCAAAGGACGGCTTGAACGGCATGCCGCTTGATCAGATTGCCGAAATTTGCACGCATATTTCCGAAACTGAGGCCAATGCAGCCGCAGCCGAACGCCGAACCATCGACCGTTTTGCCGCTGCCCTGTTTGAAGCGCGGCTTGGCGCGGTGGTTGATGGCGTAATTGTTGCCATTACCGGTTTTGGAGCTTTTATCCGGCTTGAAGATGGTGCCGCTGACGGATTATTGCCGCTGAACGGCTTTCCTGACGATTTTTATGACTATGATGAGGCGGTGCAATCGCTCGACGGGCGGCATAACGGCTGGCGCTTTGTCATGGGGCTGTCTTTGCGGGTCAAAGTGACTGAGGTCACACCAGTATCAGGCGGCATTCTTTTGGAATGGGTTGAAGGCGGCCTGCAAAGCGAGACATCTGCCCGCAAATCAGCAAAATACGCAAAAAAACATGGTGCCAACAGATCGGGGCGCGGTGCTAGAACAAAGTCGGCCAATGGTCGCAATGCGTCAGGGCATGGCAAAGGGTCGAAACGAAAAAGACGATGATCTGCGCTTGACATTTGTTGCGATTTACCCCAATTTGCGCGCAGTTTTCCAAGTCGGGTCCAACCAAAGACCCCTAATTTAGGAGTATGTGTCATGGCGAAGCCAGCGACCCTGCAAATCAAACTCGTAAGCACAGCTGACACTGGTTACTTTTATGTGACCAAAAAGAATCCTCGCACCAAGCCTGAAAAGCTTGAGCTGAAGAAGTATGACCCACGCGCCCGCAAGCATGTCATCTTCCGCGAATCAAAAATCAAATAGCCTGACAATCGGGCCAAAAGGCCGGATATGTATTTAGGGCTATCAATTGAAAATAGCGTGATAAACGCCGCCATCCTAAACGATGGCGGTGATTTTGTTTGGCAAGATAGCCACAGCCTTGACCATGACAAAATGGCCAATTTGCTGGAGATTTGCGGTTCTCTGGTTGCAAATGCGGCCAAAGCGCATCCCAGCCTATCCCAATCCATCGCGGTTAGCGCACAAGGCGGCTTTATCGGCCAGCCAAGCCCGCCTGACGGCCTGAAATGCCTTGCGGGAACAGATTTAAAGGCAAATCTGCAAGCGAGTCTCGGACGTGCTGTTGCCTTGGCAAGCCCCGGACAAGCCCTCGCCCTTTATGAAAGCCGTTTTGGCGCGGCAAAAGATAGCGCCGTTGCCTGCGCCCTTTATCTGGATAATCATGTTTTTGGCGGCGTTACTTTTGGTCAAAAACTATGGCGCGGTGCCAACCGCATTGTTGGCGCATGGGGTCATACCCCACTTGCCTGGCCAGTGCCGCACGAACTTGATGGGCGCGATTGCTGGTGTGGACGCAACGGATGCCTTGATTGTTTTTTGTCGCTTGGCGGGTTGGAAACCGAGTATCACAATATCACCCAGACACGCCTTGATATCAAAGCGATTGCAGCCGCCGCCGATGCAAGCGATCTGGTCGCGTCAAGCGTTTTGCAGGTCTTGGATGACCGCATTGGCCGCACCACGGCGATGATCATCAATATGTTTGATCCTGATGTGATTGTTCTTGGCGGACGCCTTGCCGGGCTTGACCGGCTTTACCAAAATGTGCCGCGCAAATGGCCCGGCTATCTTTTGGTTGAACGCAATGAAACGAAATTGCAAAAAGCCAATCAAGACGCATTTACATTGGCCAAAGGCACAGCCTGCCTTGCCACCGATCCGGCCACCTAGCCATCACCCTGTCAATCCATCACCCTGTCAATTGCGATCACAATCAGCAATCAGCAATTAGGGACAAGTTGGCGTTTCGACGCTTTCCAGCTTTAGCAATTCGGCAATGATGGTAAAGTCACCATAATCAATGACATATCGGCGAATCACGCCATTAGGCTGCACCGAATATTGAATTTCATATTCAGGTGCGGCCGCTGTTGCCGCTGGTTTGAAATAGGCAACCTGAACTGGCCAATAGCCATCTTGGCCAAATTCACCCATCTGAATGGCCGCCTCTTCACCGCGCCATCCGCCAATAACCGTATTGGTCGATAACAGCG
>JAFMNI010000065.1:7659-9023 GCA_017859295.1 Candidatus Puniceispirillum sp. | reverse complement strand
GTTCTTGCAACCGGCGCATTGCTGGGGCTTGATGCGGTTCGTGCTGCGGCTGAGGGCAAAATCCATTCGGTGCGCATGATTACCCGCAAACCGCCAAATGCGCTAAAAGATGCGCCGCATATCATCGACAATAATATCAGCCTTGATCGGCTGAATGGCGCCATTCAAGTTTTCAAAGGCAGCGCGCGTGAAGGAGCCAAGGCGTTTCCAGCCAATGTCAATGTGGCGGCGGCTTTGGGGCTTGCCGGTATTGGCGCTGATGCAACCGAGCTTGAAGTTTGGGCCGACCCGCATCTTGACCGCAATACACATTCGATTGAAGTCGATGCCGATAGTGCAAAATTCACATTGCAGATTCAAAATGTGCAATCTGAGAGCAATCCGGGAACCGGCAAGATTACCGCGTTAAGCGTGATCGCCTGTTTGCGGGGCATGACCGCACCGATGAAAATTGGCAGTTAGGCAGTTTGGATAAGCCGATGATAACAATCTCAATTCAACAACTGAAATGTTTAAAGGAGCGATGAAATGCGACTAGTTGCATTTGAACAGGCAGATGGGCCACATATTGGCGTTGTCACTGAGCGGGGCGTTGTTGATTTGTCGCGTCTTGACCCCGCTGCACCGCGCGATCTTGGCGCGGTGATAAAGGCAGGTCAGCTTGATCAGATTGCCGCGCTTATGGCCAAGGCTGGTGATGCAATCCATCATCAGATCGAGGATATCACCATCGGGCTGCCAGTTGCAAAGCCGGGCAAAATCTTATGTCTCGGGTTGAATTACATGGATCATATTGCCGAAGGGCCGTTCGACAAACAGCCCTTTCCGGCGATTTTTATGCGCAGTGCCACGTCGCTTGTCGCGGCCAATCAGCCAATCATTGCTCCGGCGGTTTCCGAAACGCTTGATTATGAAGCCGAATTGGCAGTGATTATTGGCAAGGAATGCAAAAACCTGACCGAAGATAACGCGCTTGATGTCATTGCTGGCTACAGCTGTTTTAATGATGGGTCGGTTCGTGAATTTCAGCGGCATACGATTCAATGGACGATGGGCAAAAATTTTGACAAGACCGGCCCGTTTGGCCCCATCATGGTTACGCCGGACGAATTGCCAAAAGCGGCAACAGGTTTGAAAATCGAATGTCGGTTAAATGGTCAAACTGTGCAATCAAGCACAACGGATATGATGATTTTTCCGGTCATTGAAACCCTTGTCTATATTACTCAGGCCTTCACGCTTGAGCCGGGTGATCTTGTTATCATGGGAACTCCGTCAGGTGTTGGCCATGGGCGCAAGCCGCCTCTTTGGATGAAAGATGGTGATATTGTTGAAATCGAGATTGAAGGCATTGGCATTCTTGC
>JAFMNI010000065.1:5329-6859 GCA_017859295.1 Candidatus Puniceispirillum sp. | reverse complement strand
CCACCTGAGGAAAACCTCAATGTCTTGCAGGTTCGCCTGCCAACCAATTTCAAGGCAGCCGCGTTTCACCATGAGCAGGATAATGCCATGCTGCACCGCCTTCAGGCCGATATTGAGGCGGTTCGTTTTACCGCTGATGATGGCGCTGAAATCGAATTGCCAGTCAAGCTAAAGGTGCATGATTCAGTGTTTGTGCCATTGGCAAAATGGGCAATGCTTGTAGCGGGAAATTACCGCTGTGTTCAAAAAGAAGAAATGCGCCCAATTCAGGATGCGGTTCATCATGACCTTGAGCAATCGCGCGAAATCTATAATTGGGTTGTTGAATTATGCATCAGCCTTGGCGGGGCATCTTCTGATTTTGTGCCGTTTGAAAAATATGCCAATGCGGCACAATCGCTTGGCAGCCCATCATCGGCTGCGCGCGCCTTAGCCGCGGGTGCCAAGAATATCGAACGTGTTGACAAGCTGGTGCAAACCGTTGCCGCGCAAAAAGGCTCGCATTTGCCAAGCCTTGACGAAACCGTCGCGCTTGTCGATAGCTGGCTTGAAAAAAACCGCGCTGCCAGCTAGGGGTGAAACTTTAACAATTTTGCCATTTTAAGGTAAATCAGGGCCATGGGTGAAAGCTGGAAAAGGTAATTATCCATGGCCTTTTCTGCTTTTGACGAAGCTATAGATCAAGCGGCATATGCCGGTTTACATCCTTATAGAGCAAATAGCGGAACGGATCGGGACCCCCGGCATAACAGGCTTGTGGGCAAAAAGCGCGAAGCCACATATAGTCACCCGCTTCGACCTCAACCCAATCTTGATTCAAATGATAAACCGCCTTGCCGCTTAGAACGAAAAGCCCATGTTCCATCACATGTGTTTCGGCAAAAGGGATCGTGCCGCCCGGTTGAAAGGTCACGATATTCACATGCATGTCATGGCGTAAATCGGTCGGATCAACAAATCTTGTGGTTGCCCAGCGCCCATCAGTATCGGGCATGGCGATCGGGTCAACAGCGCCATCACTTGTGACAAAAGCATCAGGCCGGTCAATGCCGCTAACCGCCTTATAACGTTTACGAATCCAGTGAAAGCTGGCTGTTTGGCTGCCATCATTGATGATCGTCCAATCACTTCCTGCTGGCAGATAGGCATAGCCTCCAATCGTCAAAGGGTGCGCTGTACCGTCAATGGTTATTGTCATTGAACCGCTTGTCACAAAAAGCACCGATTGCGCGTCCGCATTATCATCTGGCCGATCGCTGCCGCCACCCGATTCAATTTCCATCAGATAATGGGAAAAGGTTTCAGAAAAGCCAGTCATGGGACGCGCTAAAACCCATAATCTGGTCTTGCTCCAGAACGGCAGATAGCTTGTCACGATATCCGATAAAACACCTTTTGGGATTACCGCATATCCGGTAGTGAAAACTGCGCGATCTGACAATAATTGAGATTGCGGCGGCAGGCCGCCTGATGGTGTCCAATAAGGGGCGCTCAAATCATCATCTCCTGTGTCATGCTATTTTGACTTTT
>JAFMNI010000065.1:0-4950 GCA_017859295.1 Candidatus Puniceispirillum sp. | reverse complement strand
GGTTGCGGCGCAAAGCGCGGTCAAATCCTCAAGGGAACGGGCACCGATCAGCGTAATACCATCGACGCCAGTTTTTTCATAGGCCTTGATTCGGGCGATGCAATCGTCACGGCCGGTAACGGTGGCCGCACTGGTCCGCGCCAGAATAACCAAATCGGCATCAACACGCCCTGCCACAGCCGCCCGCATTTTACCAACCGCCTCATCAATATTCAAAAGCTGTGTTGCCTCTGATCCAAAAGGTTGGGGCAGATCAGTATCTTCAATGGTGATTGCGGCAAGGCCAGAATGGTCAAGTTCGCGGATTGTGCGCTGTACATTCATGGCATTGCCATAGCCATGATCAGCATCGGCAATAACCGCCAGATCACCCGCCCGGCAAATCCGCAAGGCCATATCAGCAAATTCTGACGCGGTGATCAGCATTTTATCGGGTGCGCCAAGGATCGACATTGCCGCCACCGATCCGGCAAGCATGCCAACCTGGCCGCCAAGGTCTTCGACCATGCGTGCCGATAAAGGGTCAAAAACCGTTGCTGGTGTGATGCATTCATTGCCTGCCAAAATCTGCCGAAACCGTTGACGCCGTGCTGTCCAATTCATGTTGCCTAGTCCTTTGGTAAAATCTAATTTGGGGTTGTTTGGCCGGTGCAAAACAGGGTTTTTGCCTAGGCAATTTTATCTTGTGTCTTATTATCAAAATCGCTGGCGTCATGGCGTTCATGAAGCTGGAATTCCGGTGCCCCAGACACACGGTTAACCATGCGGCCACGTTTCACCGCCGGACGCGAATCGATCGCTTTGGCCCAGCGAATGACATGACTATAGGTTTGCACATCCAGAAATTCAGCCGCATTATAAAGACGGCCAAGAACCAACTGCCCATACCAAGCCCAAATCGCAATATCGGCAATGCTGTATTCGTCACCACTGACATAGCTATGTTCGGCAAGTTGGCGATCAAGAACATCAAGCTGGCGTTTGGTTTCCATCGTAAAACGGTCAATTGGATAGGGCAGTTTTTCTGGCGCATAGGCATAGAAATGGCCAAAGCCGCCACCAAGATAAGGCGCGCTTCCCATCTGCCAGAAAAGCCATGATAAACATTCGGTTCGGCCGGCAGGGTCTTTTGGGATCAATGTTGCGAATTTATCTGCCAGATAGAGTAAAATATTGCCTGATTCGAACACGCGCAATGGCGGCGATATTGAATGATCCATCAAGGCCGGAATTTTTGAATTTGGGTTAATCTCGACAAAACCGTTGCCGAATTGGTCGCCATTGCGAATCTGGATCAGCCATGCGTCATATTCGGCGCCAGTGATGTTTTGCGCCAATAATTCTTCAAGCATCACGGTTATTTTTACGCCATTCGGTGTGGCTAGCGAATAAAGCTGAAGCGGGTGTTTGCCAACAGCAAGCGGCTTGTCATGCGTTGCGCCTGCAATTGGCCGGTTGATATTGGCAAATGTGCCACCATTCTCGGCTTGCCATGTCCAGACCGCCGGTGGGGTATAAGGATTATTGTTGGTCATTTTTATCTCCTTTGCGTTCGGGCTCGTCTGGGGGGCATAGGTCGGCCAGTCGATCGAGGTGGCGTAGTTTTGGAAAAACATACCAGCCGCCAATCGCCACGCCCACTGCCGCCAGTCCGCCAATAAACACAGTTGTAACAGGGCCAAGAAGTGCGGCTGCGCTGCCAGCCCGAACATCACCCATTTCATTTGATGATGAAATGAAAATGGCGTTCACCGCGCTAACTCTGCCGCGAAGATGATCGGGTGTGGCCAATTGAATAAGGGTCATGCGTATATTGACACTTACCATATCGGCTGCGCCATAGACAAACAAGGCCACAAGGCTGACCCAAAAAATGGTCGAAACCGCAAAAACCAGAATTGACGCTGCAAACACCAGCAGCGCGGCGAAAAGGCAAAGCCCTGACCGCCGCATCGGCGGCAAAGCGGCAAGCCCAAGCCCAACAACAACCCCGCCAAGCGCCGGCATGCCGCGCAGCACACCAAGTGATTCTGGCCCGACATTCAAGATATCAGCCGCATAAACCGGCAATAAGGTCACGACCGACCCCATAAGAACAATGAACAGATCAAGCGCGATCGCCCCAAGAACAATTGAATTTGACCGAACATAGGCAACGCCGCCAAGAACCATATCAAGGCTTCGGCCAACAGGCTTTAGCCGGGTTAATTTTGGCAAAAACAGATAGGCAATTGTGCTGATCACCATCAAGCCAGCGGCAACAAGATAGGTGTAAACGTCAATCACCGTAATCAGAACACCCGCCAGCAATGGCCCCGCCGTGGCAAAAATTTTGCCAATGGTGGAATTCAGTGCAATCGCACGCGACAGCATGGCAGGCGGAACGATATTGGGAATGATGGCTTGTTGGGCTGGTGTGTAAAACGCCTTGACCCCGCCATGCGCAAATAGTAGCGCAAAAATGACCGTCAAATTCAAATCACTGGCAAGCATGGCCATAGTGATACCAATCAAAATCACCGCTTCGGTAATGGTGCAGATGATTAACAGGGCTTTTCGCGGCAAACTGTCAGTTGCCCAGCCAGTAACAAAGAAAAACAGAAAAATCGGCATGATCTGCATCAGCCCGACAAGCGCCAGATCAAACGGGTCGCCGCTATTTTGATACAGATGCCAGCCAATCGCAATTGACAGCATTGTCGTGACAAGGCTGACAGCGGCACGCGCGGTTAGGAATGCAAAAAAATCAACAGGCATGATGATCGATAAATAGTTGATGGGCGAAAGATATTTGATGTCAGTAAATAGTTGATAAGCAGGCAATCATTGGTGGCGCTGGAAATAGGCTGATGTTATTTGCTATGATGCGAGCTTAACCAAACTCTAATTTACGCCAGCTCTCGCCACTTGTCGCCTGAAATATCACCTTGTGATTTATCCTTGCCAGTACCAATACCAATACCAATACCAATACCAATATCAATACTGGCACCCTTAGGGCTGGCTAATCACATTTAGTGCAATCAATTGGTCAATTTCATTATCTTGAAATCCGGCCTTGGCCAATTCGGCGCGGCTATGCTGGCCAAGTGTTGGCGCTGGCATGCGCAGTCGGTCAAGATTGTTTTCCATAATCGGAAGTGGCTGATGCATTGGCACCTTGCCCATTGCCGCATCAGTTGCCGGATTGGTTGCCGCTACATAAATGCCGCGTTCGATAAAATGCGGGTCATTGGCATTATCGGCAATATTATTGACTGGCGCGGCGGTAATGCCCTCAGCGTCAAAAATGGCTAAAACCTCTTTTCGGCTTCGCGCGGCGATCCAGCCGCCGACCACTATGTCTATCTCGGCCTGATGTTTCACCCGCGCCGCATTGGTGGCAAATTTTGGATCATCAATCATGGCTGCTGCCCCAACAGTGGCAAAAAGGCGTTTGGCTGTTGATTGGATTGATGCCGAAATGGCGATGAAATGATCATCTGATGTTTGGTAGATATTGCGCGGGCTTGCCGTGTTTGATCCATTGCCAACGCGCTGTTTGACCTCTCCAGTAACGGCATAATCAAAAGCATCAGGGCCGATCGCCGAAACCATGGAATCAAGAAGCGCAAGATCAATAACTTGGCCGTGGCCGGTTTGTTCGCGGCCACGTAATGCCATCATGATGCCGTTTGATCCGTAAAGGCCGGAAATCATATCTGCCAGCGCCACCGGCGGCAGCAATGGACCGCCACCCGCCTCGCCAGTACGGCTGGCAAATCCTGACATCGCCTCGACAAGAGTGCCAAAACCGGGCCGGTGGCTATAGGGCCCAGATTGACCAAATCCGGAAACCCGCAAAATGATCAAACCCGGATTGCGCTGATGCAAAATCGCCGGTGCCAGCCCCATTGATTCTAAAATTCCCGGGCGAAAGCTTTCGATCATAATATCCGCCTGATCAATTAAACGGGTTAGAATATCGATTGATTTTTCATGCCGGAAATCAAGAGCGATGCTTGTTTTATTGCGGCAATAGACCGACCAGAATGTCTGTATGCCATCCTGTTGCCATGCGCGAAGCGGGTCGCCCGCTGGCAAAGGCTCTATCTTGGTGACGTCAGCGCCCGAATCAGCCAGCTGGAGCGAGGCCATATTGCCGGCAACAAGACGTGAAAGATCAACAACCCTTATGCCAGAAAGAGGCCCAGAATTTGACGCGGCATAACCGACATTTTTCCATGGTTGGCGTGACGCGTCCGGTACCTCTTTTTTCATTTTACAATCCGTAATACCAAGGAATAAAGGCGGAATATACAAGCCAGATGAGAATGACCAAGGGCGATCCCACTTTGAGAAAATCCTTGAAATGATAACTTCCCGGTCCCATCACCAGCAAGCTTGTCTGATAGGCAAAGGGGGTTGCAAAGGCGCAATTGGCAGCAAACACAATGGTGATGGCAAAGATTCGTGGGTCAATGCCAATCTCGGCACCAATATGAAGGCCAATCGGGGCGAAAAGAACGGCGCAGGTCTTGGTGCTGATGATATTCGACATCAAGGCAACCATCAGGAAGAATGTGCTTAAAACCACCCTTGGGCTGGCGGTTCCGGTGACGGACAGAATGAGATTGGCAAGATAGGTGGCAGCGCCAGTGGCCTCCATCGCCACCCCAAGTGCAAGTGCTGCCGCGATCGTTGTGATGACTTTAAAATCTAGGGCGCGGGTTGCCTGTTGCAAGCTGATGACATTGGTAGCCACCATCGCCAAGGCGCCAAAAAAAGACGAAATCACGATTGGCACCAAACCAAATGCCGCTGATAGAACCACCGAAAGAAAAATGAAAATAGAAACATTGGCCGATTTCAGATTTGGCAGTTCCTCAACCGAAAATTCGACCAGAACAACATCGAGATCTTCGCGCAAACCGCGAAGCGTTTCGGTATCACATTTGACCAAAAGCAGAT
>JAFMNI010000064.1 GCA_017859295.1 Candidatus Puniceispirillum sp. | reverse complement strand
GAACTATATTTAAAGGGAAAATGGTCGGAGTGGAGAGATTCGAACTCCCGGCCCTCTGGTCCCAAACCAGATGCGCTACCAGGCTGCGCTACACTCCGACGATGCTTTCATATCCCCCCTGATACGGAATTTCAAGCATTCATCTTGTGCAAAATACGATTTATTTTACTTTTCTTGCGAACCGGCCGAATTTACCGCCGCTGCGACTGGCAGATGCAGCCGCGTCAGCGACCCAAGCCCGAGGCGCGCCGCCTCGCCGCCGCCAATTTCCAGAACATATTGCGCCGCTTTCTGCGATTTGCGGGCTGTCAGGCTAAAAGGTTCAGTATTGGCAATTATGCTTACAAGCCTGCCATCACTGGCAAAAAACAGCATATCAAGGCTGATGGGGGTGTTTTTCATCCAAAATGATCGCGGCGCGTCTTTGGCAAATATGAATAGCATACCGGTTCGTGCTGCCAAGGGCGGGCTGAACATCAGACCATAGGCTTGCTCGGCCGGCGTTGTCGCAAGCCGGACGTCAAAACTGATTGGCTGGCGGTCTGGTGCTGGCAAAAGCTGGATTTTGGTTGCCGCATAATCTGGCGACCGCATGGCATTCTCGGCGGCAACCGGCAATGAGGCTAACAACATCAACATCACCGCTGCCAGCAGCCGCCACAAATGTTTTAAGTGCCTTTGGCTAGCCTGCTGCGGCATAGGCAATCAAAAGCAGCAATGTCAGCAACCCGGCCTGAATCAGAACCGCACGGCCACTGACAGTGGGTCCGGCAAGCGGGCTATGCATGATCCGGTCAAGCCTATCCCAGATTGCGTTTACCAAGCCGCGCATTTGCTGCAAGAGGCCTGACCATACAAGCATAACCATGCGCAGCAACGGCAAACCAACCATCGGTGCCAAACGCCGGTAAAACCAATCTGAATTCAGCACAACCGATGGAATTTCTGGCGGATATAGCTTTAACCGCACCAGCACAACAAATGCCAGCATCGCAAAGATCAGCAATTGCATCTGGCTTGTCACATGACCCGCATCATAGGGGTGGTAATCAACCGCATAGGGCAAAATGCTGTAAAGCAGCGACGGAAACACACCAATGCCAACACATAAGAAGGCAGCGATGCCCATGGCCACGCGCATACCAATTGGTGCTTCGCCAGTTTCAATTTTGCTGTCATGCGCAAAAAAGGCAAAATAGGGAATCTTGATGCCTGAATGTTCAAGCACGCCAGCAGAGGCAAATAGCAGGACAAAATAGGCCCAAATAATACCGGCATCGCCAAGCGCCGACATGGTCAGTGATTTGGCGACAAAGCCGCTGAACAACGGAAAGGCCGAAATCGACATGGCCCCGATGATACAGCAAACCATGGTAAAGGGCATTTTCTTGTAAAGCCCGCCAAGTTCGGACGCTTTTATCGTGCCGACCTGATGCAATACTGCGCCCATGCTCATAAACAACAAGGCTTTATAGATGATATGAACAAAAGCATGGGCAACAGCACCATTCAGCGCCAATTCGGTGCCAATGCCAACGGCAACAACCATGAAGCCAAGCTGGTTATTCAAACTAAAGGCCAGAACGCGCCGCAAATCATTTTCGATAACGGCAAAGAACACTGGCAAGGCAGTCATTGCCGCGCCAATCCAGATCAGGATATCGGTTCCCGGAAAGCCGCGCGCAAGCGCATAGATGGCAAGCTTGGTGGTAAAGGCGGATAAAGCCACTGTACCGGTTGGTGTGGCTTCGGGATAGGCATCCTGCAACCAGCCATTCAAGAACGGGAATGCCGCCTTGATGCCAAAAGCAATAAAGATTAGCCATGTTGCCGCATCACCAAGATCCATCTTGGTAAAGCGAATATCGCCGCTGGTAGACGCCAAAATCGCCGCACCAGCTAGAAGCAGCACACCGCTTGTCACTTGGAACAGCAAATAACGCATTGCCGCCTTGCGCGCACGTTCAGTGCCGCTGGCAAGGATCAGGAATACCGACGTTACCGCAGTGGCTTCCCACCACACGAACAAACTGACCAAATCGCCAGCATGAAGCGCCGCAATCGCAGCACCAGCATAAGATAAGGACGCACAATGCTGTTGCCAGTCGCGGTCATGCCAGCTGTAAATCACATTCAGCGCCGCGGCTAAATGAAAGATAATCGCAAAGGGAAGGCTTAACGCATCAGCCTGATAGAGAATCAGATCAAGCCCCAACACCGTCCAGACAAGATGCGTTCCCGCGCCAAGAAACAGGCCATAAGCCGACAGCGCAATCGCGCCAAGCATATAAATTTGACGCCAGACATGCGGGATGACGGGCAGCAGAAAAGCTGCCAGAATCATAATCAGGCCTGGAGGCATATGACTAATCATAATAGTCCTCCTTGCGCATGATCATAAGCCGCAACCATTTGCCGACCTGAACAATGAACAGAAATGCCAAAAACCCGTACAGAGCCGGAAACATAAAGCTTTCCTCGGCAGATACCACGCCATGCCGGTGAATGAAAAATTCTAATCCGAACAGAACAATGGCTATGCCAAGCAGGGCTTTGGTGAAGATTCCACCAAGGCGCTGTAAATCTGACGGCGATTTTGAAGATGGCGTACTCATGAAATCACCATTAATTTGGCCAAAGCGGCGAAGAAATCGACATAGAAGAACAAAAGAAGCGACAAAATGGCAGTCAAAACCGGCGGAATTACAACCAGCGGATGCGATGTCACCTCAACCGTTTTCACCTTGGGTCGGAAAAATCCGCGCGAAACCGGCTCTAACAGATAATAAATATTCAACAAGGATGACAATCCAAGCACGCCAAGAATGACCAGATAGCCCGAGTCAACCGCGCCAACCATCAACATGAATTTCGACCAGCTGCCCCCCAAAGGCGGAATGCCTATGATCGACAAGGCACCGATGAAAAATGCCGCAAAGACCCAAGGCATTTCACGCCCCTGCCCGTCAAGTTCGGAAATTTTGGTCAGATGCGCCTGAACATAAATCGCACCAGCACAGAAAAACAACGTGATTTTGCCTGCCGCATGCATAACGATATGCAAAGTTGCGCCCTGAACGGCAATTGATGACGCAATCGCCGCCCCCAAAACGATATAGGATAGCTGGCTGATCGTTGAATAGGCCAGACGAGCCTTGATATCATCTTTGGTGATGGCAACCATGCTTGACGCCAGAATGGTAAAGGCCGACAGCCAGACAAGCCAATCCGCCGCCCCAGTTTCAGCCAGAAAATCAATGCCAAACACATAAACAACAACGGTCAGGATCGTAAAGACCCCCGCCTTGACAACCGCAACCGCGTGAAGCAAGGCCGAAACAGGTGTTGGTGCCACCATCGCCGCAGGTAGCCAGCGATGGATCGGCATCAATGCCGCCTTGCCAACGCCAAAGGCAAATAACGCAAGCAGGATTGGCGCCATTGCCGGATCAATCTGCCCAGCAAGATAACCACCCGGCCGGAAATCCAGCGTTCCGGTGCTAAGCCAAACCCACACAACAGCGGGCAACAACAACACAACTGACGTTCCAACAAGGATGCTCATATAAAGCCGTCCTGCGTTGCGTGCAAGGGCGCTTTCTTTATGTGTTACAAGTGGATAGGTAGAAAAGGTCAGAATTTCGTAGAACACAAAAAGAACCAGTAGATTGCCCGACCATGCAACCGCCATTGCCGCATGAACGGCGACCGCATAAAAAGCAGCAAAGCGCGTTTGATGCTTTTCGTGGTTACCGCGCATATAGCCAACCGAGTAAAGCGCTGCCAAAATCCATAGGCCAGACGCGACCAAACCGAAAATGGCACCAAGCGGTGTAACAGCAAATTCAAGCGCCAGTCCTTCGGCAATCTGCGCCACAAACAGCCGTGGCGTTTCACCATCCAGAACCGCCAGCGCAACATGAACCGCGGCAATAAAGGTGATAACCCCGCCAATTGGCCCTGCAGCATCACGCCAAACATGCCGAACCGCCAGAAACGGCGTTAAAATCGCGACAACAAGCGGCGCTAATAGCCCGACAAGCATTGCGGTATGAAGTGACATCATGCCCCGCCTCCCAACAATGCTGTGGCGGCAAGGCGCGCCGCGCCAACAATCCAGCCAGCGTCAATGCCAAACCAGATATTGCCAAGAGCAACCATCCACAGCGGCAAATAGATCGCAGGGTTTTCAACCAGTTTTGGTGATCGTGCCGGTGCAGGTTGCATCCACATGACTTCCATCACTTTCCAAAGATAAACAACCGACAAGGCGCTGCTGATCAGAACAAGCGCCAGAATGACATATGAATCGGTCTCAAGAATGGCACGCACCAGATACAGCTTTGAAATAAAGCCAGCGGTCAGCGGCAAACCAGCAAGGCTAAGGCCGCAAATCAAAAAGGCCGTTGCCGTTATTGGCATCCGCCGCCCGATACCGGTGATGGTTTCAAGGCTGGCACGCGCGCCAAGAGCAGCGACAAAACCGCCAATCGCCATAAATATGCCGCCTTTGATTAGCGCATGATTGCCGATATGGATAAATCCGGCGCTGATCCCTGCTGGTGTCGCCAGAGCAAGCCCAAGCGCGATATAGCCAATTTGCGCCACCGAAGAATGGGCAAACATCTTTTTGATATCGGCTTCATAAATGGCCATGATCGTGCCAACAAAAATGCCGCCAACCGCCAAAGGCACGATGATATTCGACAAGGCAATATCAACAATTTCGGGCGTTCCGGCAAAAATGGTGAAAAAGATCCGCGCCAAAACATAAAGCGCCGCCTTGGTCGCAATCGCCGCCAGCAGAGTTGATACCGCCGATGGCGCATAGCCATAGGCCGCAGGCAACCATATATGGACGGGGAAAATCGCTGCCTTGACCAGCATACCTACAACCATAAAGCCAAAACCGACATAAAGCGCGGCCCCGCCAGCGGCATCAGGCAGGCGGCTTGCCATATCGCCCATATTCAATGTGCCAGTGATGGCATAAATAAACCCGACGCCAATCACATAAAAGGTCGCGCCAACCGCGCCAATGACAAGATAGTGATAGCCCGCAACAAGCGCCCGCCGGTCAGTACCCGCCCCCATGCCAATCAGAATGACCGAAGCCAAGGCCGAAATTTCAAGGAAAACAAACAAATTGAAAGCATCAGCTGTCATCACAAGGCCAAAAAGCCCACCAATAACAAGAAGCCATGCCGCATAGAATTTACCGCTGTCCTTATCGGCAATTTCAATGGCAACAAGACGCCGTGCGGCAAGCGTTGCCAGAAACCCAAGGCCTGACATCACCACCAATGTAAGGCTGGAAGCCGAATCAACGACAAATTCAATGCCCCAAGGCGGTTCCCAATTGCCAAGATGATAGCTAATGCGAACGCCATTTTCGGTCACGGATTGAAGCATCAACGCGGCAAGAAATGAGATGCCAGTTCCAACAAGCGCCAAAACCCATGCCAAACCGGCAATCGGCAAAACCGCACTAAATGGTGCCAAAAGCAACGGAACCACAACAAGCAATGCTGGTAAATTAGTCAAAATAGCGGCGCCCATCATTCTGCTGCCTCACTTGTCGGACGTTTCGGACGAGCCAGTGATTGGCTAGCTTTGGCGGCAATGATTTCATCTTCTTCGACACTGCCAAAGGCTTCGTTAATCCGCAGGATCAAGGCCAAGCCAAGCGCCGTTGTCGCCACCCCGACAACAATCGCTGTCAGAATCAAAACATGCGGCAAAGGGTTTGAATAAAGCGTGTCAGGATTGCCATCAAGAATCGGCGCGGTGCCGCCTGCCATCTTGCCAAGCGAAATATAGAAGATAAAAACCGAGGTCTGAAAAATTGACAGTCCGATCATTTTCTTCACCAGATTCGCCCGAGCAATCACCATGAAAAGCCCTGTCATCATCAAAATGACAACAATAATATAGTTCCAGCTTCCTGCGAGTTGCTCAATCATTTGTCGCGATCCTCAACAAAACCGGCAAAGGCATGAAACAATGCCAGCATGACACTTGTTACTGTCAGGCCAACGCCAAATTCGACAACCAGAATGCCAATATGCTGACCCGAACCAACCGATCCGGTTAGCGCGGTATAATCCAAAAACAGGCCACCCTTGGCCATCGAGACAATGCCAACAGCGCCATAGATTGTGACACCAAGCACCATCATCCAAAGATTAACCCGCGCCGAAATGATTTGACGCCCAGCTTGCAAGCCAAAGACAAGCGCATGCAAAATAAAGGCAGCGGCGATGATCACGCCCGCCTGAAACCCGCCACCAGGGCCAAAATCGCCATGGAATTGGACGTAAAGGCCAAACATGATGATTGGGGCAAACAGGATTTTGGCCACAACACGAAAGACAGGATTTTGGTTCATGCCTTTGTCCTCGCTGTCTTGGTTGCCGACTTTGGCTTGGCTGTTTTGGGCTTGTTTGTTTTGGGCTTGGCTGTTTTTGCCGCCATCTTGCGGTTATCCGCTTTGACACGATTTGTTCGGGTGGCACCCGCAAGCAACATCAAAACCCCAAGACCGGCGGTAAAGACAACAATCGTCTCGCCAAGCGTGTCAAAGCCGCGATAGCTTGCCAAAACCGTTGTCACAACATTCGGAATGTGAAGCGCACTGCCACTTTCGGCAAGATAGCGCGGGGCAACATGCTGATGCACCGGTGCCATAGCATCACCAAGCGATGGCAAATCCATAACGGCAAGAAGCAACAACGCCCCTGCGCCAATACAAATAACCCCTGCCAGAAAATTACGATTCTGGCTTGGTTTTTCGTCGGCCGGAATATAGGCCATTGCGGCAAGGAACAAGACTGTTGAAATGCCAGCGCCAACCGCCGCCTCGGTAAAAGCAACATCAACCGCATCCAGATTGACGAAAATCGCCGCCGAGGTCAGTGAATAGGCACCTGACATGACGATCACGGCATAAAGGCGTCCAGTGCGAACCACCATCACCGCGATCAGCACCAGCAAAGCCAGCAGAAAAATATCAATGACTAGACTAACCATCACGATTTTCCCTTAGCGGTTTTGGCATTCGATTTCTGGGGTTTTGCTGTCTTCGTGGGCGTAGCCTTAACCAAATTCCGCCCAACCGGTTTTACGCCCATTTTATGCGCCACCTGCGCCACCGCATGGGTTGCAATCGGGCTGGTAAAAAACAAAAACACGCCAATTAAAGCTAGTTTAAAGCTGACAAGGCTAAACCCTTGATGAATGATCATGCCAAGGATGATGAAGCTGGCACCAGCCGTATCAATCATGCCAACAGCATGAATCCGGCAATAGACGTCAGGCAGTTTGATCAGGCCAAGGCTGCCAATCAAAAGCGCAATCACGCCAATCGCAATCGACAGTCCGGATAGGGCAAGCACAAGCATATCCATTATTTTGCCCCCGTTGAATGATCGCCAAGCGATCCAGTGCTGAAAATTTTCAGGACAGCAAAAGTGCCGATAAAATTCAAAATGGCATAAAGCAGCGCGATATCGACAAATTCAGGGCGCTCCATGATAAAGCCATGAAGCGCAATCCCCAAAATGACCAAAGTACCAATCGCATTGACCGCCAGAACACGGTCAAACGCGGTTGGGCCAAGCGCGGTACGGACAAGCGCCATTACAAGGCAAACCGCACAGGCGGTGATTGCAACAATCATCATCATTTGCCAGATTTCCCCAAATGTCCTGATACGACCCCTTCAAGGGCGCAATTGCGTTCATCCATATCGCCGCTTCGCACATCATCGCCGAATTGCGGGTGAAGCGCGTGAACCAAAAACCGGCTTGGGCCTGTTTTGGCTTCGTCAATGTCAACGGTGACGGTTCCCGGGGTCAAGGTGATCGAATTGGCATAATTGGCAAGGCCTGCCGCGGTTGACTGATTGGCAGAAACTTCAAAGATTTCAGGATCAGATGTTCCGCGAAGAATGATTTTGGCTGTTGCAATATTGGATGAGATGATCTCGCCAATCAGCCAAGCCAAATAGGCTGGCAACCGCGCAAAAAGATGCGTTGGCAGGCCTTCGCGATCAATCGCACCAATGCGAAGACTAAGCCAGGTGCAAAGCAAACAACTGGCAATACCAAAACCAATCAGCAGGCCATTATAAATGCCTGACATCAGCAGCCAGCCAGCCATCAGGGTCGTAAACAAAATCAGGAAACGCATTGGAATTCAAAAATCTCTGTATTGTGTATACCAGTGACAAACACTAGATGGCTTTTTTCGTGGCTTCAATGCCATTTCGATAAAAATATTTTTTGAATCACATAATTTTTGATTTCCGGCAGTGATGGTTTTTCCAAAAATCGCTGGCAAGTGGCTTGTTTTTGACAAGGCCTCAGGCTATGAGTTCATCAGTCATATATTGCTTTGAAACGAATTTGGGGGATAAACCAATGGCTTCAACAACAAACAAACAGCGTCCAGCCCATGTTCCAGAAGAAAATGTCTACACATCACTTCACTGGTTAATGATCGCTGCCTATGCTGCTTCAGCCGTGGCTTTATTTCTGCTGATCAAAAGCGCCGGATAATTTAGTCACGCAGGCGGGAACCAAATTCTTGGATGCGCTTTATCAGAAACAGATTCTCGAGCTGGCCAAACAATCCCGCACGCGTGAACTGGACATAAACGCCCCGCTTCAAGCGAGTTGTGATAACCCGACCTGCGGTGATCGGGTGGACATATCCTTTGCGCTGAAAGACGACGCCATCAATAATATTGGGATCAAGGTTCGCGGCTGCGCATTATGCGAGGCTGGTGCGGGTCTGGTTGTGGCGCAATTTGAGGGCATGAAACAAGACACAGCCCGCCAAATGACGGCACAATTCGCCACATGGATCGGCAAGGAACAAGACCAAGCCCCAAATGCGGAAATGGCAAAATTTATGCCGGTGCGCGATATCCGCAACCGGCACAAATGCGTTCTTCTGGCATTTCATGCTGCCATGCGGGCGCTCGATCAATCAAGATGACGCGCTCTTGCCTTCGATCACAGCCTTCGATCACAGGCGAAATAAAGGCTTATTCAGGCCGCACTGAAACTTTGCCAAACACCCAAAGGCAGGCAAGAAGCGCTAGCGGAAAGCCGATGACGAGTAAAACACCAATATTCGCATTCATGGTTATGATCTCCCAATCAAAATAATGGTCGTTTATTAGGCGGTTCTGCCAATGATGGCAAGGATCAATTCGCCGCTAAGCCAGTTTGTCGCGGATGGCTTTGGCTGCAACCCGCCTGTGTGGCGCTAAACGCGCCTATGGTGCCTCGCAGGTTTCGCCGTCACAACATGGCATAACATTCATGTGGCAATGCGCACATTGCCCATGACCATGAACCCACACAATATTTTCAGGCCGCCCGCAAGATGGGCATTGCGGCTGCAAGATTGGCTTTGGCTTGGCGTCAGCGGAGTCTGGCGATTGCTGTTTTATCTGGGGCTGGTTTATCTGGGACAAATCGGTCA
>JAFMNI010000063.1 GCA_017859295.1 Candidatus Puniceispirillum sp. | reverse complement strand
ATGTTGTTACCTCGACGACGCATAAAACCTTGCGGGCGTCACGCGGCGGCTTGATCCTGACCAATGATGAGGCGCTTGCCAAAAAATTCAATTCAGCCGTTTTCCCCGGCTTGCAAGGTGGCCCATTGATGCATGCCATTGCTGGTAAAGCGGTTGCCTTTGGCGAGGCGCTTCGCCCTGAATTTAAGGCCTATACAAATATGGTTGTCAGCAATGCGCGCATTCTTGCCGAAACATTGATTTCGCGCGGTGTGTCTATCGTTTCAGGCGGTACGGATACCCATGTTGTTCTTGTTGATCTTCGGCCAAAGGGTTTGACCGGTAACGTGACCGAGCTGTCGCTTGAGCATGCTGGTATCACCTGTAACAAAAACGGTATTCCGTTTGATCCGCAGCCACCGACAGTGACATCGGGTGTTCGTCTTGGCACGCCTGCTGGAACAACACGCGGTTTTGGTAATGACGAATTTGTGAAAATTGGTCATCTGATCGGTGATGTTCTTGATGGTTTGGCGCAGAATGCCGAGGACAACAAGGCTGTTGAGGCGCGTGTGCGCGAAGAAGTGCGCGCATTATGTCGGGCTTTCCCAATCTATCAATAGTGTGTACACTCACCGCAGTCACCAAATGTTGTTTGCCATTTCCGAATTAGGGTAGTGTGATACGATGATTTGTCCGTTTTGCGGGAACGAAGATACACAGGTAAAGGACTCACGCCCTGCCGAAGATGGCGGGGCGATCCGACGCCGGCGCTTATGCGGGAAATGTGACGCCAGATTCACCACTTTTGAACGGGTGCAAATCCGCGAAATTACATTGGTCAAACGTGATGGTCGTAAATCAGTTTTTGACCGTGAAAAGCTGGAACGGTCATTCGATATTGCCCTTCGCAAACGCGATGTTGACGCCGAAGCTGTTGGCATGGCAATCAACGACATCGTTCGCCAGCTAGAAAGCCATGCCGATGGTGACGTGCCAAGTGCGCGTGTTGGTGAATTGGTGATGGCAGCATTGTACAAGCTGGATCAAGTCGCCTATGTCCGTTATGCGTCAGTATATCGTAACTTCCGAGAGGCCAAGGATTTTGAAGCCTTTGTCGAAAAAGAGCTTGGTGAGTAAAGCGGCTAAGACGCAGGATTTCCGGTCAAATCCAGTTTTCCCCGAAGATACAAGATGGATGCGCGCTGCCATCATGGCGGCACAGCGCGGCATTGGCCGTGGCGGGGTTAATCCACCGGTTGGTTGTGTTCTGATTGGCGCGGATGGGCAGTTGCTGGCATCGGGCCATACAGGGGCAGGCGGCGTGCCCCATGCCGAATCTGCGGCATTGGCCAGTCTTGATGATGCTGGACGTATCGCCCTTCAGGGCGGCACTGCCTATGTCACGCTTGAACCTTGCGCCCATCACGGGAAAACCCCGCCATGCGCGGATGCGCTAATCGCCGCTGGTATTGCGCGTCTTGTCGTTGCGCTTCAAGATCCTGATCCGCGGGTAAATGGCAATGGTTTGGCACAAATTGCCAAAGAAGGCATCATTGTTTGCCTTGGGGTTGAGGCCGCGCTGGCAAGTGAAACATTAAAATATTTTATTCATAAAATTCAGAATGGTAAGCCTTATTGCTCACTTAAAATTGCAGCGTCAATTGATGGTAGAATTGCGCTTTCTGACCGGAAAAAACGCTGGTTAACCGGCCCAGAAATGCGCCGCTATGTGCATTTGTTGCGCAGTCAGGCCGATGCCATCATCACTGGTATCGGTACTGTTCTTGCTGATGATCCGCAGTTGAATTGTCGCAATGAAGGGCTGGAAAATGACAGCCCACCTATTTTCATTTTTGACCGGCTTTTGCGGATTCCCACCGCCGCAGCAATTTTGCAAAGCCCCCATCCAGTGACGCTGTTTTGCAGTGAAGCGGCATCTGAACCACGCCGCCAAGCGCTTGGTGATGCCGGATGTGTGATTGTGCCTTTGCCCGGTGATGCTGAAGGGCGGCCTGATATTGGTGCGGCATTGCGCTATATGGGCATGAGGGGGGTCAATCATGCGCTTGTCGAGGCTGGTACCGGCCTTGTGACCAGCTTTTTGGCGGCCGATGCCGCTGATTGCCTTTACTGGACACAATCAGATCATATTTTGGGCGGTGATGCCTTGCCAGCGGTTGGGCAATTCACCTCTCAAACAATCAACGCGGTGGCAATCTTGACCGAAAACAGATATATCCAGACGCATTATCAGGCAATCGGCAATGACCGCCTGATTATCTTGCAAAGACCCAACGCCAACACTGGCAGAACACAGGCATAAACCATGTTTACCGGTATTATTACAGCCATTGGCTGCCTTGAGGCGATCACCGATAAAGGCGATCGGCTATTGCGCATTTCCTGCGATTGGGATTGCGCCGCCATTGATATCGGTGCGTCAATCGCCTGTTCGGGAATTTGCCTAACCGTGATTGACCGGCAGGATCATTGGTTTGAAGTTGCCGCTTCAGCCGAAACCATGGCCGTGACAACGCTTGGCAGCTGGCAGCAGGGCGATCGGATAAATCTTGAACGCGCGCTTTGCCTTGGCGACGAGCTTGGCGGGCATATTGTATCGGGTCATGTTGACGGTTTGGCCGTGATTACGTCAATCACACCGGCTGGTGACAGCCATGTTGTCTGGTTAGAGGCACCGCAATCATTGGCCAAATTTGTTGCCCCAAAGGGGTCGATTGCGCTTGATGGCGTGTCCTTGACGGTCAATGCGGTCAAAGGCAATGCGTTCAGCCTCAATATCATTCAGCATAGCTGGGATGTCACCGGCTGGGGACAGGCTGTCGTCGGGCAAAAGATGAATATGGAAATTGATATGCTGGCGCGCTATGTTGCCCGCCTTGCAGCGTTTGATAAGGATTAATGCAATGACCCCACCAAGCCGCAATGGTTTATCAACAATTGAAGAGGTGATTGCCGATGCCAAGGCAGGCAAGCTTTTCATCCTTGTTGATGACGAAGACCGCGAAAATGAAGGCGATCTATGTGTCATTGGTGAATATGCGATGGCAGATGCAATCAATTTCATGGCTAAATATGGCCGTGGATTAATCTGTCTTGCTTTGACGCGTATCCGCACCGAACAGCTTGGCCTGACAATGATGGAGCGCCGCAATGAATCGCGGCATGAAACCGCTTTTACCATCTCAATCGAGGCGCGTGAGGGCGTCACAACCGGTATTTCGGCCGCAGATCGTGCCCTGACCATCAAAACTGCGATTGATCCAAATTGTGGCGAACGCGATATCACTACCCCGGGCCATATCTTTCCATTGATTGCCCGCGATGGTGGAACTTTGGTTCGCGCTGGCCATACCGAAGCTGTTGTCGATATTGCGCGTGCCTGCGGGTCAGATAATCCGTCTGGCGTGATTTGTGAAATCATGAAAGATGATGGCGAAATGGCGCGTCTTCCCGATTTGATTGGTTTTGCCAAAGAACATGATCTGAAAATTGCATCAATTGCCGATCTGATCGCATGGCGGCGGCGCAATGAATCGCTTGTTCAACGCACCGTCGAAAGCGCTATCACAACACGCATTGGTGGTGAATGGCGTATGGTAATCTATGCCAATACGGTATCGAATATCGAACATATTGCCTTGGTAAAGGGTGACATCAGCGCTGGTGACCCTATTTTGGTGCGTATGCATGCGCTTGATCTGATGGCCGATCTTCTTGGCGCAGTGTCGGAAAAGCGGGCAGGTGACGAATTGGCAACAGCAATGGCGGCAATTGCCAAAGCCGGATGCGGCGTTATCGTTGTTTTGCGCGAATCCATCGCTTCTAGCCTTTCATCAATGGTGAGCCAGAAATTGAATATGACAAGTGACACAAGCGGTAACCGCGATTTGCGTGATTATGGCGTTGGTGCGCAAATTCTAACCGATCTTGGTATTCGCAAGATGATCTTGTTATCCGACACACGTCCAAATGTGGTGAGCCTTGAAGGTTATGACCTTGAAATCACCGATTGGCAGCGCATTCATCAGGAGCAAACATAATGGCCGGACATTTTTTGATTGTTGAGGCGCGTTTCTATGGCGAGATCGCCGATGCACAGGCCGCAGGCGCCGTTGCTGCGCTTGAGGCAGCAGGGGCAAGCTATGAGCGTGTTTCGGTGCCTGGCGCGCTTGAAATACCGGCGGCGATCGCTATGGCGTCGATTGGCGACCGGCATTTTGACGGCTATGTTGCGCTTGGCTGCGTTATTCGCGGCGAAACCAGCCATTATGATACGGTTTGCAATGAATCAGCACGCGGATTGATGGATCTGTCACTCGCTGATGGATTGGCGATTGGTAATGGCATTCTGACCGTTGAAAATGAGGATCAGGCTTGGGCGCGTGCCGATGCTGCGCGCAAGGATAAGGGCGGTGATGCCGCGCGTGCGGCGCTGGCGATGGCAGCATTAAAACAGGAATTTTGCGGTTAATCTGATGAGCGATGACAAACAAACATTAAAAGCGGTTCCGGTTCGTCGCCGGTCTGCGGCACGTCTGGCAGCCGTTCAGATTATCTATCAAACATTGATCACCGGTCAGTCGGCGATCAATTTTGCACCGCAATTCTTGGCGCATTATGCTGGCGATGCAGCAAAATCATTCAAGGTCAAAGATCTGGATGAAGGGCACCTCAATGCGCTTTATGCCGGTGTCGAACATGATGTTGTCGACATTGATGCGGCAATTGCCGCCCAGCTTGCCGAGGGATGGTCGCTTGATCGTCTGGCGCGGATTGAATTATCTTTATTGCGATGTGGAGCCTATGAATTGCGATCAATGCCGCATATCCCCGCCCGTGCAGCGGTCAGCGAATATGCCGCTTTGAGTGACGCATGCGGATGCGATGTCGGGTTTGTGAATGCCGTTCTTGATCGCATGGCGCACAATGCCCGCATTGTTGAGATGGGGAAATAGGTTCTGGCGGTTAGGCTTGGCGGTTTATTCGGTCGCTTGCTGGCGCTTCAAATTTGAGAAAATCTGTTCAGCAACGCCGAATCTGTTGCCGGGTGTTGGTGTTTTAGACCTGATATGCGCGACATTAAGACCACTTTTTTCATCAATTAAATCAATTTCTTGTAAGTTGTTGTTTGCGTCAAATGTAAAAGCGTAAATCATCCGCGATTTGGTTTTGTTGATGCCAGCAACTGGCTGTTCCATAATTTGACTGGCGTAATAGATTTTGCGGCTATCAAAAGCGCCTTCAAAACTTGGTTGGCCAAGCATGCCAATGATATCGGCGCGGTTGGTTTGACCAATTTTGATCGTGTCCATCTCGGCCTGATTGATGACATGGCCATGTTCGCTGATTCTTTCGCCGCATCCGGCCAAAAAGCCAAGGCAGAAAATGCCGATGCCAAGCGCGCCAAAGCCTTGCTTGATTTGGCGTAAGAAAGATAGTCGGGTCAAAGAGACACTGGTCATTACGGGGTTCCTGCGATATAGAAGGGGCCAAGCGGGCATTTTGGTCACGCCAACAAATTAGGTCAATAATGCGGGATGTTGCAACAATGAACGAAAAAGCACAAGCATGGCTCGGCAATTTACTTGGCTGGGGGCAACGCCGGCAGGCTGATCATGCGGAAAAGCTGTATGCGGAGGCGGTTCGTTTAGCCCGAAATCCGGCCTTTTTCGACACATATGGCGTTGCCGATGATGTTGATGGACGTTTTGATGCGCTTAGCCTGATTGTGGCCTTGGTGATGCGAAAGCTGAAAACACTGGATGATGACGGCAAAGCATTGAGCCAGCAATTGTTTGATTCGATGTTCGCTGACATGGATTTGTCGCTTCGCGAGATGGGCGCAGGCGATATTGGCGTTTCAAAACGCGTTCGTGCCATGGCCGAAGCCTTTATGGGGCGTCTTGAATCCTATGTTGATGCTATTGATAATAATGATAAAAAATATTTTTCGGCAGCCTTGAATCGTAATTTGTTTCGCGGCAATGAAACCATTGATCCCCTGGCGAATGGTCTTGTTGATTATCTGTTTGCGCTGGTCAAGGAAATCGATAATCTTCCGGCTGAACAGGTTCTTGCGGGCAAGCTTGACATCAAATAGGCCAGCATTAAATAGGCCAGCATTATTTTACGGTGCGCTCACTGTTTTACTTTGCGCTTATGCGGCGGGTGATATTTCGCCAATTGTCTAGGATTGATCATTTTGAACCAGTTAAGCTGTATGAAACAGTCACCTTTGGCCGCTAAATAGCTTGGTAAAGATAAAAATATGCCTCTGATAAATTTGGATTCTGAAATCAATGTTGACCGTATCCGGCCGGATACGGGCAATTTCTATAAATTTGTTGCCACTGACGCCGAATGCCAGCTGTTAGCGGCACGGTTTGATTTTATCGAGGTTGGGTCTTTATCAGCCGAGCTTCGCGTGCGCAAAGCTGCGCGCGGTTGCTGGGATGTTTCGGGTCAGTTAAAGGGTGAGATTGTTCAGGCTTGTGGTGCAACTGGCGTCCCAGTCAGCGAGACTATAGATTTTCTGCTCGAAGAACGCTATGTTCGCACCGCCGGCGACCCTGACGAGGTTGAAGTCCATCTTGATGAGGCAGAACCTCTTGAAAATGGCGCAATCAAGATTGGCGAAATGCTGGCGCAATCGCTTGCGGTTGCAGTCACCCCGTGGCCGCGTGCGCCTGAAGCACCGGAAACATTCACAATTGGCGAGGAATCGTCGGATCATCCATTTGCTGGGCTTGCTGCGTTAAAACGCCAGCCCCCAAAATAATGCAAAGCAGGTTGGGAGGATATACCCTGTCTGGAGTAATTAAGATTGCGCTTGATGCGATGGGTGGCGATAACGCGCCAGCATCAGTCATTGATGGTGCCGATATTGCCAAGGCGAAATCGCCGCATATCGAGATTCTGTTCGTTGGTGACGAAACGGTGATTCGTCCGTTGCTGGCCAAATCAAAGCATGTCAGAGACGCCGAAGTGATTCACACCGAATTTGCGGTTTCGTCAAATGAAACAGCCTCGCAAGCAGTGCGCCGCGGGCGTGAAAGCTCGATGTGGCTTGCCATTGCCGAAGTTGCAGCCAAGCGGGCTGATGCCATCGTGTCGGCTGGCAATACCGGCGCGTTGATGGCGATGGCGAAATTACAGCTCCGCACCATGCCCGGCATTACCCGCCCGGCCATTGCCGGCTTTTTCCCAACCGAACATGACCCCATGTGCATGCTCGATCTTGGTGCCAATCTTGAATGTGACGAGGAAAATCTGGTGCAATTCGCCCTGATGGGGCAGGCATTTTATCTGTCATTGATGGGAAAAGATAATCCAACCGTTGGTTTGTTGAATGTTGGTGAAGAAGAACAAAAAGGCCATGAATATTTGCGCTTGGCAGCCCAAGAATTGTCAAACCCCGATTTAGGGGTGAATTATCTTGGCTTTGTTGAAGGGTCTGATCTGGTCAAGGGCTGCGTTGATATTGTCGTGACGGATGGATTTTCTGGCAATATTGCGCTGAAAACCGCCGAAGGCGTTGCCGGATTATTTACCTTGATGCTACGTCGCTCGTTTCGGGCGTCGGTTTTTGCGCGGATCGGCTATTTATTTGCCCGCAAATCGCTAAAGAATTTTCGAACCAAGATGGACCCAAGACGTTATAATGGTGCGGTTTTTCTGGGGTTGAACGGGATTGCGGTAAAATCGCATGGCGGAACCGACTCACTTGGGTTTTCAAATGCTATTGATGTTGCGGCCAATCTTGTTGATCATGGATTTATTCCTGATGTCAGTGCTGCCATTGAAAAGGCGGGGTTGATCCGCGAACAAAGAAAGATTGCGAATGACTAATCAACGGGTTTTGATGACCGCTGTCGGGTCTTACTTGCCAGCCAATGTCGTCACGAATGAGGCGCTTTCCAGCTTTGTTGATACGGATGATGCCTGGATCAGGCGGCGTACCGGCATTGCCCAACGCCATCTTGTTGCCGATGGTGAAACCACCGCCGATCTGGCCTATCATGCTGCCTCAAAGGCGCTTGCCAATGCTGGGCTAACCGGCGGCGATATTGACCTTATCATCATTGCCACAACAACGCCTGATAATACCTTTCCCTCAACCGCCACAAAGTTACAGCATATGATCGACGCCAAAGGCGCGATTGCCTTTGACATCCAGGCGGTTTGCGCCGGATTCGTCTATGCACTTGATATTGCTGATGCCATGTTGCAATCGGGGCGTGGACGTCGCGCGCTTGTTGTTGGGGCGGAAAGCTTTTCAAAATTGCTTGATTGGGAAGACCGGACAACCTGCGTTTTGTTTGGTGACGGCGCTGGCGCTGTGGTACTTGAGCTTGCCGATGATGCCGGTGATGATGCTGGTGATTGGGGCATTCGCTCGTCGGTACTTCATTCTGATGGTGCCTATCGTGATATTCTCTATGTCGATGGTGGCCCATCAAGCAATGCTGCGGTTGGTCATGTGCGCATGGAAGGCAAAGAAGTGTTTCGCCATGCCGTTGAAAAACTTGCATCGGTTATGGATGAAGCCTTGAGCGCTGCCAATATGCAAGCGGGCGATATTGACTGGCTGGTTCCGCATCAGGCCAATGTGCGCATTATTGATGCCATGCAGAAAAAAATGGATTTGCCATCTGATCGGGTTGTGCGCACCGTCGAGCAGCATGCCAATACATCGGCAGCGTCAATTCCGCTGGCGCTTAGTGCGGCAGTCGATGATGGCCGAATCAAGAATGGTGATGTTTTGGCGATGGAAGCGATTGGTGGCGGGCTTGTGTGGGGCGCAGCCTTGGTGAAATTCGGTCGTCCTTCGTGATTTTCGCCCTTTGACACTGGCTGGATGCCGCAAATATCAATTTTTTTTGGCTTTTCGTCCTAATCCATCATTTGTACTAACTTTCTGAATTGACCATAGGTTCAAAAGTGGTTAGCGTTTTGAGGCTATGGGAACACTTACACGCGCAGATTTAACCGAATCCGTCTACCGGAATATAGGGTTATCAAGAAATGAATCCTCCGATCTTGTCGAGGCGGTTCTTGAGGAAATTTGCGCCTGTCTTGAGGCTGGTGAAGAAGTAAAACTGTCCTCTTTTGGCACTTTTTCAGTTCAGTCGAAAAGCGAGCGCGTTGGCCGTAACCCGAAAACAGGGATCGAAGCGGTCATTACATCACGCCGCGTTTTGTCGTTCCGTCCGTCGCATATCCTCAAGGATCGTGTAGACGGTTCGCAATGAACGACAAAGCTAACGACGCTTTCAAAACAATTTCTGAAGTCTCGGCGCTGCTAGATGTGCCACAACATGTTTTGCGCTTTTGGGAAAGCAAATTTTCCAGCCTTCGCCCATTAAAGCGAAGCGGTGGCCGGCGTTATTACCGGCCTGACGATGTTGCCGTTTTGCGCCGGATTAGACAGCTTTTATATGTCGATGGCTTTACCATCAAGGGCGCGCAAAAGCTGGTAAGAAGCAAAGCATCAGCCACCAAACCAAATGCCTCCGTCACAGCAAGCAGCGCATCAGGCAAAGATCTTGCCGCGGCAATGGCGATGCTTGATGATGTGAAAACCCGCCTTGCAGCGCTAAAACAGCAGCTTAATCACTAGGCCTTATCATTTTTGCTTAAAAGCCGATTGCCTAGATATCTTGGCGCGGCTATAACCAGCACTGGCCGGAGCGTAGCGCAGCCTGGTAGCGCACTATACTGGGGGTGTAGGGGTCGTGGGTTCAAATCCCGCCGCTCCGACCATTTTTC
>JAFMNI010000062.1 GCA_017859295.1 Candidatus Puniceispirillum sp. | reverse complement strand
TTAACTCTGCCGCCAATCACCGCGCTTCGCATATCCCAATCTTTAATGATCAATTGCGATGATCCTTGGCTTGCTGGATAGAAAAAGAAATCAACAACACAGTCGGCAAAACGATATTGCCAGATTTCAATCGAGCCCTCCTGCCGGATCATATTCGCAATGCCAAGATCGCGAACCAACATGATTGATGCTGATCCGATCATCGCTTTGGGGCGAAATGGTGGCTGAACTTTCACTGGCTGAACGGGCGTTGGCTGAACGGGCGGCGTTGCCGGAATGGCGGCGATTTCCGTGTCTTTGGTGTCGTTATCGGTGCCCAAACCAGAATCGGTGCCAGCCACGCCATCGGCAGTTTTCGTGACAGTGCTGACAACAAGGTCAATGTCGGTTTGACCTTCAGGGGCGACGGTAATCGTGGGGGCTGCTTTGCTATTGACCGTGGTTGGCGTCACCGGCTGGCACGCTGCAACAAGCGCGGCAAACCCAAACAGATAAAAATGTAAGTGACGCATATTTCGCACCGCGTTAGCAATATTGACGGCCTAGGGTCTAGCTGAAAAAGTCGGTCTTTGCACGAACTCTTTTGGGTTTTGATTGCCATTGGCCTTGTTCTTCGATCATGTCCGGCTTAATGTCGCGTCGCAGAATTTGGAATGAGGATGCGGTGATGCGGGTAAAATCTCTTGATGTGCTGGCGGTTGGCAATGCCATTGTTGATATTTTTGGGCAATGTGGCGATGATTTTTTGCAGACGAACGGCATTGAAAAAGGGGTGATGACGCTTCTTGATGCGGCTGAATCAGCAAGGCTTTACGCCGCTCTTGACAAGATCGGCTCGCCGCAATTGATTTCGGGGGGATCGGCGGCCAATACGGCGGTTGGCGTTGCCGCCTTTGGCGGATCGGCAAATTTCATTGGCCGCGTCCATGATGATGATCTTGGCGCGGCGTTCCGGAATGATATCAAGGCAGCCGGTGTCGGTTTTGATCAACCGCCAGCCAGCAGCGGATCACCAACCGCATCATCAATCATTCTTGTGACGCCCGATGCGGCGCGATCAATGAATACGTTTCTTGGTGCCAGCATCGAATTTGAAGCTGGCGATCTTGCGCTTGCTGATGCCGCATCGGCAAAAATTATTTATCTTGAAGGCTATCTTTTTGATGCGCCAAATGGCCCTGCCATTTTTGCCGAGGCGGCGCGTCTTGCCGAAAAGCATGATGTCAGGCTGGCGCTATCACTGTCGGATCCATGGTGTGCCGAACGGCACCGCGCGGCGCTATCCAGCTTTATTGCCGATCATATCTCGATCTTGTTTGGGAATGAAGACGAGGTCGCCAGCCTCTATCAATTAAGCAGCCAAGATGCCATTGCTGCCTTGGCTGTCAAGATTGACGAGTTGGTGGTTACACGTGGGCCAGCCGGTGCCTTTATTGGTGCAGGTGCTGACCATCACGAAATCCCCGCCATGCCGCAAGGGCCGGTGATTGATACAACTGGTGCTGGTGATTTATTTGCCGCCGGCTATTTGTTTGGCCGCACGAATGGATTTGATCTTTTGCAGTCAGGCCGGCTTGCCAGTCTCGCCGCTGGTGAGGTTATTTCGCATATTGGTGCGCGGCCACAATCCGATTTAAAACAGCTTGCGGCCAGTTTCTAGCGGCCTGTTCTTGCTCCCGCGCTAGCGAATGGCATCATGCGCGGCAAGCACGGCGGTTTGCACGATATCGCTAACCGATGCGCCCATCTGCACAATCTGGAACGGATGCGCGCCACCAATCATAATTGGCCCAATCACCGAAACATTGCCTAGCTGATGCACCAATTTGAAAGAAATATTGGCTGAATGCAGCCCAGGCATTACCAGAATATTTGCAGGTCCGGTCAGGTTACAGAACGGATAGCGCGACTTCATCAAATCATAATCAAGTGCGATATCTCCAGTCATTTCACCGTCAAATTCAAACCCGACATCACGGCTTTGCAAAATTTCAACCGCACGACGCGCCTCGACACTGGTGCGTGATTCTGGATTGCCAAAATTGGTGAATGACAAAATGGCAACACGCGGCGTATGGCCCATTTGACGCGCCTTGGCAGCCAAGGCAACGGCAATATCAGCCATTTCTTCAGCATCAGGACGTTCGGTCACGGCAATATCACCAACAAAAACCGTCCGGCCTCTCGAAATAATCATCGAGGTGGTCATGAATTTACTGCCTTCGGCAACATCAATGACCCGGCGGATATGCGCTAGGCTTGGTTGAAAAGCGCGGGTTACCCCGGTCACAAGCGCATCGGCATGGCCACAGCTAACCATACAGGCCGCAAAGACATTGCGATCAAGATTCACCATGCGCTGGCAATCGCGGTAAAGCGATCCGCGGCGTTGAAGCTTGCTGTAAAGCAGATCGGTATATTCGGTCAGATGTTCGGATATCTTGGCATTGGTAATTGGTAAATCTTCGGCACCATCAAGACCAAGACGCTGGATCGTTTCCTTGACCCGATGTTCGCGGCCAAGAAGGATTGGATAGCCATAACCGGCATTGCGGAATGCCAGCGCGGCACGGATCACCCGCTCTTCTTCACCCTCGGCAAAGACGATGCGTTTTTTATTGGCGCTAACGCGTTCGAAAATAGATTGCAAGGCACCTGCGGTTGGATCGAGACGTGCCGATAATGACCGGCGATATTCATCAAGATCATCAATTGGCCGGCGAGCAACGCCATCATTCATTGCCGCTTCGGCAACGGCTGACGATACGGCCACAATCAGGCGCGGATCAAAAGGTGTCGGGATGATGTAATCTTCACCATAGGCAAGCGATTGGCCACCATAGGCATCAGCCACCGCATCGGGCACATCTTCACGCGCCAGCATCGCCAGGGCATTTGCCGCCGCGATTTTCATATTTTCGGTGATTTTGCTGGCGCGAACATCAAGCGCACCACGGAAAATATAAGGAAAGCCAAGAACGTTATTCACCTGATTTGGAAAATCCGACCGTCCAGTTGCGATCACCGCATCGGGGCGCACCTCTTTGGCCTCGGCTGGCCAGATTTCCGGAACCGGATTGGCCATGGCAAAGATGATCGGCCGTGGTGCCATTTTTTCAACCATGCCTTTGGTCAAGGCACCACCTGATGACAGGCCAAGGAAAACATCCGCCCCGACAAGCGCATCTTCAAGGCTGCGGGCATCAGTATCGGCTGCATGTGCCGATTTCCATTGGTTCATGGACCCTTCGCGGCCCTTGTAAATTGGGCCAGAACGGTCACAGATGATGATGTTATCAGTTGGAACCCCCATGATTTTCAGCAATTCAACACAGGCAATCGAGGCAGCACCGGCGCCATTGCCAACAATCTTGACGCTTTTCATGTCACGACCGGTCAGGTGAAACGCATTGATCAGGCCTGCAGCGACAATAATCGCGGTGCCATGCTGATCATCATGGAAAACCGGTATATCCAGCTTGTCACGAAGCTGTTGCTCAATCACAAAACATTCAGGTGCCTTGATATCTTCAAGATTGATTCCGCCAAAGGTTGGCATCATTAACTCGACCGCGCTGACAAAAGCGTCAGTGTCGGTTGTGTTTAATTCCAGATCAATACCGTCAATATCGGCAAATTTCTTGAAAAGAACAGCCTTGCCTTCCATGACGGGTTTCGCCGCCGCTGCGCCAATATCGCCAAGACCAAGAACCGCAGTGCCGTTTGAGATAACGGCAATCTGATTGCCCTTATTGGTGTAATCATAGGCCGTATTGATATCAGCAGCGATTTCAAGACATGGCGCGGCCACACCTGGCGAATAGGCAAGCGATAAATCATGCTGGCTTGTCAGCGGCTTGGTCGCGGCAATTTGGAATTTTCCGGGGCGGCCATTGGCGTGAAAGGCAAGGGCTTCGGCATCAAGGAGTTTATCTTTATCTGTCATGTCTCAAATACTTTATCACGGCGTTCAAAAACGGCCATGTGGGTTAAAATTTCAGTCTGATACAAACCAACACAAGAATAATGATCCATAACGTTCGACCAGAACCGGTTCGATCTTGTTCTAAAGATCAAGTTGGGGCAATGTCAAAACGCTATGACATCTCAATCTTCTACAGCAAATGCGCCAAAAGTGAAAGCGCCGACCCCGATGATGGCGCAATATTTGCGCGTCAAGGAATCGCATCCTGATTCTTTGCTTTTTTACCGGATGGGTGATTTCTATGAGATGTTTTTTGACGATGCCGAAATGGCCGCCAAACAGCTTGGCATTACGCTAACAAAACGCGGCAGCAAAGATGGGCTTGATGTACCAATGTGCGGCGTTCCGGTTCATTCGGTTGATGGCTATCTGGCAAAATTGATCCGCGCTGGTCACCGGGTGGCGATTTGCGAGCAAACCGAAGATCCACAAGAACAAAAACAGCGCGGCGGCAAAGGCCCGCTAAAACGTGATGTGGTACGGGTGCTGACCCCTGGCACGCTGACCGAAGATGAATTGTTGCCAGCGCGGGCGCATAATTATCTTGTTGCGCTTGGCCGGGCAGAAACCCAGCTGGCTTTGGCATGGGCTGATATGTCGACAGGTGATTTTTTGGTTCAAGAAATGGCTGATGATGGTCTTGAAACCTTGCTTGCGCGTCTTGATCCGGCAGAATTGATTTATCCGCAGGGATTTGACCTTCCCGATTGGTTCGAGGCTAGCCAAATCTGTGCAACCGAACAGGCGGCATCGTTATTTGATTCGACGCGCGCCAGACAGGCACTTGAACGGTTTTATCAGGTTGCAAGTCTGGATGGCATGGGTCATTTCAGCCGTGCCATGCTCTCAGCCGGTGGGGCGCTTCTTGGCTATCTTGAGGCAACACAGGTTGGCAATATGCCGAGGCTTTTGCCACTGACCGCGGTCAGTGATGCTGGCTTTATGGAAATTGATCCGGCAACAAGGCGGTCTTTGGAATTATCGCGCACTTTGACTGGCGAACGGCGCGGTAGCCTGCTTCATGCGGTCGATCGCACCTTGACCGCGGCCGGTGGGCGGCTTCTTGGCGAACGGCTTGCCGCACCGCTATTTGATGTTGCGGCGATCGAGTCACGGCTTGATCTGGTGAGCTGGTTTCTGGCCGAGACGGCTTGTGGCGATAAGGTGCGATCACAGCTTCGGATTCAGCCCGATATTGAACGCGCCCTATCGCGCCTGTCGCTTGGTCATGGCGGCCCGCGTGATTTGGCGAATATTGCCAATGGGCTTGATGGTGCTGGCGAGATCGCCGCGCAGATAAATGCGGTTGCGGCAAAGGGCATGGGTGGACTTGCCCTGCCCGATGGCTTGCCGGATTGCCTTGATATGATGTTGTGTCCGCGCGGGCTAAGCGATGAATTGACGCCTGCGCTGGCAGATGAATTACCGCTTTTGGCGCGTGATGGCGGCTTTATCCGTCAAGGCTATGATCTTGCGCTTGATGATTTGCGCGGGCTTCGTGATGAAAGCCGCCGGTTAATTGTTGCCTTGCAAAGCCGCTATGTTGATGAAACTGGTATAGCCTCGCTAAAGATCAAACATAATAATGTTCTTGGCTATCATATTGACGTGCGAAGCAATCATGCTGGCAAATTGATGGATCATGAAATCTTTATCCATCGGCAAACCACCGCGCAGGCGGTGCGGTTTACCACGACCGAGCTAGCACAAATGGAACGCGATATGGCCAGCGCGGCCGATCGTGCGCGGGCGCTTGAATTGGAAATATTTGACCGGTTGCGGTCATTGGTTTTGCAGGCGGCACATGACCTTGGCAATGCGGCGCGCGCGCTTGCCGAAATTGATGTTGCAACCGCCGCAGCGCAGCTGGCGACAGCGAATCATTATTGCCGCCCACAATTGGTTGCCGAACCGGTATTGAACATTACCAAGGGTCGCCATCCGGTGATCGAGCCGATGCTTGATTCGCAAACCCCCTTTATTGCCAATGATTGCAATCTGGATAATGGGCGGCTATGGCTTTTGACCGGCCCTAACATGGCCGGAAAATCCACCTTTTTGCGACAGAATGCACATATTGCGATTATGGCGCAGGCAGGGCTTTATGTTCCTGCTGAAACGGCGGTTATTGGGCTTGTTGATCGTTTGTTCAGCCGCGTTGGTGCGGCCGATGATCTGGCGCGTGGCCGTTCGACCTTCATGGTTGAGATGGTTGAAACCGCGGCAATTTTGAATCGGGCTACCAATCGGTCATTGGTTATTCTTGACGAAATTGGTCGTGGCACGGCCACTTATGATGGCTTGGCGATTGCTTGGTCAACGCTTGAATATCTGCATGATGCCAGCGCTTGCCGAACGCTGTTTGCAACGCATTATCATGAATTGACGCATCTTCAAAAATCCCTCGACCAGCTTCGTTGCCATGCAATGCAGGTTCGCGAATGGCAGGGCTCAATTGTGTTTTTGCATCAGGTTGTTGCCGGTTCGGCGGATCGGTCTTATGGCGTTCATGTGGCTCGGCTTGCCGGATTGCCAGTCGCGGTCCTTGGCCGTGCCGAAACCATTTTAGGCGAACTTGAAACCGGCCAGCATGGCGCGGTTGATGCTGGGTTGATGGCCGATAATCTGCCGCTATTTGACTATCAAAGCAAAGCGCCAGAAACGCCAGTGACGCCAGATGAAATCGGCGCCGCGCTCGATGAAATGCAACCCGATAGCCTTACCCCGCGTGAGGCGTTGGATATGCTTTACCGGCTTAAGGCATTGCGCTATGACCCGGCTTTGCCGCCATTGCCATCAGGTGATAAAAAATGACCAAAATTTTAGATCTAGAATCGTCAAAATCGCAATCGGCCAAAGCCAGCCCAATTGCCAGCCCAGCCACCATGCCCGATAGCATTGCATGGCATCGTTGGCTATTGCCGTTGCAAGGCGCAATGGCTGTCAATCAGCCACCGCTTGACCGGCAGGCGATCGAGGCCGAACTTGATTCATATGCCACTGGCAAAACACCGGTAAATCGTACCAAGCTGTTAAGCTGTTTGCGAACCCATCTTGATCAGGCCAAAGCCAGCCTTCGTGAGTCGTTTTACCACAGCAATGATGGCGCTGTTTATGTTGGCATGCATGCTTGGGTCATTGATATTTTGCTGCAAAGCCTTTACGCGCAAACGCAAAAACAATGCGCTGGAGGTGACGAGCTGGCGCTGATTGCCGTTGGCGGTTATGGACGTGGTGAAATGGCACCATTTTCCGATATTGATATCATGTTTCTGATGCCGAAAAAAGCGACCGAATCCCATACGAAATTTATCGAATTCATGCTGTATATTTTATGGGATCTTGGCTTGAAAATTGGCCATTCAACCCGCAGCATCGCCGAATCGATTGACGCGGCAAATGACGATCAGACAGTGCTGACAAGCCTTCTTGAAATGCGTCATGTGGCGGGTGATGATTCGATGTGGGTGAAATTGAATCGGACGGTTCAGCGTAAAATTGCCAAACAGAAACCGCTTGCCTATGTTGAAGAAAAGCTTGCCGAGCGTGACCTTCGCCATAAGAGATTTGGCGATACGCGCTATGTTGTTGAACCCAACGTCAAAGATGGTAAAGGCGGACTTCGCGACCTTCACAGCCTGTTCTGGATTACCAAATATGCCTATCGTGCCAACAGCATGATCGACATTGTCAAAAAGGGTATTCTTCGTGATGGCGAGGCGCGGAAATTTGCCCTGGCGCAGCGGTTTTTATGGACGGTTCGCTGTCATCTTCATCTTCATGCTGACCGACCCGAAGAACGGTTGGATTTCGAAGCGCAAATGATCATTGCACCGCGTCTTGGCTTTGCCGATCGGGGCGGGCTTCGTGGTGTTGAACGCTTTATGAAACGCTATTATCTGGCCGCGCGGAATGTTGGCAATTTAACGCGTATTTTCTGCGCGGCGATGGAAACTGATTTCCGCAAAAGTCTGATCAATTGGCGACCTGATTTTCTGCGCACTCATGAGCTTGATCCGTTTCATATTGAAAGTGGGCGTGTTCGGCTTGTTGATGAGGCCTTGTTCCGTGACGCGCCAGTTCGGCTGATCGAATTATTTTCCATTGCGCAAAAACATGATGCTGATGTTCATCCAAGCACGCTTCAACGCGTCACCCGGGCGTTATCGGCACTTGATTCAAAAACGCGTGATGATGCGCAGGCAAACCAATTATTTCTGGATATTCTGACATCGCGCAAAAACCCTGAACGGGTGCTTCGTCTGATGAATGAAAGCGGTGTCTTTGGCCGTTTCTTGCCCGATTTCGGCCGGATTGTCGCGATGATGCAATTTGATATGTATCATAGCTATACGGTTGACGAACATACCTTGAAGGCGATTGGTATTCTTCACGGGATTGAGACCGGCGCGCTGCGCCAAGCCGCGCCGGTTGCGACCGAGGTGATGCCGGAAATCGGATCGCGGCGCGCGCTTTATGTTGCCATGCTTCTACATGATATTGCCAAGGGGCGTGGCGGCGATCATTCGGTTTTGGGCGCCGAGGTGGCATTGGCGGTTTGCCCACGTCTGGGGCTAAGCCATGAAGAAACCGAAACCGTTAGCTGGCTGATCCTGCATCATTTGCTGATGAGCAAAATCGCGTTTCGCTATGATCTGAATGATCCGCAAACGATCGAGGATTTTGCCAGTATTGTGCAATCACCCGAGCGGTTGAAACTGCTTTTGGTTTTGACCGTTGCCGATATTCGGGCGGTTGGACCAAATATCTGGAATGGCTGGAAAGCGGCGTTGATGCGCGATCTTTATTATCGCTGCGATGCGGTTTTGCGCGGCGCTGATCCGGCGGTGATCGCGCTTGGCAATGCCCAAGAAGCGCGCCAGGAGGCAGCGGCGAAACTAGCCGATTGGGACGCGGCACGGTTTGCCGCGCATGCGGCGAATATGCCGCTGACCTATTGGACAGGATTTGATTGCGAAAGTCAGGTTCGTCATGCGCGGCTTTGTGATGAATTCGCCAATCAGGATGCGCTTTTGCTGATTGATTTCAAGCCCGATCCGGCGCGGCGCATAACCGAATTGACGATTCTAACGGTTGATGATCCGGGGCTGTTTGCGCGGATTGCCGGTGCGGTGGCGGCGGCGGGTGCGAATATTGTTGGTGCGCGCATTACGACCTGTCATGATGGCACGGTTCTTGATGTTTTCTTTTTGCAGGATATGAAGAATCAGGCGATTGAAGATCAAGATGAATTGGCGCGGATTCGCACAACGCTTGAAAAGTCGCTAACAGGGTCACTGAAACTGGAAAAAGCGCTGTTGGCGCGTTGGCAGCAAACCCCGCTTCGGGTGCGGCAAATGCCGGTTCCGTCGCGCGTTCTTTTGTCGAACAAGATCAGCAATACCCATAGCGTGATTGAAGTGAATGGCCGCGATTTTCCGGGCTTGCTTCATAAAATCACGCTTTGCCTTGCCGGTCTTGGATTGCAAATTCAGACGGCCACCGTGTCGACCTATGGCGAGCGCGTTGTCGATGTGTTTTATGTGAAAGATATTTTTGGTCTGCAAATTCAGAGTGAAACGCGCCAGCAAACCATCCGCAACCAGCTGTTGGCGGTTTTTGATGATGCCGATGAGGAAGCGGTATGACCGATCAACCAACTGCGTCAAATCCTGCAAAACCCACCTCGCTTGGCCGCGCTTTTCAACAGATTGGCAGCCTAACGGCAATTAGCCGTATTGTTGGCTTCATGCGGGATATCGCCTTTGCCAGTTTTCTGGGTGCAGGGCCAGCCGCCGATGCCTTTCTGGTGGCGTTGAAATTGCCAAATATGTTTCGCCGCCTTAG
>JAFMNI010000061.1 GCA_017859295.1 Candidatus Puniceispirillum sp. | reverse complement strand
TGAAGTACTTGCTTTCGTCCCTCTTGGACTATTTCAACGCCAACAGCTTTTTTGTTTTCAAAAAGGACACGGGTAACCAATGTTTTAGTCAGTATATCCAGGTTTTTTCGAGCTTTAGCTGGCGCCAGAAAAGCACGGGAAGAACTGGAACGCCAACGAGCCCCAATGGATAGATGGTATTCCCCAACCCCTTCTGTTGTATCAGCATTGAAATCATCATTTAGTGGAAGGCCATATTGATGAGCTGCGTCAAGCCATGCCGAACAATCGGGATGATGGTTGCGCAATTTTGATACCTGCAATTCACCGTGCCGACCATGGAATTGAGAGTCTTCGCCGTTGAAGTTTTCCAGTCTTCTAAAATATGGCAAGACCTCGGTATAGGACCAACCATGGTTACCAAGTGCCGCCCAGTCATCAAAATTTTGGTGCTGTCCGCGAATAAAGATTAGGCCATTTATGCTGCTGGACCCACCAATCACACACCCGCGTGGCCAGTTGATTGAACGACCACCAGAACCTTCGCTGGGCTCACAGGCAAAGTGCCGTGAGACTTTTTGATTGTTCATAGTTTTGTAATAACCGACTGGCAGTTTTAACCAAAAGCCATCATCCCAAGCACCGGCCTCAATCAAAAGTACAGAGTTTTGAGCACGGGATGTAAGTCGATTGGCCAATAGGCAGCCAGCGGAGCCGGCACCAACAATTATGTGTGTATAACGCTTTTGGTTTGTCTTCATAATATCTTATAGTTGACCGCTAGGCAGTTAAAATCCAGAAAATTCTTTGCGTGGGCCTAGATAAATGTGATTCTGTATTTAGCTAAAATTTAATCCTCACTAAACACTGAAGACACCACAGCCAAGATTCAAGATGGAGCCCGATGTATTTGCAAAATTACCAAAGGTTAGACCATTGCCTTCCACAAGAAGTGCTAACATTCCCAGATGAATTCATTTACGCTCACGAAGCAGTTGGAGAGTCTGTTTAGGCTTGCAGGAGGGTTTGTGTGATCAAAATAAAATCTATTGAGGTTCTGGTATATCGTTATCCTCTGGAAACCATTGTCCAAACGTCATTTGGCACAATGTACGACCGTCCAATGGTTTTAGTTAAATTGACTGACGAGGATGACTTGGCTGGAGTTGGCGAGGTTTGGTGTAACTTCCCAGCGGTTGGTGCAGAACATCGTGCGCGGCTAATTGAGAGTGTTTTCAAACCTTTGCTGAATGGGAAACTATTTGACAACCCAGCCGAGGCATTTGAATTCTTGACAAGAAAAACATGGGTTCTCGGGTTGCAAACTGGAGAATTTGGACCGATGGCACAATGCATTGCCGGCATTGATATTGCTCTTCACGATTTAATGGCAAGGCGAGATAAAATACCCCTCTGGAAATATCTTGGTGGTGTAAGCGATAGCGTAAAAACTTACGCAAGCGGTATCAACCCGGCCAATGCTGAAAAGACTGCAGAAATGGCTCTGGAGGCGGGACATAATGCACTCAAGTTAAAGATCGGATTTGATTCGGCGCAAGATATCCAGAACATTAAATCATTACGTGCCTTACTTGGCGAAAATGGGGAGTTGATGGTTGATGCAAACCAGGCGTGGACTGTAAACGAGGCAAGGGAGATGATGCAAAAAATTGCTGCGTTTGACATCAAGTGGTTGGAGGAGCCAATTCATGCTGACCGACCCGATGATGAATGGCGTAGTTTGAAGGCCTCTGGCAACACTCCACTTGCTGGTGGTGAAAATATTATGGGAGGCCGTCATTTTGATCGTTTAATTGAGGCTGCATACTTTTCGGTTATACAACCTGACCTAGCAAAATGGGGTGGTTTGACAGAGACGGTTCCGGTTGCTAGGAAAATAATTGCAGCCGGCATCCGATATTGCCCACATTATCTTGGCGGTGGTATTGGCTTGCTTGCGTCAGCGCATGCCTTAGCCGCAGTTGGTGGCAATGGTGTTTTGGAGTTTGATATTAATAAAAATCCTCTTCGAAGTACCTTTGTAGATGCGTTTTTTAAAACTTCATCGAACCTGATTAAGCTTGGGGAATCACCTGGATTAGGGGTGGAAGTTGATTTCAGGGCTATAAATAAATTTAGGGTTCAATGAGCCTTTGCAGCTGTTTTCCCGAGAACCATGTCTGCGCCCTTTTCAGCAATCATCATGACTGCTGCGTTTAGGTTCGCAGACACCATTGTTGGCATTATGGACGCGTCGATTACCCGTAGGTTTTTAATGCCATGAACCCTCAGTTCTGCATCAACAACTGTAGTTCTGTCGTCCCTATTACCCATGCGGCAAGTCCCCATTAAATGGTAAATGGACTGACCAATTTCACGCGCTGAGTTCAACAAGTCATCATCATTTTGACAGGAAGCACTTGGAAAGGTCTCTTCCACAACAAAAGGTTTCAAGGCTTCAGTTTGTGCAAGCTTGCGACAAATTTTAATTGCGGCCAAAATGACGTTTTGATCAGTTTCAGCAGCGAGATAATTTGGCTGAATTTCAGGGTGTGCAAACGGGTCTGTGCTTTTTGCCTTTACATACCCCTGACTTTCGGGGCGATGTTGCCATGTAGCCATGGTAAAGCCAGCTTGTTTTTCCAACGTGGATTGCATTCCACGTTGGTGTGTTCCAGGCGTAAAATTGATTTGAATGTCAGGATCACTGAGGCTTTCATTTGATTTCATAAAACAAAAAACGGCAGTCGGACCAAGATTTAATATTGATTTTTTACCAAAACAGTATTTAGCAAACTCGGAAATCAAAGGTAGCCCACGTGCACGATTGTTAATTGTGTCAACGCCGCGCACCCGATAGGTTAGACGTGTTGCGTAATGGTCCTGAAAGTTGTCCCCCACAGCTGGCAAATCATGGTGCACCTCACAGCCTATCTCTCGCAAATGCTCTGCTGCACCAATTCCTGATATCTGCAAAAGATGCGGGGAATTTATAGCACCGGCACAAAGTATTAGTTCTTGGCCGGCATGAATTTGCCTCTCCACCCCCTTAGCACTGCCCAATTTGTATGTGATGCCAGTTGCGCACTTGCCCTCCAAAAGGATACGAGTCACGTGAGCGTTTGTGATCACGCGTAAGTTGGAACGTTTTTTAGCTGGGTTGAGAAAAGCACGGGCAGCACTCATGCGAAACCGTCCCCTAACTGTACGCTGAAGATATGAAATGCCCTCTTGCCTTGCGCCATTATAGTCCGGGTTCCTTGGAATTCCCATACTCTCTGCACCGTTGATATAGGCCTCACAAAGGGGGTCTTTCCATTCAAGGTCACTGATGGTCATTTCACCATCGGAACCACGATAGGACTGATTATCGTGAGATTGATAGCTCTCAAATCTTTTAAAATAAGGTAAAATGTCATCGTAGGACCAACCTGGGTTACCTTTTTGAGCCCAGACATCAAAGTCCATTTTTTGCCCTCTGTTGAAGCCCATACCGTTGATTGAACTTGATCCACCGAGCACTTTGCCTCGAGGTGCTGGTATCGCGCGGCCGTTGGTGCCGACGCTTGGCTCACTCGAATACATCCAGTTGAATCGAGGGTTAACTAATGTTTTAATGAACCCAGCTGGGATATACAGCATCGGGTGCCAGTCTTTTGGACCTGCCTCAACCACACAGACACTATATTTGCCGCAGGCACTGAGGCGGTTTGCAATAATGCAACCCGCACTCCCAGCGCCGATAATCACATAGTCGAATTTTTCAATTTCATCAGTCATAATTTGACACTCCGATCTCAACGCGTCTCGGATAAGGTTACTTTGTCAACAGAAAGCCTGCATATCCGTTTGCTGTAACAGAGTCACAATGATTTCGATAATGATTTAAACCGAATGCGTAGGGCATAAAAACCCTGGGTTTTCCGGGAACATTTGCCCCGAGGTACCAGGAATGATTAGCCTTTGGCAAAAGTGTTTTGTTGGCTACGTCTGTCACATGTTGCGTCCATTCGTTGGCGGCTGCCTGGCTGGCTTCAATTTCAACATAATCGCACTGGATCGCGTGTGAGAGTATATCAGTAATCCAATCAACATGCTGTTCGATTGCACGCGGCATATTTGTTAACACGGATGGACTGCCAGGCCCAGTTATGGTGAACATGTTTGGGAATTCAGGTACAGCGAGACCAAGAAATGTTCGTGGACCAGCATACCAAGCATCCTCTAGTTTGAGCCCACCTCTACCCTTCAGGTTCATTTTTTGCAACGCCCCTGTCATTGCGTCAAAACCCGTCGCAAAAACGATCATATTCGCCCTTATCTGAGTGTTGTTGGACAGTGTGACTCCGTTAGTGAAGATCGAAGAGATTGGATTTTCCCTGACATCAATTAAATGCACATGGTCACAATTGAACGTTTCAAAATAATTGGTATCGATCGGCGGCCTTTTGGTGCCAAATGGGTGATCGATTGGTAATAATTTTTTTGCTGTTTCAGCATTATGGACGGTATCGACGATTTTCTGCCGAATGAAGTCTGACATGATTTTGTTTGACTCTTCATTAAGGAGCACATCATCAAAACTTTCACGAAACCCGAGGCCGCCACGTTCCCATGCCGCTTCCATGATATTCTGGCGCTTTTCCGGCGCGGTTTTTCTGACCTGACGGTCTGGTGCTGTCCATGGATGACCATGACGAGACTTCAGCATTTTTGATCGCCAAGCATCAATTTCTTTAATGAATGCCGAGTGAAAATCTTTGGAAAGAGGTCTATTTCGTGCTGGTACGCTGTAATTTGGAGTTCTCTGAAGGACATAAAGTTTTTTAGCTTGACGCGCTATTTCAGGAATTGCTTGAATTCCGGTTGAGCCTGTTCCAATAATAACCACGGTCTTTTTGTCAAACTCAACTTTGTTATGGGGCCATTGGCCAGTGTGATAAACTTCTCCCTCAAAATCAGCAAGTCCATCGATGTCAGGCATGTTTGTCGATGAGAGACACCCAACCGCAGTTATCAAAAAACGTGCCCTGAAGGTTTTACCAGTTTGAGTTTTAACATGCCAAAGCCGTGCATCACTGTCCCACTCTGACTCTAAAACTCGCTCGTTAAAATGGATGTCCTTCTCAAGATTTAGCTTTCTGGCGCAAAAATTCAGATACCTTAAGATTTCTGCCTGTCCAGGGTATCGTTCAGACCATGACCACTCTTCGAGCAACAACCTGTCGAAATAGTAGCAATAAGTGTGACTTTCAGAGTCACAGCGTGCCCCAGGATAGCGGTTCCAGTACCATGTACCGCCTACACCACCGCCAGCCTCAAGAACTTTGACACGCAGCTTTAGTTTCTCACGTAAGCAATAGAGCTGGTAGAGCCCTGAAAACCCTGCGCCGACAACGACTGCATCAAGGTCAACGTTGTCATGATTCATGATATCAACTTTCAATAATTTTTTCGTGATGGTCTATTTCAATATTTGTTTTGGCATGATCTGGTTTTTTTGCACAACGTATAAGTTATCAACACATACGAATTGATCAATTGTAAAAAATTGCAGTTGTTAGTTTTATGTGATGCAGTGATGTGTCTCGAAATAGCAGGTTCTTTTCAAAGGAGTAAATTGTAATGATTGATCTTGGACAAAAATCCATTGTCGTTACGGGTGGTGCCAGCGGTATTGGCGCTGCTATTTGCGCGGCTGCATACAAAAAGGGGGCTAGTGTTGGTGTCATTGATATTGATGGTGATGCTGCCTTAAATCTATGTAAGAAACTTGGACGTCGAGCTTACTGTGCGCTTGGTGATGTAGAGTCAGAATCGTCCATGAATGCTGCACTGGAGACGCTTTCCTTAAACATGCCTGCCTTCAACGGTTGCGTGGCCTCTGCCGGCATTATGCCAACCCGAGAACCTATGGAAGAAATGCCACTAGAGAATTTTAAAAGAGTGCTCGAAAATCACATCAATGGCACATTTATAACTTGCAAATTAGTTGGCCGGCGAATGCTCAAATCAGGCGGTGGTTCTATTGTTACTATGTCATCCGTGTTGGCACTTAGACCAGGGCCGGTACTAGGGTATGGCGCTGGTAAAGCAGCAATCAAGAACCTAACACAGGCACTGGCTGTTCAATGGGGCAAAAAAAACATCCGTGTGAATACAATCTGTCCAGGTTGGGTCGACACCCCTTTCATTAGAAAACAGGAAGCAGCGGGACGAGATTTATCACCAATTCTCAACATGACACCACTGGGCCGAATGGCCTCACCATCGGAGATTGCCAATATTGCTTTATTTTTGCTATCCGACTCATCGAGCGCCATGACAGGTTCTGTTTCTGTTGCTGATTGCGGCATAACACTTGCTGGCGGTTATCTTCCATACGGAGAGTTACCTGAATAAGCAAAGCGCAGTTGTATTAATCAATTTTTTTTCATTCAAATTCTTATGCGATTGCAGTTTTAACAAGTGGCGGGATCTATGGAACAAAAAATCCTTTTTATTGGGCTTGGAATGATGGGAGCTCCAATGGCAAAAAACATTATCGAAAAGGGCTTTGACGTTGCTGTATGCGATGTTCAGCAGAATGTTGTTGACGGCTTTAAGGGCATTGCCTCGATCGCATCGACGAATCCCTTCGAGGCGGCAGATCAACGTAATGTGATTATGATGATATTGCCGAACAGTGATGTTGTTAATGCGGTGCTGTTTGACAAGGGGGGCGCGTTGGAAAACTGTGCACCAAACAGCCTTATTGTGGATATGTCGACAGGCTCATACCCAAAATTGATGGAAACAGCAAAGCGTGTTGCCAAACGTGGCCACAGATTTGTTGATGCGCCTGTTGGCAGGACTCCTCGGGAGGCAATCACCGGCAAGCTTCTCGTAATGGCTGGCGGAGAAGCGGATGATATTGCAGCGCTGGACGGTGCTTTTAAAGCAGTTGGCGATACAATTATTCATGTTGGCGAAACAGGTTCTGGCCTGAAGGCAAAACTTGTCAATAATTATATGGCTATGGTCAACAACGCAGTAACCGGTGAAACGCTGTCTTTAGCAAAAGCCCTGGGACTTGATGTGAGAGCTATGGCAAAATTGATGAGTTCAACGGCCGCTGGGCTTGGGCAGCTCAACACAAATTATCCAAAAAAAGTGCTTGCAGGCGACCTAACGCCAGACTTTCCAATTTTCATGGCGATTAAGGATTTGACTATGGCAATAGAGCTTGCAGAAATGGTTAACAATAAGGGCCAATTTGGAAGAATGGCTCGGGCAGAATTCATCAATGCAGACAAAGCTGGGATGGGGGCTCTCGATCAAACCGCTATTCTTGAATATTTTATAAGCTCACAATCATAATGCATCCAGATTCAACTTAAAGAACAAATCTCAGCGGCCAATGAACTGCTCAAAAGCGAACAGCAGGCAGAACAAAGCTGCGAGAGCAAGAAAGGTTCCATAAACTGTGTCCATTATGGATTTGGGCGCGGTAATTTTTTGGTAGGCTAATAAAAATAGTTCTTCAATCATTTTTGCTGAGCGATGAATGATCATTGACGCACCTCACATTTTTGAGATTTAACTGTTCAAACAAATTTTAAAGTGTCAGCATCCTTTAGACGTTACGGGTAAACGTTTACGATTGCCAGTTGGATTTGCTCAGAAAGTACAAAATCAGGAGATATGGCTTTGCGCTGGGTAAGAATAATGTTGATTGCAGCATTTACGTTTTTTGCAACCTTGGTCAGTGCTGATGATTTAAATAATGGCTTTGTGAAACTCTCAGAAGGCAAACCAGAAGAGGCCATTAAATTATGGACGCCGTTGGCAGAATCTGGTGATAAAGTGGCGCAGGCGAGCCTTGGCCTGCTATATCAGACTGGCCAGGGCGCCCCTCAAGACCAACTTCGAGCCGTTCAGCTTTTTAAAAGATCAGCTAGGCAAGGCTATCCTTTTGCCTTTACGGCACTTGCCAATAGCTATTATGAAGGGTTGGGCGTCGAAAAAAGCTCAGAAAAAGCGCTTCATTGGTTCCTCTTATCGGCTGAATTTGACCCCAACGCTGCATTCATGGTTCAGGCAATCGCTAAAGAAATACCAAAGGCGATTTTTGATGAAACCGTGTCACAGGCGATTGCATGTCAAGCTAGCCAGTATTCTGCATGTGGATTGTAGGCCCTGTTGTTTGCCAGATTCATAGCTAGCTATTTTCTAGCTCTCCGCCAACCATTAAGCTTTTTGGTACATCGATGATAAACCTCCTGTCTTTGAACATAAAAAGGCCATCCGCTATCAAAATGATGATTGTGTCAGCAACTATCGTTAGCACTGCTGGCCTTATTTTTCGAAGCCTTGAGAGTATTGACGCCTTTGGAGTTGTTTTTTTTCGGGGCCTTGCACTCTCATTTGTAATGCTCATCGTCCTAAATGCCTTCTATAGGCAAAGGGTATTTTTGACAATCTGGAGCGTTGGAAGGCAAGGTGTACTTGGTGCTTTGTTTTTCACGGGGGCGCAGACCTTTTATGTGTTTGCTTTTTCTAACACTACGGTCGCGAACACTACATTTACTATTGCGCTCGCGCCCTTCATTACAGCGCTGCTTGCCTTCATTGTTATAAGAGAGCGTATCGAACGAACCACATTGTTGGCCATGGCTATTGCTTGCCTTGGTGTAGTCGCGATTATTGTTACAGATGTTAGCTCAGAGGGTTTGCTGGGTGTGTTTTTTGCTTTAATGACAGCTTTTTGTTTTTCCTGTTTTGCCGTAACTCTCAGGCGAAACAAGCATGTCGAGATGCTGCCGGTGCTCCTGCTGACTGGTATTTTCAGCATGATTGTTGGTTTGGTCTTTGGGCAGTGGGACGTCATTCCTCAAATTTATGATATTGCATTATGTTTTATTTGGGGAGGCGTCTTGCAAGGTTTTGGTCAGTCACTTTTAGTGTTGTCTACGAGGGTTTTGAAGGCTGCTGAAATTCCGTTGATCATGCTTCTTGAATTTTCACTTGGGCCGATTTGGGTTTGGATGTTTTTTGAAGAGATAATAAGCCTTGGCACTCTTTTTGGAGGCGGCCTTATCTTTTTATCTGTGTTTGGATTGGCAAGGCATGAGATCAGGAAACAACGATCATTGGATGGGTAGGGAGGAAGGATGGATTTTCTAGGGCTAAGTCACGAAAGTTTGTTGCTTTGTTTCCTTAGCATTGCGGTAGGGGGTTTTTTGCGAGGATTTCTTGGATTTGGTGCGGCACTTGTAATCGTTCCAACCCTGAGTTTTGCGCTGCCTCCAGTTGTTGCTATCGCTATCCTTGTGATTATCGAAATTCCAACAATACTTTATCTTGTGCCAACAAGTATTCGCGACTCAAATCTGAAGACCGTTACTCCAATGTTAATTGGAATTCTTATAGCGGTGCCTGTGGGTACAGCTGTTCTTATTGGGGTTGATCCTGCGAAGATGAAATTGGCCATTTCCTTTGTCTTACTTATGACGGTAGCCCTTCTTGCGTCGGGCTGGCGTATAAAAGGTAATGTTGGGCAGGGCGTCATGTTAGGTTCAGGAATGATTGGCGGTTTTGTTCAGGGGGCGGCTGGAATGGGAGGGCCCCCTTTGGTGACAGCGTTAATGTCATTGCCAGATAATGCAAACACCACCCGAGGTAATATTGTTATTGCACTCAGTTCAATGTCATTGTTAAATTTTATCGCATTACTTATGTATGGTCAGATTAGCTTTAGTGTTTTGACCTTTGGAATAATTAGTGCCCCTGTCTATGTGCTGTCAAATTACTTAGGCGCAAAGTTTTTTCGTCAGCAGGGCAACGAGCATTTTCGCCGCGCCGCACTCATTGCGCTTACGTCAAT
>JAFMNI010000060.1 GCA_017859295.1 Candidatus Puniceispirillum sp. | reverse complement strand
TCATAGTCTGACAAAAGCCATTATCGACAGCAAGCCTTGTCTATGGAACCAGTTGTGGCATTGATTGGTACCAGTTATATTGGCTTCAGCGTCAAATCATGGTGCCCTTGCCAATGATATTGCCGATGAAATGGGCGGGCATTGCGAAAACTGTCAGGATAGGTAACGTTTTAATGAATGAAAATCTAACCATTGCGTTGGATCCGTCATCAGGGATCAGCCTTCAGGCGCAAATAAGGCAATCAATTGTTGAATTGATTCTCAATCATTCGATTTTGCCGGGTGACAAATTACCATCAAGCCGGATGTTGTCGCAGCAGCTCAAAGTGTCACGCAATACTGTAATTTTCGCCTATCAGGCGCTTGTCGATACGGGCTATTTACAGCCGCGCGAACGGTCTGGTTATGTTGTCAGTGACGATGCGCCAACGACACGGCTTGTTGATACGCCGGGTGCCCAGCATCTTGACCATCAATTGAGTGATGATCAATTGGGCGATCATCTCAACCCTGCGAGACAAGATGACTCCGTGAATGGCAAAATTGACTGGAATACCAAGTTGGTGCAATCTTGCAGCTATATCCGGCCGGTGCAAAAGCCAGTCAATTGGCGTGAATATCGCTATCCGTTTGTCTATGGGCAGGTGGATGATGAATTATTTTCACATTCTGAATGGCGTGATTGTGCGCGTCAGGCCCTAGGCATGCGTAATTTCAGCACGATGGTTGGCGATTTTGGTCAGCATGATGATCCGATGCTGGTCAATTACATCTGTTCACGAAGCTTGCCACGGCGGGGGATTAAGGCACGACCCGAACAGATTTTGGTAACTTTAGGCGCGCAAAATGCACTTTATCTTGTTGCCCAATTGCTTGTCGATGCATCCAAACATGTGGTGATTGAAAGCCCGTTTTATCCTGATTTGCGGGATATATTATTACAGCGAACCCAATCAATCACGGCCTTGCCGGTCGATTCAGGCGGGTTGATTCTTGACGAAGAAGTGCTTCGCCATGCGGATTCGGTTTTTATTACCCCGTCACATCAATGTCCGACAACACATACCATGTCTCCATCGCGCCGGCGGCAATTGCTTGATATTGCGGCGCAGCATGATTTGTTGATTATCGAAGATGATTACGAATTTGAAATGAATTTTCTGGAATCGCCAACACCGGCGCTAAAGGCCCAAGATACGGATGGCCGCGTGATCTATGTTGGCAGCTTGTCAAAATCGGTTTTTCCCGGATTGCGGCTTGGCTATATGGTGGCACCTGAAGGGTTGATCCAGCAGGCGCGCGCGCTTCGCCATTTGATTTTACGGCACCCGCCCGGTCATGCCCAGCGCACGCTGGCCTATTTTATGGCGCTTGGCCATTATGACGCGCAAATTCGCCGTCTTCGCCGCCATCTGGCCGAACGGCGGCGGGTGTTGCAAACCGCAATTGACGCTGAAGGAGTGTTTTCGCATAGCGCCGCGCATTTTGGCGGGACCAGCTTTTGGGTCAGTGGCCCTGATTGGCTTGATTCGCGTATTTTGGCCGAGCGTGCCATGCAGGATGGCGTGTTGATCGAGGCTGGTGATGTGTTTTTCGATCGTGATACATCGCCGCTTAATTATTTCCGGCTTTCCTATTCGGCAATTTCGACAGACCGTATTCCCGAAGGCATTGCGCGGCTTGCGGCAAGCATGCGAAAATTGAAACCATGATCAGCAAGCGCCCGCGCCGCCGCAATCTGGATTTGCAAAACTGGTACCAGAAATAGCGTTATCTGGTTCCAATCGGCGCTTTAAGATCGGCGGCGAATATGGCATATAGAAATGGCTGGCAGGCATTGCGCTGTTCGTCCAGCACCGCTTGTCGAATCTTGATCTTGTAAAATCCAAAAAGACAATGTCGCTGGATAAAAATTTATGCCTGTTTTGCAGGTGGTTCAAATGGGAATAGAATGACAAACCGCGCCGAAACCCCAAGCCCAACAGCAAGCCGTTTTCTGGCCACAGGTGATATGACCTGTCCGCCAGAACTGCTGGAACTGGCTGCGTCATCTGCCCCAAAACCATTTGGATTTGTGCGCGCCATTGGCCAAGCAACATTGGAAACAGCGCGTGCTGCCGCGGCGGCAAAATTGGCAGTGCCAATCCTTATTGGTGAAGCTGATATCATTAAACAAGATGCGGCTGCCATTGGCTGGGATCTTGATGGTGTTGAAATCATACCGGCCGAAGGCGAAAACGGGGCAATTGCCGCGGCGATTGCGCTTTTTGGCGAAGGGCGGGTTGCCGGTCTTGCCAAGGGTCAGCTTCACACTGATGTGTTTATGGGCGGCATTGTAAAACGCGCCGCTGGCATCCGCACTGGCAAAAGGCTGGTGCATTTATTTGCCATGCTGCCGCCAGCAGGTGGCCGCCCCTTGCTGATTAGCGATGCCGCGGTCAATGTTGCCCCGGATATCGAAACCCGCGTCGAAGCGGCCTTGCATATGGCCAAAATGAGCCGCCGCCTAGGCCAGTCACGGCCACGCATTGCCGTTTTATCGGCCACGGAGTCAGTTTTGCCAGCGATGCCATCAAGCGGCGAGGCGGCGGCAATTGCGCTGCGGGCAAGCGCCATTGATGCCGAGGCTGACTTTGCAGGCCCATTATCATTTGATCTGGCGGTATCGCCAAAGGCGGTTGCCATCAAGGGCGTTGACGGGCCCGTTGCCGGCATGGCCGATGGTCTTGTTGTGCCGGATATCGTGTCGGGCAACATCCTGTTTAAATCACTTGTCTGGTTTGGTGGCGGTCTTGCCGCCGGACTGGTTCTTGGTGGGGCAATCCCGATTATTTTGACAAGCCGGTCTGATCCGCCCGCCGCGCGGTTGGCATCTTTGGCATTGGCGGCAATTGCCGGTCGCGACGACGACTAATTTTGTGGAGCGAAAATATGAGTGTTGAACCAATTGTCGAGCGTTCGCCGAAAGTCGCGGATGAGGTCAAGAAAACCACATGCTATATGTGCGCATGCCGTTGCGGTATTAATGTTCATCTTCGTGATGGCAAAGTGCGCTATATCGAGGGCAACCGCGACCATCCGGTGAATAAGGGCGTTTTATGCGCCAAGGGGTCGGCTGGCATTATGCAGCATTATTCGCCGGCAAGATTGCGAAGCCCGCTTAAACGTGTTGGCCCGCGCGGCAGTGGCCAATTTGAAGAAATTAGCTGGGAAGAGGCGCTGACAACAGCGACTCGCTGGCTTGCCCCAATCCGTGAAACTGACCCGAAAAAACTGGCCTTTTTTACTGGCCGTGACCAATCACAAGCCCTGACTGGCTGGTGGGCGCAGCAGTTTGGCACGCCAAATTTTGCCGCGCATGGTGGCTTTTGTTCGGTCAATATGGCGGCTGGCGGCATTTATACCATCGGCGGCGCGTTTTGGGAATTCGGCTCGCCTGATTGGGATTTGACAGAAATGTTCGTGTTGTTCGGCGTTGCCGAGGATCATGATTCAAACCCCATCAAGATGGGTCTTGGCAAATTGAAAAACCGTGGCAAGCGGGTGGTGTCGGTCAATCCGGTGCAAACGGGCTATGCCGCGATTTCCGATGATTGGTATGGTGTCACGCCGGGAACTGACGGGTTGTTGATCCTGTCACTCATTCGCGAATTGATGCTGTCGGGCAATATCGATATTGATTATCTGCGCCGCTATACCAATGCGCCATGGCTGGTTATCCGCAATCCGGGGGCAGCCGATGATGGGCTGTTCCTTCGTGATGATGATGGAAAGCCGCAGATCCTCGATCGCAGCAGTGGCAAGCCGGTTGCCAGTAATAGCCGCGGTGCCGCGGCGCAATTGCAGGGTGAGGTCAAGCTTGATAATGGCGCGATTGCCGTACCATCATTCATGTTGATGGCCGAAGCCTATCTTGATGATGCCTATAATCCTGATGTGATTGCTGGCAAGGTTGGCATTCCGGCAGCGCGTATTCGCCAACTTGCGGCTGATCTGGCCGAGGCCGCCTTTGCCAAGGAAATTGTGATTAACCAGCCTTGGACTGACTGGAAGGGCGAACATCATGAAACAATGATTGGCCGTCCGGTTTCAATGCATGCAATGCGCGGCATCTCGGCGCATTCAAACGGGTTTCAGACCTGCCGTGCGCTTCATGTATTGCAGTTGCTTCTGGGATCGGTTGAAGTGCCCGGCGGTTTCCGCTTTAAGCCACCTTATCCGAAACCAGCCGAAGTTCACCCAAAACCGGCAGGTAGACCCGATCAGGTTACCCCGGGCAAGCCAATGGCCGGTGCGCCGCTTGGCTATGTTCTGGGGCCCGATGATTTGATCATTGGCAAAGATGGTGCGCCGCAGCGGATCGACAAGGCCTATAGCTGGGATGCGCCAATGTCGGCGCATGGCCTGATGCATATGGTGATTTCAAACGCCGTTGCCGGTGATCCTTATACGGTGGATGTATTATTCATGTATATGGCTAATATGGCGTGGAATTCATCAATGAATACGCGCGGTGTCATGGATATGCTAACCGCAAAAGATGACGAAACTGGTGAATATAAGATCCCAAAAATCATCTATTCTGATGCTTATCAATCGGAAATGGTTGCCTATGCTGATCTGATTCTTCCCGATACGACTTATCTTGAGCGGCATGATGCAATCTCGCTTCTTGATCGGCCGATCTGTGAGGCTGATGGTGTTGCCGATGCCATTCGCTGGCCGGTATTGCCGCCTGATCGTGATGTGCGCGGATTCCAATCGGTACTTCTTGATATTGGCGCGCGGCTTGGCCTGCCCGGTATGGTGAATGAAGATGGCAGCGCAAAATATGCCGATTATGGTGATTATATCGTTAATCATGAGCGCAAGCCGGGGATTGGCCCATTGGCCGGTTTCCGTGGTGAAAATGGCAAGGCTGAAGGGCGCGGATCACCCAATCCGGCGCAGCTTGATGCCTATATCGAAAATGGCGGTTTCTGGCATACTGAAATTCCGGATGCGGCGAAATATTATAAGATGGCAAATATGGCCTATCAGGATTTCGCCGTTGAAATGGGCTTTTTCGACAGCCCACAGCCATATGATTTCCAGATCTATTCCGAAGTGTTGCAAAAATTCCGTCTTGCCGCCGAAGGGCATGGTGACGTTCAACCGCCCGAGCATTTGCGGGCGCGGGTCAAACAATGTTTTACCCCATTACCAAGCTGGTACCCGCCATTTGAAGGCAGTGCCATTGACGAAGATGAATTCCCGATTCATGCGCTGACCCAACGGCCAATGGCAATGTATCATTCATGGGGATCGCAAAATCCGTGGTTGCGGCAAATTCATGGTCATAACCCGATGTTTCTGTCGCAAACACTTGCCAGCAAGATTGGTGTTGGCGAGGGTGACTGGATTTGGGTGACATCGCATCATGGAAAAATTCGGGTTCCCGTGGCCATCATGGAAGGCGTCAACGAACATACAATCTGGACATGGAATGCGATTGGCAAACGCAAAGGCGCGTGGCAATTGGATGCTGATGCGCCTGAGGTCAAAAAGGGCTTTTTGCTGAATCATCTAATTCACGAATTGTTGCCACCAAAAGGCGATGGCATGCGCTGGGCAAATTCGGATCCGATTACCGGACAGGCCGCATGGTTTGATTTGCGCGTCAAAATCGAGGCTGCGGCAGCGGATGAGCCTGCCGAGGTTGCCCCGCAATTTGATCAGATTGCATCACCGCCCGGCCTAACCAAACCCGAAGCCATGCTTCGTTATGGTCTTGAATGGACCAAATCGGCCACCAAACAATCAAAGAAAGGCCAGTGATATGACAAGTTTACCTGAACCATCGGCCATTAAGCTTGGCCTTGTCATCGACCTAGATATCTGTGTTGGCTGTCAGGCTTGTGTGGTGAATTGCAAAGAATGGAATACATCGGGCTATGGTGCGCCCCTGTCTGATTCGGATGCCTATGGCGCCAAGCCAAGTGGGGCATGGCTAAACCGCGTTCATGCTTTTGAGGCTGGCACAGGTGCCGATGCCAAGGTTGTGCATTTTCCAAAATCTTGCCTTCATTGCGAAGATGCGCCTTGTGTAACCGTCTGCCCAACCGGTGCCTCATTCAAACGCAGTGAAGATGGCATTGTTCTGGTGAATGAAGATTGGTGCATTGGCTGCGGTCTTTGTGCATGGTCATGTCCTTATGGCGCGCGTGAAATGGATCCGGCCGAAGGGGTGATGAAAAAATGCACCCTTTGCGTTGACCGGATTTATAACGAAAATCTGCCAAGCGAGGATCAGGTGCCAGCTTGTGTTCGCACCTGCCCAACCAATGCACGTCATTATGGCGATCTTGGTGATCCGAATTCGGAAGTCAGCCTGCTTGTCGCCGCGCGTGGCGGGGTCGATTTGATGCCCGAACAAAACACCAAGCCGGTGAATAAATATCTGCCGCCGCGGCCACGTCGTGCGGCAAATGATACCCCGATGTCACTATTGGCAATGGCCGATGAGGCAACGCCGTCCGGTTTCTGGAAATGGGTCGATTCAACTTTGGAAAAGCTGGGGTAAGTAAGATGCGTCCTGCCTGGTCAATTATTTTCTTTACGTCGATTTCCGGTCTTGGCTTTGGCCTCGCCGCCTGGGTGGTTCTTGGGTTTATCGATCTTGTTCACCCGCAACAGATTTTTGGTGTTGGCGGTCTGGTAATGCTGCTCATCGGTGCAGGGCTTCTTAGCTCGACATTGCATCTTGGACATCCTGAACGCGCTTGGCGCGCGCTTAGCCAGTGGCGCAGTAGCTGGCTGTCACGCGAAGGCGTGCTGGCGGTTCTGGCGATGTTGGCGCTTGCGGGTTGGGGATGGCATGTTTTTGCCATTGGGACACCGCCATTATGGGCGAATACCGCTGCGGCTTTGCTGATGGCGGTAACGGTCTATGCCACCTCGATGATTTATGCATCATTGAAAACCGTGGCGCGCTGGCATCACCCGCTGACGCCGATCTGCTATTTGATGTTTGCTGCGGCTGGTGGTCTTTTGGCGATATTATGGCTTCAGGCCTTTTTGGGTCAGGGTCAAAGCGACGCTTTTGAACTGGCGGTGTTGCTGGCGCTGGCCTCTGCATGGGGCGTCAAACTTGTTTGGTGGCAGATTGCCGGTGCCAATGGATCGGGAAGCACGCTGGCGTCGGCAACGGGTCTTGCTGGGCTTGGCGAGGTGCGAAGCATTATGCCGCCGCATACGTCAGAAAATTATCTTCAGCATGAAATGGGCTTTGTCATTGCGCGTAAACATGCCAGCCGTTTGCGGCTAATCGCCCTTGGTCTTGGTGGCATTTTGCCATGTCTTTTGGTGATTATGGATGGTGGTTCGGCGATGGGCATTGGGCTGGCTTTATTGCTTCATATGGCAGGCGTGTTTGTTGAACGCTGGCTGTTTTTTGCCGAAGCCAAACATACGGTCAGCATCTATTACGGCCATCAGCATTAAGCCGAATATTGGCAAGCCGTAACATCACGGCGATAACAGATATTAAAACCGGCCCAAGGCCGGTTTTTTTACGGCCATATGCCTATCCTTTGGCGGCTTGTCTAGTGCGGTGCCTATCCGCTGGTGCCTTTCGACTAGCGCATGGCCAGTGGCAGCATCGTTCACTCCCATAAGATTGGCTCCCATAAGATTGGCTCCTACAGGATTGAGCATCAGGGGTTTGTGGGGGCGTCATCATATGCCGGTGCAGAGTGGTGCGCGGTGTTGCGCGGTGATGTGAGGCGGCTAGGTTTGGCGTGCTGTTGTGCCGAACCACAACCCCAAAGATCATCACTTTAAAAATCATTGCCCAAAAGATCATTACGGCCAAAATCATTACCACCAAACCCCTTCGTTACGGAGGGCGGTGCCGTTGCCCTAATTCGCGTCAATTGCGTCCATAAAAAAACCGGCCCTGTCGCCAGAGCCGGTTTCATATTTACTGATCTAAGGCGATCACACCAGAAGCGGTGCAATCACAAGGCTAACAATGGCCATCACATTGATCAGGATGTTCATTGCAGGGCCTGAAGTGTCTTTCAGCGGGTCGCCAACTGTATCGCCAACAACGGCCGCTTTATGGACGTCAGAACCTTTGCCGCCAAGGTTGCCCTTTTCGACATATTTCTTTGCGTTGTCCCAAGCACCACCGGCATTGGCCATCATCAGCGCCATCATCACACAGCAAACCAATGCACCAGCAAGCGTGCCGCCAAGTGCCTTTGGTCCAAGACCAAAGCCGATAACAACAGGTGCCAACACAGCCATTGATCCTGGAAGGATCATTTTGCGAAGCGCAGCGCGGGTCGCAATGTCAACACAACGTGCTGTATCTGGCTTGGCAGTCCCTTCGAGAAGACCCGGGATTTCTTTGAACTGACGGCGAACTTCGACAATCATGTCAAAAGCTGCATCACCAACCGCAGTCATTGTCATTGCACTGACAAGGAATGGGAAGATGCCGCCAATGAACATGCCGCAAAGCACCATCGGGTCATTGATCGCAAGAACGAAATCTGGATCACCATTGCTGATCTTGGCGATGTAGGCACTGATCAGCGCTAGTGCGGCAAGCGCCGCAGCACTGATGGCAAAGCCTTTACCAATCGCCGCAGTTGAGTTGCCAACTTCGTCAAGTGAGTCGGTGATTTCACGGGTTTCTTTACCCATATTTGCCATTTCGGCGATACCACCAGCATTATCGGCAACCGGGCCATAGGCATCAATCGCCATGGTGATACCAACAGTTGACAGCATGCCGACAGCAGCAAGACCAACACCATACAGGCCAGCGGCCGCATTGGCGCAATAGATGATGGCAGCAATCGTCAGAGCCGGAATGGCAACCGACTGCATGCCTGTGGCCAAACCTGAAATCATCACTGTTGCTGGGCCAGTTTCACCGTCTTTCGCAATTTTACGAACCGGCGCACCGCCTGTGTAATATTCGGTAACGAGACCAACGACAATGCCGCCGATCGCACCAACCAGAACAGCGACCCAAATACCATTGGCACCGCCCATGGCTTGGATGAGGAAATAGGCACCGCCGATAAAGATAACGGCCGAACCGATTGTACCAAAGCGCAAGGCAACATCGGCACTTTTGTTTGAGAATAGCTTCACCGCAAAAATACCAGCAAGCGAACAAAGCAGGCCAAGTGACGCAAGCGCCAAAGGCATGAATTGAAGAACAGCCTGGTTACCACCAAGGCGGGCGATGTTTTCAAGTGACATTGACGCTGCAAGCGCGATCGATGCAATCATTGCACCACAATATGATTCAAAAATATCTGAACCCATACCGGCGACGTCACCAACATTGTCACCAACATTGTCGGCGATAACCGCTGGGTTACGAGGATCATCCTCAGGAATGCCTGCTTCAACCTTACCAACAAGGTCGGCGCCCACATCGGCACTTTTGGTAAAGATACCACCACCAACACGGCTAAACAGGGCAACTGATGAGCCACCCATTGCAAAACCCTCGATGGCTTCGATGCCATGCACAGTGCCGCCCATGAAGAAGTAAAGTGTGCCAATGCCAAGAAGACCCATAGACGCCACGGTAAGACCCATGATTGAACCGCCAAAAAAGGCAACGTTCAGGGCAGCGGCTGCACCTTTTGTATTCGCGGCAACGGCGGTTCTAACATTTGCCTTGGTTGCTGAATACATACCAATGTAACCAGCTACACCAGAACAAAGCGCGCCGAGCGTGAAGGAGATAGCCGTGTCAGCACCGAGGCTGGCATAAAGAGCGACAATACAGATAAGGCAGAAAATTGCCAAACGCTTGTATTCGCTGGCCATAAAGACCATTGCGCCGAGATGAATTTCATCGGCAATTTCCTTGACTCTGCCTTCGCCCGAGGGTGTTTTGAGAATATTGACGTAAATCAATAAGGCAGCGATCATACCGAATGCACCAAAGGTGATCGGCAGAATTGCATTTGTAAGCATGAAAGGATCCTCTTGCTTGATAAAGATGTGCGCAATGCCCTGCCAAAAGCTGGGGCGGCGCGAAACCGCCGCGTTTATAACGGTAATGA
>JAFMNI010000059.1:2967-10200 GCA_017859295.1 Candidatus Puniceispirillum sp. | reverse complement strand
CCAAATTGCGCCAGCAAAGAACGGCCTTGAAGCAATCGGCCACAACGACCCGGATGAAAATAATCAGGCCCGCCTGATTCGATTTGCAAGCTCCCACGCCGCACACCAAGAACCGCAAGCGCCGCTTCGGCATCGGCCTTGGCATCAAACACATCAACCGAACGCCGGCTACCATGCCATTCGCGTGGTGCCATTGCCCCATGCCGGATTGCCGCCACAGCGGTTCGTTGCTGGTCAGGCTCATCACCAAGAAAGACCGGCCCAACCTCGAACATTGCAATATCAGCTTCGCCACGGTCTTGATTGCGGGCAGCAGCCGACAAAAGATTTGGCAAGGCCGATGGGCGCATGATTGACAGATCAGCACTAATCGGATTGACCAAGCGCAGACTGGCATCACCGCCACCAAACATCACCGCTTCTTTCTCAGCGAGGAAAGAGAATGTTACCGCTTCGGTCAAACCACGTTCGGCCATCGCACGGCGCAGCCGCAATGGACGCGCCTGTGCTATATTCACCGCTGGCTGGGCAACAACATGTTCACGCGGCAAATGCGCCATCGGCAAATGATCAAATCCATAGATCCGGCTAATCTCTTCAACAAGATCGGCAGCACCATCAATATCACCACGCCACGGCGGCGGGCTAACCTGCCAGCCGGCCGCATCTTCGCTAACCGTAAAGCCAAGGTTTTCCAGAATTTCAGTCTGGCGCGCCTTTGGCACAATCATGCCGGTCAGCCGTTCAACCTTGTCGTTTGCCAGAAAAATTTCGCGCTTCCAATCGGCACCGTTACCGGCAATCACCATATGGCTTGCCTGCCCGCCACAAATATCCATCACCATTCGCGCCACATAGCCTGACGCCCATTCAGGTGATGTCACATCAAGGCCGCGTTCAAAGCGAAAGCGGGCATCTGAATGGATATTGAGCTTGCGACCCGTTGTGGCAACGGCAACCTGGTCAAAAATCGCAATTTCCAGAAACATCTTATCGGTGGCATCACTCACGCCAGACCGCTCGCCGCCCATGATGCCAGCAAGATCATCAGGACCATTGGCATCGCCAATGACCAGCATATCTTCGTCAAGATCATAGGTTTTTTCATTCAGCGCGGTCATGGTTTGACCCAGTTTTGCCCGACCAATGATCAACTTGCCGCCATCAATTTTGTCAATGTCATAGGCATGAAGCGGGCGGCCAAGGTCGACCATCACATAATTGGTGATATCGACCAATGCGCTGATCGGCCGTTGGCCAATGGCGGTTAGACGGTTTGCCATCCATGCAGGACTGCTGCCATTTTTCAATCCGGTAAAGGCACGGCCTGATACCAACGGGCATAGATGCGCCTCATTGGCTGCGAGATTCAGATCCCATGATATCGGGCTGTCAAAGCTGCCCTCAAGCGGGCTTGTATCAATTGGCTTTAACTGGCCATAGCCAGCCGCTGCCAGATCGCGCGCAACACCTCGAACGCCAAGACAATCAGCCCGGTTGGGCGTGATCGCAATTTCGATAATCGGGTCATCAAGCCCGGCATAGGCAGCAAATGATGCGCCAACAGGGGCATCTGCCGCCAGATCAATGATGCCGTCATGCTCATCCGATAGCTGCATTTCGCGTTCCGAACATAACATGCCATTTGACAGCTCGCCGCGAATCTCACCAGTTTTCAGCGTCAGATCAATCCCGGGAACATAGGCACCAACCGGCGCAAAAACACCCTTCATGCCAGCGCGTGCATTCGGTGCGCCACATACCACCTGAACCGGATCACCAGCGCCAATATTGACCATACAGACGCGCAATTTGTCAGCATTGGGATGTTGCTCAGCCGCGATCACTTCGGCAATCACAAATGGCGCCAAGGCAGCCGCACGATCGACAACTGATTCGACTTCCAACCCAAGCATGGGCAGAACGTCCAAGATCTCAGCCAGCGGCCGATCGGTTTCAAGATGGCTGAACAGCCAGTCGCGGGTGAATTTCATCAGACAGCCCCCCCAGCAAGACCGGCATGAATTGACGGCGCGTCAAATGGCAAAAAGCCGTAATGGCGCATCCAGCGCAAATCGCTATCGTAAAAGGTGCGAAGATCGGGGATGCCATATTTCAGCATCGCAATCCGTTCAATCCCCATACCAAAAGCAAATCCTTGATATTTTTCCGGATCATAGCCGCAATTTTCCAAAACGCGTGGATTGACCATGCCCGATCCGAGAATTTCCAACCAATCATCACCAGCGCCAATTTTCAGCGCACCATTATCGCGGGTACAGCCAATATCAACTTCGGCTGATGGCTCGGTAAAGGGGAAATAGCTTGGCCGAAACCGCACTGGCAAATCATCAACGCCAAAAAAGGCACGGCAGAAATCAATCAAACAGCCTTTGAGATGCCCCATATGAATGCCGTCGCCAATGACCAGCCCTTCACATTGATGAAACATCGGCGAATGTGTGGCGTCATGGTCAGACCGATAGGTGCGCCCGGGAACAATGATGCGGATTGGTGGCTCATTGGCCTCCATGGTCCTGATCTGCACTGGCGAGGTGTGCGTGCGAAGCACCTTGCGTTTGCCATTGGCATCGGCTGGCAGGTAGAATGTGTCGTGCTCCTGACGGGCGGGGTGTTCGGGCGGAATATTCAGCGCGGTAAAATTATAATAGTCGGATTCGATATCTGGGCCTTCGGCAACCTGAAACCCCATTTCGGCAAAAATAGCGATCACTTCTTCAATGGTGCGTGACAATGGGTGAAGCCGTGCATCAATTTCGGGTCGGCTTGGCAAGCTTACATCCAACCGTTCGGCGGATAATCTTGTATTCAGCGCCGCTGATGCCAGCAGCGTCTGTTTGGCGTCAATTGCCGCGGCGATCTCGTCCTTGACCTTGTTCAGCGCCTGACCTGCCTGTTTGCGCGCTTCGGCATCCATGCCGCCAAGATCGCGCATCATCAATGAAATGCGGCCTTTTTTCCCAAGCGCGTCAATGCGAATTGCCTCAAGCGCATCAAGGCTATCTGCGGCACCAATGGCGTCAATGATTTCTGAAGATACGGCATCAAGGCTTTGCATTACATTTCACCATCGGTCGTCATATGATTCAAAAAGAAGTGGGCTTGAAAAAAACGAGCCGCCGTGATCGCAGTGGCCAGATCAATCATGGTCAAAACCAATCATTTTTTCTGGCACCGGTCAACACAACGGCTCGTCTGTCGTCTCGTATTTTGGGAAGATCCCTAGCTTGCCGCTTTTGACCGCTCTACCAGGGCCTCAAATGCGCGTGGCTCATTCACCGCCAGATCAGCAAGCATTTTGCGATCGACTTCGATTCCGGCTTTGATAAGGCCACCCATCATCTGTGAATAGGTTACACCATACAGGCGTGCAGCAGCATTGATCCGCTGAATCCATAAAGCGCGAAACTCCCGCTTGCGCACACGCCGGTCACGATAGGCATATTGACGTGCCTTATCGACGGCTTGGGTAGCGGTTCTAAATGTGTTTTTACGACGACCGTAATAGCCTTTAGCTGCCTTGATTACCTTGGCGTGCCGGGCGTGAGTCGTGGTACCTCTTTTAACGCGTGCCATTTACCAGCCTCCGTTAAGCGTATGGAAGGAAACGTTTAACAATGCGCGCATCCGCATCGCACAAGATCATGGTGCCACGAGCTTGACGTTTCATTTTCTGGGAACGGCGACGTAGGTTATGGCTTAGGAAGGCAGCAGAGCCGCGAACCTTGCCATTTGCGGTCAGGCGAAATCTCTTTTTCGCACCGCTTTTGGTCTTCATCTTGGGCATTTTGACCTCTTTCTTCTTAAAAGGAAGCTTGTTCCGCGTTCAATCCAAAGATTTCAGCGGAAAAGCAATAAACCGGCCGGGCATGCCCTGATTTTTCAGGCCCGGACGCGATATTGAACGCTAAGTCAGCGGGTTATATAGGCAAAGACTTGCGGAATCAAGCCCTGATCCTATTGATCGTCAAATTCTCAACAGCAGTAATATTCTGGCTTTGGCCTTACTTTGGCGCCAAAACCATAATCATCTGGCGACCTTCCATTTTTGGCATCGCCTCGACCTTGGCAAATTCGTCAGTTTCGTTGCGAACCCGTGTCAAAACGATGGCACCAAGATCCTGGTGTGCCATTTCACGGCCACGGAAACGAAGCGTTACTTTCACCTTATCGCCGCCACTCAGGAATTTCTGCACACTGCGCATTTTGACCTGATAATCATGCTCGTCAATATTCGGACGAAGCTTGATTTCTTTGACCTCGATAATCTTTTGCTTCTTACGCGCTTCATTGGCGCGTTTCTGCGCTTCATATTTATATTTGCCGTAATCAAGAATTTTGCACACTGGCGGGTCAACATTGGGTTGCACCTCAACCAGATCAAGACCGAATTCTTCGGCCTGACGTATTGCTTCTGATGTATCTAGAACCCCAAGCTGGGTGCCTTCTGGATCAATGCAGCGTACTTTTGGCGCACGGATGGCGCCATTCACGCGCGGGCCGTCCAAAACGGGCGGCGTATTACTATGTGGACGTGCTATTTAACTCTCCTATAGCGGTCAAAAAGATTCAAATTTGTTCAAACCAATATCACCAAGGCCTGAACAGCTTATCTATTACCAAAAACAGCGGATTGATACCAGTTTTTTCGATTTAGCCAACAGGCAACCATCCGTTATGCGTTTTTTCAGCGTCTATCTAGGGCTTTGCAACCATATCAGGGGCAAGACTCTCGCTTTTCAATGTTGCCAGAGCCTCGGCCATATCAATAACCTGCTGATCATTTGATCCAAGGCGGCGCAATGCAACCGTCCCGGCTTCGGCTTCGCGTCCGCCAACCGCCAAAATAAAGGGCACCTTCATCACGCTATGTTCACGCACCTTATAGCTGATCTTTTCATTGCGAAGATCGGTTTCGACACGCAAGCCAAGATCGGCAGCGGCGGCGGCAACTTCGCGGGCATAATCATTGGCCTGATCAGTAATCGACGCCACCACAATCTGCACCGGTGCCAACCATGCTGGCATACGACCCGCATATTGTTCAATCAAAATGCCAATCCAGCGTTCCATTGATCCCAAAATCGCACGATGCAACATCACCGGACGATGCCGATTACCATCTTCGCCAACATATTCAGCATCTAACCGGTCAGGCAGCACAAAATCGACCTGCAAGGTGCCACATTGCCAATCACGACCAATCGCATCACGAAGCACAAATTCAAGCTTTGGCCCGTAAAAAGCACCCTCACCCGGATTTAAAATCGTATCCAGCTTTGCCGCCTTTGTCGCGTCGGTCAGCGCCGCTTCGGCACGATCCCATGTGGCATCATCACCAGCGCGCACTTCCGGCCGGTCAGAAAATTTCACCCGAACATCATGAAACCCAAAATCGGCATAGATTGATTGCAACAGCGAACAAAATTTCACGGATTCAGCCGTAATCTGGTCTTCGGTGCAAAAGATATGTGCATCATCCTGCGTAAAAGCGCGAACCCGCATGATGCCATGCAAGGCACCTGATGGCTCATTGCGATGGCAAGATCCAAATTCGGCCATCCGCAATGGCAGGTCGCGATAGGATTTAATGCCCTGCCGGAAGATCTGCACATGGCAGGGACAATTCATCGGTTTGAGCGCTAACGTTCGTTCATCTTCAGATTGGGCGGTGAACATATTCTCACCGAATTTTTCCCAATGGCCAGAGGCCTCCCACAGGCTGCGATCAACAAGCTGCGGGGTTTTCACTTCGCTATAGCCAGCCGCATCAAGACGGCGGCGAACATAAGCTTCGATTTCACGATACAGCACCCACCCCTTGGCGTGCCAGAAAACCGAACCGGCCGCTTCTTCTTGCAGGTGAAACAGGCCAAGCTGACGCCCCAATTTGCGATGGTCGCGTTTCTCGGCCTCTTCCAGCATATGAAGATAGGCTGCCAAATCTTTTTCAGTGACCCATGCCGTGCCATAAATCCGTTGCAGCATCGGCCGGGTTGAATCACCACGCCAATAGGCACCAGCAACTTTCATCAATTTGAAAGCATGACCCAGCTTGCCCGTTGATGGCAAATGCGGCCCACGGCAAAGATCAATGAAATCACCCTGCTGATAGAAAGTGACGGTCTGATCGGCAGGAATCGCCTCGACCAGTTCTATTTTGAAAGGCTCGTTATTCTTTTTATAGAAAGCCACCGCTTCATCGCGCGTCCAGACATTGCGGATAATTGGCTCGTCACGGTCAACAATCTCATGCATCCGCTTTTCAATGGTGGCAAGATCATCTTCGCTAAAGGCCTTTTCACGATGGAAATCATAATAGAATCCATTTTCGATCGCCGGACCGATCGTGACCTGAGTTTCAGGGAATAATTCCAACACCGCTTCGGCCATGACATGCGCGCAATCGTGGCGCAATAGAGCCAACGCCTGTTCGTCTTTGGCAGTGACCAGTGACAGCCGCACATCATTTTCGATTGGACGGGTCAAATCCCATTCAGCGTCATCAACAACGGCAAGCAAAGCAGCCTTGGCAAGACCCGGCCCAATATCGGCAGCAATTGTTGCTGGTGTTACCGGCTGATCATATAATCGCTGCGATCCATCTGGAAGCGTGATATTTGGCATTATTGTAAAAAACCTCTTGCTATCAATGGGACCAACGACCGGTTGGCCGCTTCGCCACAAACTTGGCAGACCATAGCCGCACCCTTGCCGAAACTCAAGTATACTGGTGGTTCAGAATGCAAATCTATGGCCAAATTGAGCGCCACCTATCCGGCCATCAAGGCAGGTGCATGGCATCTGCGGCGTCACTGCCGCAAAAACCAACATTCCCATACCATCAATTTATGATTTTGCGTTCCGGTTTGCCGCCGCCCGATCCAGCACCCGCCGATAGATTTTTATCGTTTGCCAACACATTGTCTCGGTCGAAAAATTGGCTTCGATATGCTGCCTTGCCGTGGTGGCAAGCGTTTTGCGTTTGCATGGGCCTAAATCAAGCGCGGTCTGCAATGCCGCCGCAAGGCTGTCAGCATCACCTGGAACCGCCAGCCAGCCAGTTTCACCATGCCGAATGGATTCGGTTGCCCCGCCATGATCAAAGGCCACGACGGGGCGACCCATTGCCTGTGCTTCGAGCGCAACACGGCCAAACGGCTCTGGCGTGATTGACGGCATTGCAACCACATCGGCAACCATCAAGGCTGC
>JAFMNI010000059.1:0-2291 GCA_017859295.1 Candidatus Puniceispirillum sp. | reverse complement strand
CGCGAAATAACAATCGCGCGGCCACCATGTTTTTGAATTGCGTCGGCCATTTCAACCGTGCCACGTTCAACACCGCCACGAACCATCGCTGGCAGAATTTGTACAATCGTTGGCACGCCGCCTTGACGTTGTTTCAACAATTTCGATTTTGGTGCTAGTATCATTGGCCTTATAAATGGCTATCATTTGCTAGTTTGGTCAAGATTTAATAAGACGCAAACCGGCAAATGCCAGATCATGAAAGTGAAAAAAATGCAATCTATCGCGTGGCACAGCATAAACCAGTCAGGTAGGATCGCCTATAACAGAGTTACTGGCAAAACGCCCGGGATCATCTTTTTATGCGGTCATGGCTCGGACATGGATGGCAGCAAGGCATTATTCCTTGAAAGTTGGGCAAAACAGCAGGGACGTGCCTTTTTGCGGTTTGACTATAGCGGGCATGGCCAGTCAGATGGTGCCTTTCTGGAAACCAATATTTCCGATTGGACGCGTGACGCGATTGCCGTTCTTGACGATCTAACCACTGGCCCTCAAATCCTTGTTGGCTCGTCACTTGGGGGTTGGATCATGCTGAATGTCGCGCTGGCACGGCCTGACCGGATTGCGGGGCTGATCGGCATAGCAGCCGCCCCCGATTTTACCGAAGATTTGATCTGGCAACCGCTTGATGATGATCAACGCAACAAGATGAAAAATGATGGTCAGATCGCGATGGAAAACCCCTATGCCGATGATCCGGTTATCTATCCCTATCATTTGATCGAAGATGGCCGCCAGCATTTGCGGCTTCGCGCGCCTTTGGCGATCACCGCACCAGTTCGCCTTTTGCAGGGCATGAATGATGCCGAAGTGCCATGGCAAACCGCAACAAGGCTTGCCGATTGTTTGCAATCTGATGATGTGGTTCTGCATTTCGACAAAACCGCAACGCACCGGTTTTCCGAACCAGCACAATTACGCCTTCTTGAAACTGTTTTGGTGACGCTGCTTGATCGGCTTGACCCGAAATAGCCGCGCTAGATCATTAGAAATCGAGATCGCAATAATGATCAGGCGGGGTCAGACCAACCACCTGATCGGCAAGAAGGTCGCGGAATGATGGGCGTGATTTCATTTTGGCGTACCAGCTTTTGGCTTCGGGGTGGCGGCTCCAATCAATATCACCTAGGAAATCGAGAACCGACAGATGCGCCGCGGCGGCCAGATCGGCAAGCGATATTTGCCTGCCGGTTAGCCAGTTCCCCTGCTCGGCCAGCCAGTCAATATAATCAAGATGGATTTGCAGATTGCTCATCGCGGCCCGCATCACCACAGATGATGTTGTGCCTTCACCCGAAAACCGTTTGATGACACGCTCAGACAATAGCGGCGTTCCAACCTCGCGGCTGAATTTATATTCAAACCAATGCACAAGACGGCGAATTTCGGCACGCGCTGGTGCTTCACCCCATAGTAAATTATGTTGGCTTGAATCTTCGGTTTCTTCGATAAATTCAGCGATCACCATTCCGCCACTAATGGCAAGCCCATCTTCAGTGACCAGAACGGGCACATCACCCGCCGGATTAAGCGTTAGGAAATCTTCGCTACGCTGCCACGGAATTTCCAGCTTTGGCAAAACCATCAGGCCGCGTTCGGCAAGCACAAGCCGGATAAAACGTGACGATGCTGATAATTGATAGTGATGCAAAACCCGCATGAACCCGAAAACCCCTTACCATCAATTGCGACCAAGACCGGCCGTCATTCACATAGCATATTATGCCGGTGGCGTAATGCCCCGAACAACAAGCCCGCTTGACGGCAAGCTTGCCAACGCACCTGGCACCAACTCGCAAAATTGCAGCCGTTCCGGCTCGACAAAGCCAGGCCAGTCAAGACCATAGCCAACCGCCGGCACAAACCCAAATTTTGGATAATAATCAGGCTCGCCTGACACCAGAACAAGCCGCCATCGCCCTAGTCGTGCAAGCCGCATTCCCTCTTGAACCAATTGTCGGCCAAAGCCTTTGCCGCGAACATGAGGTTGCACCGCAAGCGGGCCAAGCAGCAAAATGATTTCATCATTCAGCATGACTTCCCAGAACCGCAACGACCCAACGGCTTGATCACCGTCATAGCCAACAAGACATAATGCGGCCACCGGCGCCCCCGGGCGCAACGCCCAGACCGACCGGTCATACCGTTTTGGCCCAAACGCCTCGGTCATCAATGCTTCGATGACCTGACTATCTGCCTGTGTTTGCTGCGTAATCTTGAACATCATTATGCTTTATAGAAAAGTAGCA
>JAFMNI010000058.1 GCA_017859295.1 Candidatus Puniceispirillum sp. | reverse complement strand
AATTGGAGCGGGTGAAGGGATTCGAACCCTCGACCCCAACCTTGGCAAGGTTGTGCTCTACCACTGAGCTACACCCGCGTCGCATCCATAAAATCAGTTGGGATGCGGATATCGCGAACCGCTGAGAGCTGGTATAATCCAAGCCTTGCACCCTTGCAAGAGGCAAATTACCCAATCGAGTGGTGTTGGCAGCGGTTTTTTCATTTGCATGCCATCTGCTGGTGCGGCAGACCCTCAAAATTGATAATTTTAGGTCGTAGCCAGCGCGTCTTTCAGGCTGCTGGCAATAAGCGCTTGCTGGGCTGTTTCAAGATAGGGATGCATTGGCAAGGCCAACACATGATCGCATAAATCCATTGTCACCGGCAGATTGCAAGCGCTAACCGGGTAATGTGCATAGGGTGGCTGACGATGCATTGGCACAGGATAATAAATCGCTGTCGGCACACCGGAATTTGCAAGCGATTTGCAGATGGTGTCACGGTCGCTGCCTTGTGGCAATTGAATCACATATTGCGCCCAGCTTGACGTGACGCCTGCTGCAAGCGATGGCGTGCCAACCACACCCTCAAGCAAGGCCGCATAGCGGTCGGCAGCATTTTGACGATGCACAAGCTCATCGGCAAAAATATCAAGCTTGGCGTCAAGCACCACCGCCTGCATGGTATCAAGACGGCCGGTCATGCCAATGCGGATATTTTCATATTTATCGCGCCCCATGCCATGAACACGGCATGAACGGATGATTTCGGCAATTTTATCATCATTGGTAAAAATTGCGCCGCCATCACCATAGGCACCAAGCGGTTTGGCCGGAAAAAAGCTTGTGCAGGTGACATCGGCAAGCTGGCCAACCGGCTTGCCATGCCATGTCGCGCCAAAGCTTTGCGCGGCGTCATCAATCAGCCACAGGCCATTTTCACGCGCGAAATTGCCAATCGCGGCATAATCGGCGGGCTGGCCAAACAGTCCGACGCCGATAATGCCAACAATATCGATGCCTGCGGCTTTGCCCGCGGCAAGCGCTTGTGGCAATTTTTCTGGATCAAGGTTAAAGCTGGTTTTATCGACTTCGGCAAAAATCGGTATTGCGCCCATGACCGGCATCACCTCGGCGCTTGCGGCAAAGGTAAAAGAGGGAACGATAACGCCTTGGCCGGGTTGCAGCTCTAGCCCCATAAGCGCCAGCAATAACGCATCGGTTCCTGACGAACAGGAAATATTATGCGCAACGCCTGTCCATTCACCAAGACGCGCCTCCAATGCGGAAATTTCCGGCCCCATAATATAGGCACCATGATCAAGCACCGTTTGGAATCCGGCTTCGACCTTGTCGCGAATACGGGCTTGTTGGGCTTTTAAATCAATAAAGGCGATGCTCATTTGGGGCTCACTGGCTGGTGATTCGAGGGTGCGGCGGATGTGTCGATGAGGTGGCTTTGCATGGTTTCAAGAACCTGTTGAACCATGATCGCTTCGGCAATATTAGTTGGCGCTGACTTGCCCGTTTCGCAGGTTTTGATAAAGGTGCGCATTTCATCCTTTAACGGTTCGCCTTCGGGAACCGGAAGCGTAATCGGGCTTGCTCGATCAATGATGAAATGTTCACCATTCAACCGCATTTGATCCTGAAACAGGGTCAATTTTTCCGGCCAGGGCTTGGTATCATCAAAAACCAGCGATCCGGCAGTTCCGGTGACCGTCAGACGATGTTCCTTGAACGGGCTTAGCCAGCTTGTTTGCATGCCAGCCGAAACGCCATTTTCAAAACCCATGAAACTGGTCAGAAAATCAACAATATTCGGGGTCATATGGCTTGCACCGGCACAATGGATTTTTGTCGGAAGGCTGCCAATCAGCGCAAGGATAAGCGACAGATCATGCGGGCATAAATCAAACAATACAGATTCGGTATTGCGAATACGCCCCATTGCCAACCGGTTTGCCTGAACATGGCGAAGGCTGCCAATGGCACCAGCGGCAAGCTGTTTTTGCAATTCGATAAAGGCGGCATGATAGCGGATCAAATGCCCGACCATCACTTGTTTTTTCGCCGCTTGCGCAGCGTCTTGAATGGCTTTTGCCCCAGCCAAGCTCAACGATAATGGCTTTTCCACATAAACATGTTTGCCAGCGGCCAAGGCGGCAATGGCAAGCGCATCATGGCTTGGCGCGGCGGTGGCAATGACAATGCCGTCAATTGATTCATCATGAATCAGCGTGTCAACATCAACCGGTTTGGCGGCAAAGGCTGATCCGAATTCGGCAGCGTTTTCGGCATGGCGATCGGCAACTGCGGCCAACACCTCAAGCTGGGCAAGATTGCGCGCCAAGTTCCGGCCCCACATGCCACATCCGATTAGACCAATATTCATCATCGCCTGAATTTCATTTTGTAACGCAACCATATCAGTCGCTATGATCCCGTGTCTTAATATGAGCGACGATCGGCGTCAATCGTTGCATTTCGTTACATTTTTCACAGAATTCAGCCAGATTTATCACCAGCTTGCGGCGTGGCAAAACGATCGTCTTGCAGAGGTGTGTTCATCCGGCTAGAAAGAGATCAGGCCAGCCTATGGTCATCGTCATTATGGCGACGGATTAATCACCTTATCAGGGCCGCATTATGGACGCATCATCACAATTCAAAGACAGCTTGCCAACGACGCCGGAATCACTTTTGGCGGTTCTTGACGCGCTGGCAATTGATTATGTCACGCATCATCATCCGCCTTTGCGAACAGTTGAAGATGCCAAAGCGCATCGCGGCGATATGCCCGGGATTCACATTAAAAATCTGTATCTTCGCGACCGGAAAAAGCGCAATTTCTTGATTGTCGTCCAAGAAGATCGGGTGATTGATTTAAAAAATCTTGATCAGAAAATTGGTTGTGACCGGCTGTCATTTGGCAGTGCTGACCGGCTATTTGAAATGTTGGGTGTGCGTCCGGGCGCGGTCAGCCCGCTGACAGTGATTAATGATCCTGATCATAAAGTTTCGCTGTTTCTTGATTCGACGCTTCAGACCGATGATCGCATTTACGCCCATCCGCTTGTCAATGACATGACGATTGGCATCACCGGATCAGACTTGCAGCAATTTTTGGCGCATACAGGCCATCAGCCGCGCTGGCTTGATTTTTAAATGGCTTTGGGGTCAGTCATGGCGCGCCCCTTGTTTTGCAACGCCTGATGATTACATCTATACGTAGAGTCGAAAAAGGGCGTGATCGCCGGTTAAAAACGCACCGTCTTGGCGGTGGATCATAATCGGAGCATCGTTTTTTAAAGAAGGTTTAGGACAAAATGGAACAGCTTATTGCGGCCGCTGCCGATACCACACCAATCGATGTGAATATGGATAATTTCATGGCCGAGGTCATTGATGGTTCGGCAAAAATGCCAATTGTCGTGCAATTTTGGGCGCCATGGTGTGGGCCGTGTAAACAGCTTGGTCCGCTTTTGGAAAAGGTCGTTGCCGCCGCCAAGGGCAAGGTCAAGATGGTGCGAATCAATATTGATGAGAATCAGCAAATTGCCCAACAGATGCGGGTGCAATCAGTGCCAACGGTTTATGGTTTTTTCAATGGACAGCCGGTTGACGGTTTTGCCGGTGCGCAGCCCGAATCAACGCTCAAGCAATTTATTGACAAGCTGGTGGCGGCTGGCGGCAGTGGTCCAGATATCGCGGCAATGGTCGAGGCGGCAAACAGCCTTCTTGAAACACAAGATTATGACAATGCGATGGCGCAATATCATGAAATCATGGCGGCCGATCCTGAATCGCCCGATGGTCTTGCAGGCATGATCCGTTGTATGGTTGGGATGAAAGATATTGATGGCGCGCGCGAAATTGTTGATCAGCTTGATGATGAGTTTCGCGATAAACCAGCCATGGTGATTGCCATTGACTCGCTTGAATTAGCCGAAAAAGCGGCAGGTGCGGCTGGCGGTTTGGCGCAAGCGCGTGCGGCGGTTGATGCTGATCCGAATGATCTTGCCGCGCGCCAAGAACTGGCATTGGCGTTATTTGCCACTGGCGAACAAGCCGAATCAATGGAACAGCTTCTTGAATCCATCCGCATTGACCGCGCTTGGAATGACGCGGCAGCCCGTATGCAGCTATTGGAATTTTTCAAGACGCTTGGTCCGGCAAACCGCGATGTGATGGCGGCGCGGCGCAAGCTATCGACGTTACTTTTCGCCTAGCTGGATTATGCCTACAATGGGCAAAGATAGTGTGGCCAGAATAAACAGCCTTATCGTGGCATAGGGTTAAATGCAGTCATAATGCAAATGCGGAATGGCTTGAGTCTGATTTTTAAGGAGTGATTATGGCAGGTGGTATTTTTGATCCGGAATTTGACCAGCTTCCGATGCGGATTCCGATTTTTCCGCTGCCAAGCGCGCTTTTGCTTCCGGGTGGGCAATTGCCATTGAATATTTTTGAACCGCGCTATCTGGCAATGGTAAGGCATGCGCTGGCAACGCCAACACGGCTGATTGGCATGGTACAGCCACTTGATCACCATGCTGGTGGTGACATCGCTAATGATAACATAGCCAATGATGATGGGGCCAATGATGACGGAGCTGACGCGGCGGGTTTGTTTGAAACTGGCTGTGCTGGACGTTTGTCATTTTTCCAAGAAAGTGATGATGGCCGTTTTGTCATTGCGCTTAACGGCGTGTGCCGGTTTCATCGTCTTCGCCAAGAGCTTGACCCGAATGGGTTTCTGGTGGCTGATGTTGATTGGCAGCCTTTTGCAAATGATCTTCGCATCGATGTTAGCGCGCTTGACCGTGATCCGCTAATCAAAGTGATGAAACGCTATTTCGATATGAAGGGATTCGAGACCGACTGGACGCAAATTGAAAACTCGGATAACCATCAGCTATTGGCTACGTTATCGATGATCTGTCCGTTTGAAGTTGCCGAAAAACAGGCGCTTTTAGAAGCCGATTCAATGGCAAAACGCGCTGATCTATTAATTGCCATGATGGAAATGGCATTGCATGACGAAACCGGAGGCAATGATGCACGACACTGACCCTGCGGCAGATTATGAAATTGACCCGCGGCTTCTTGAAGTGCTGGTTTGCCCCTTGACGCGTGGTCCCTTGACCTATGATCGCGTAAATCATGAATTGATCAGCCATCAGGCGCGCAAGGCCTATCCGGTTCGCGCTGGTGTGCCAATCATGCTTGGCGATGAAGCGCGTGATCTTGGCGCAGATGAATAGGCTTTTGCCGCCCATGACCGTCAAAACTGCCATGACCACCAAGTTTTAATACAAAGATTGAATGCCAAGTTTGGCGATAAAGTTTAAATGCTAGGATATTGCACCCCATGACCACCTCACCGCCGCAAACACCATCACAAGATGTCTGGCCTGAAGAAATCCGGCTTTCAAAAGCCAAGGATCGGCTGGAAATCCGTTTTGATGATGGTGCGCAATTCTCACTATCAGCCGAATTATTGCGCGTTGAATCGCCATCCGCCGAGGTGCAGGGTCATGGCGCTGGTCAGAAAACCACGCCAGCGGGAAAACAAGATATCCTGATTAGCAGCATTGAACCGGTTGGCAATTATGCAATCCGGCTTGGCTTTAGCGACGGGCATAATACCGGCCTGTTTAGCTGGGGTCTGCTTTATGATTACGCACTTCGCCAGGATCAGTTGATGGCTGATTATCTGGCGCGTCTTGCCAGTAATGGTGCGCGCCGCAACTAGGCTCTATAATTTGTGTACCATTATGTAGGCCCCATTATGTAGGTAAACGCCCTTCAAGAAGATTGGCGCGTGCCAGATGACCACCCATCGCGCTTTTCTGAAAAAATGATTTTACCGGACTGGCATTGACCAGCCCCATACCTGCGCCGGTGACTTTGGCAATGGCTGGCTGAAATGACATAAGCTGGTTCAGCCCGCTTGTCATGGCTGTCATGGCGGTGACTTCGAATTTACGTCCGGCAAGATAATCAGTTTCAACCGACCGGTGACCGGCGCCAAGCCCGCGTGCGCTGGCGCGGGCAAGACAATCGGCAAGAACCGCCGCATCACCAAGCGCCAGATTATATCCCTGACCGGCAAGCGGGTGAATCGCATGGCTAGCATCGCCTGCCAGAACCAGATGCGGGCCGGTCATTTTGCGGCTAATTGTTGGCTTTAACGGCCAGCCAAGACGTGGCCCGTCAAGCTGCAAACCGCCAAGTGTTTCACCAAAAGCGTCCAATAGTGCATTGGCAAAATCGGCTTCATCAAGCGCCATAAAATGATCGGCCTCGGCCTTTGGCAAGGTCCAGACAAGCGAAGCCCGAAACGGGCCATGCGGCATCAACGCCAATGGCCCGCTTGGCAAAAACCGCTGATAGGCAATATTGGCGTGATCGCGTTCGAGCGTCAGATTGGCAACAATGGCGGTTTGCCGATGCGGTTCGGCCAAGCTGCGGATACCGGCAAAATCACGCAATTTGCTTTTCGCGCCATCACAAGCAACAACCAGCTGGCAGGTTAAATCGGGCCGGTTGGCAAATTGCAATCTGGCAAGATCGCCTGCCCCGTCAAAGCTTGTCACCTCGGCATCGGTGATATGGGCAATTGGCCGCGTTGCCATCACCATATAGAGGGCATCAAGAAGCCGGTCATTGGCCACAACATAGGCCATTGGCTGGTTAGCATCATGCCAATCAAGGCTGAATTCGGGGCGTTGACGCCGCGCAAGCCCGCCTTGGCGCGGTGCGCCATTAGCAATTTTGATGCGGGTGATTGGCGTTGCCATATCGCTGATAAGCGGCCAGACGCCAAGCGTCTCAAGCATGGTTTTGCCAGCGGCGTGAATGGTGGTGGTGCGATGATCACCGCTTGCGGTTTTGCGGGTGCTTGATGTGGAATTTGGTGATTCGGTGTGGGCTGTTTTGGTATTGACTGAATGGGGCTGTGCTGGGGCGCGGTCAACAAGCGCAATTGCCGGTGCCGCAGCCGATCCATAGCCGCCATAAGTCAGCGCTAATGCCATCATCACCCCGGTCAGCCCACCGCCAACAATAATCACTTCATAATGTGTCTGATCGGTCATTTGTTTCAATCCACCTTTGCCGTAAAATGGCGATCCATCACTTGTTTGGCAAGCTGATCCAGATCACCCCGATCAAAAAGATAGGTGGCCATGCCAGCCCGCTTTCCAGCCTCAACATCGCTATCACGATCGCCAATCATTACTGAGGCACCAAGGTCAATTTGCCATTTTTGTGCAAGATCAAACAGCAATCCCGGTTCGGGTTTGCGGCAACGACATGCCTCCGCCATTGCTGGATCAGGCGAAAGCGGATGATGGGGACAAAAGGCAATATCTGTAATGGCACCACCGGCCTTTTCGGCAGCATCAATCAGATGATGATTGAAGTTATGCATATCGCTTTCGGTAAAGATGCCGCGTCCAATGCCGCCTTGATTGGTTACGATAAATACCGGCAATCTGGCCTGATGAAACCGCCTTAATGCCGCCACCGCACCAGTGATCCAGGCAAATTTTTCAATCTCGAAAATATAGCCATCATCACGGATCAGCGTATTGTCGCGATCAAGAAAAATGGCTGGCTTTTGCGGCATGGGGGCGTGATCCTTTTCAAGGCAAGATGGTGCGCTGGCACCAGATCACCCATCACAATCAATCTGGTTGAAAGCAGTTTACTGAAATTGGTCTATTTTGCTAGTGAGTAACATCATCGCAGCCATTGCCCCAGCGCAAGCCATGCGCTACCAATGAGGGCGAAATAACCAATTGGCGGGCCAAGCCGTTCTTTTGACCAAGCCTTTCATTTGATATGGTGAAAAAATCCATGAAACTTAATCCAGCGCATGCCATTTTTGACGGCAATATGTTTGCCCAGCTTCGCGGGCTTCTTGAGTCAGTAACGCCGCCGGCAAATCTGCACGTTCTTGATATGTCGATTGGTGAGCCACAACAGCCGCCAGCCGCCCTGTTGATCGACAGCGTGTCGCGTCATAATGACCAATGGCAATTCTATCCAAAGGCAACGGGAAGCCCGCGTTTTACCGCAGCGATTGAAGGTTATATCGCGCGGCGTTGGCCCGAAGCGGCAGGGCTTGCCGATGCAAGCCAAATCATTCCGGTTCCCGGAACGCGCGAGCCACTTCATTTGCTTGGCCATCTGGTAACAGCAAGCAAGCCCAATGCCGCCGCGCTAGTGACCAACCCTTTTTACCATGCATGGCGCGCCGGTGCGCTTGCCAGTGGCGGCGAGACGATCTGGCTGAACAGCGGTGCCAATCAGAATTTTCTTCCCGATCTTCATGCGGTTGCATCTGCCGATCTTGACCGCGCCAGCATTCTCTATCTGTGCAGCCCGACAAATCCGCAAGGCAGCGTTATGGATATGGATTATCTGGTCGATGTAATCCGGCTTGCCCGCAAACATGATTTTCTGCTGGTGATGGATGAATGCTATGCCGATATTTGGCGGGGCAGTCCGCCAACGGGTCTGATGCAGGCCGCCGCCTTGGTTGCCGACCAAGATGGCATTGCTGGCGATGCAGATCCTCTGGCCAATTTAGTAGTGTTGAATTCGCTGTCAAAACGGTCGGGTGCAGCTGGTCTTCGCGCCGGATTCATGGTTGGTGACCGGCAGGTTGTGGCGCAATATTTGAAACTTGTCGGCAATGGCGGATCATTGGTGCCAACACCGCTTTTGGCGGTTGCTGCCGATCTTTATGATGACGAGGCGCATGTTGCGGCAATCCGTGCCTATTATGATGCCAATTTCGCCCTTGTTGAAAAACATCTTGGCATTGCCCCACCACAAGGTGGCTTCTTCCTGTGGCTTAAGGTTGATGATGATATTGAATTTGTCAAAAGGCTGATGGCCGAACAGGCGGTAAAGGCTGTTCCCGGATCTTTTATGGGTCTGGAGACCGAAGATGGTAATCCAGGTGCTGGCTATGTCAGATTGGCGCTTGTTCATAATGCCGAACGCACCAATGAGGCACTTTCACGGGTGGCGAAAATTTATAAAAGCCAGCAATGATAATGCCTTTGACCGAGAACAATGCTTATGGCAATGCCTAGATTGCCACACAGATTTACCCTATAAGGAAAGTCATGGCCGATAGTGAAGACAAGAAACCCATTTTTTCCATTGCGATGATGCAGTTTTTGCAAAATCGGTTGATGGAAATTTTTGGTCTTGGGCTTTTTGTGATATCGGGTTTGTTGCTGATTGCGCTCATCACCGCTGGCAAAAATGACCCATCCTGGAATCAGATTTCATCGGCGCCTGTGGCCAATTGGCTTGGGCCGGTTGGCGCCAATATTTCGGCGGGGCTTTATGCGGCAATCGGGCTTGCGTCATTTTTTCTGGCTTTGGTGCCGTTATTCTGGGGCTTGTCCTATTTCCGGAAACAGCCAGTGCCATGGATGCGATTTCGGATCATTGTTTTGCCGCTAAGCCTGTGCTTTTTGGCTGGTGGTCTTTTTGCGCTTGATGGTGGCGGTGCCAGTGATAATGGCGGGGCGGCAGGCGCGGTGATCATTGGCATGATCATGCGGGTCATGCAGCCGATACCATCCTTTATGGGGCTAGATATGATCCATTATGTTGGCGGCGCGGCGCTGTTTTTCGGCATGCTATCATGGCTTTGGGTGGTGGCAATCTCGCCTCGGCAATGGTTAAAACGATCTGATAGAGCCGGTAAAATTGGACTTTTGGTGAAAGGCGTTGCCGGTCTTGGCCAAAAGGTTGCGGGTTCGGTCAATAATGTGCAACAGCGGGTGGCGGCAAAACCGCCGCGCAAACCAAAACCATCAAGACAACGCCAAGAACCGGTGCTTGTTGCCGATGCGGCTGGTCATGTTGCTGACCAAAATGCCAATCAGGCGGCGGCTGGCAAAGCGCGGTCACCGCGCGCCACCAAAAAGAATGCCAAACAGGAAATGTTTGATTTTGGCAATGGTTCGGGGTTCCAATTGCCGCCTGCCCGCCTGTTGAATCCACCAGCAAAAACCCAATCAGGCCCGTCAAAATCGATTCTTGAAGATCATGCACGCCAGCTCGAAAATGTCCTATCGGATTTCAGTGTCAATGGCACGATTGCCGATGTGCGCTATGGGCCAGTTGTCACCCGCTATGATTTGAACCCTGCACCCGGCACTAAATCGCAACGCGTGATTTCGCTTGCCGATGATATTGCCCGTTCAATGAGCGCCATTTCGGTTCGGGTTGCCGTGGTGCCTGGCCAGAATGTGATTGGTATCGAATTGCCAAACGAAGACCGGCAGGTCGTGATGCTTCGTGACATTCTTGACCATGACAGCTGGGCCAGTGATCGTTCAAGCCTGCCAATGGCGCTTGGCAAGGATATTGCCG
>JAFMNI010000057.1 GCA_017859295.1 Candidatus Puniceispirillum sp. | reverse complement strand
AAAGAGTAGCTCACGGGGTGGCTGTTGTCCGTTGTTGCGATAATGATGAAGCCATCCAAAGTTCTAACGATGAACTAACGCTTCAAGGTTACACTCTATCTCGCTATCTATTGGGGCAGAGAGACTTATCGGATCTTTATCGGGTTAGCAAAGACGGGAGCCAGGTGGAGGCTTCAGGAATCAGGATCATCAAAATCCCATAAAGAATGCCAACGGCAACAAAAAGTGGTACCTCGCGGAATGCCTTGGCCGGGTTTTCCTGAATAACGCTGGCGCTTGTATAAATACCAACACAGACCGGCGGGGTAATCATACCGATTCCGGCAAAGGCAACGAACACCACATATAGATGGAGCAGGCTCTGGTTGAATGACAGAGTGATCGCGGCAAAGATCGGCACGGTGAGATAGAAAACTGGAACGATCTCGACAAAGGTTCCAAGCAGCAGGCAAATGATCGCAAGCGCCACCCAGAACAGCGCAAACGTCGCGCCCATATCGGTGAAATAACTGACGATCTGTTGCGGGATCTGGCTGTAAGTCAGGACCACGCTGAGAAAGGTGGCGGTCGCAATGATGGCGAAAATGATCGCTGTGATCGTCGCCGTTTCTTTTAGCGCAAGGCACAGCGATGTGAAGGTAAGTTCTCGGTAGATAAAAAATCCCATCACAATCGCCCAAACACCGGCAACTGCTGCTGACTCCGATGGGGTCAGCAGGCCAGCATAAATGCCGCCAAGAATGATGATCGGGGTGAATAGTCCGGGCAGCGCGCCTAGAAAGCTACGCCAGCGTTCCGCCGCAGAAGCTCGTTCCGGGTTGCGGATGTTGCGGCATTTGATCAGGACAACAATGACCATAAACGCAAGAAGGATCAGTCCCGGGATCACTCCGGCAGCAAAAGTCTGCGAGACCGGAACATTGGTGAGAGCGCTAAACAATATTGCAGCATTTGAGGGAGGGATCAGAGCTTCGAGAAGCGCGGCCGAGGCCGCAAGAACAATAACAAAAGGTCTGGGGTACCCCTGCTCGAGCATCTTTGGCATCATGATCGTGCCAACAGCCGTGATGGCGGCCAGAATGGAGCCACAGAAAGCGGCAAAAAACCCCATGGCGATAACCATGGCAATGCCAAGACCGCCCGGCCAATGGCCAACAAGCGCCGTGGCAAAATCCACCAGGCGTTTGGCGGCACCGCCGCGGAGCATCACCATCCCAGCAAAAATGAACAAAGGTACGGCAACCAGAATGTGCTTTGTCATCGCGCCAAAGGAGACCTGAATCAAAGTTGACCAGGGCAGGCCAAGACCGAGAATGGCCGCGGCTGAGCTGCCGATACCAAATACCAAAAAGATCGGCACCGACATGAGCAACAAAAGGAGCGAGGAGAATATTGCAAGCGCATACATGGGTTAAGTCTTCTCCGGGCCTTTAGTTGGGTTAGGCTTGGCCGGATCAATGGGCATAGAGGCACCCAGCACCACCAGTTCAGCCAGGATCAGCTCCAGCGCGAATAAGATCATTATCCCAAAGCCGCAAGGAAAGGCGAGATACACCCACCAGATCGGGATTTCGATTTCCAGCTCCATGACCTGCCCCAGCATGAAATAGAGGCTGGTGGCCTCAACTCCAGCAACAAGAAAGACGATTGATGACAGCAGGGCAATCACCGCGATAATCAATCTGAGGACCGATAACTGCTGTGGGGCCAGAAGGTTATTAAGGATATCCACCTTGATATGGGAGCCGGATTTCAACATCGGCCCCAGAAGCGGGAAGACAAGCCAGCTAGTGAGGATTGGTGGCAGTTCGATGAACCAATCATAGCCAGTGCCAGAGGCATATCTGATTAGCGCGCTCAAGAACAGCGCAAGCACCATGTTGGCGACAATGAAAATCGCCAGCATATAAATTGCTTTCTCAAGCCATTCATTCAGCTTGGACAAAGACGCAAGTGCGGATTTCAACACAGCGCCTGACTCATTGTTTTAAATGCGAGATGCAAACTAGTTGGCAGCATATTGTTGGGCTTTGACCAGCGTATCCTCATCGAACATGTCTGCCATAGCTGGCATCACTTCATCCTGCATCAATTTATTAAACTTTACTTTCTCGGCACCGCTGAGTTCGGTCACAACGCCGCCACGCTCAATAAATTTCTTCAAGGTATCCTCACCCGCGCCCAGAATGTTATCAGTTGCAATTTGGCCAACTTCAGCGCCGACAGTCAAAACGAGCTCCCGCAAATCATCAGGCAGGCTGTCCATCCAATCGCGGTTGGCCATGATGTAGGCATCAGCAAAATACTGATAGGGCTTTTGACCATAGGTCAGATATTCCCACCAGCTGTAAGCTTCAATTGATCCTGGGGGGCTATTGATCGTGTCAATCATGCCAGTCTGAAGCGACGTGTAGACCTCACCAGTTGGCAGTGAAACAGCATTGGCGCCAAGGGCCTTCCACATCGGAAGCTCGCTTTTCAAAAGGCGGCGGGCTTTCAGCCCCTTCATCGCGTCAATGCCGGTCAATTCACGGGCGCTACTGAAGGTCATCACCGGACCAACAGGGTTATACATGATCAGCTGCGATTTGCTCTTCCTGGTGATATCCCCCCAGATTTCCTGGCCCTTTTCCGAATTCAGGAAAAATCCACGCTGTTGTTCATAGGAAGCAAACAGACCAGGGTAGGAGGCAACATTAAAATTCTTGTTAATCGGTGGAAAGCTCACAACGCCGACAACGCCGCCAAGCTCAACAGCGCCGGAGGTGATGGCGCCAAGAACCTCTCTAATGCCGAAAAGCTGTTTAGAGGGGTAGTAATCAATCTTTAGCCGCCCACCGGACCTTTTTGTTACCTCATCGGCAAACATCTGTGAATGGATCGAGCTTTGATGTGTTGGACTCCAATGACCAGACATGCGCGCGACAATTGGGTCAGCAACGGCCTGAAATGAAGTGAGTGATATTGTAAGGGCAATGCCCAATGCAACCGGTTTGGTGGCGCCACGCAGGATGGCCAAAAGAAGCCTTCTCATTTATTCCTCCTCTTGATGCAGCCCCTTTATAATCCAAATAGATCAGTGATTTGCATTTGAATATTCAGAAAATCAGTCGGCCAACAGACTCTTGTTTTACCCAGTTTTTAGGACCTAATTATGGGTTTAACAAGAATTGATAACAAATATAATTTGCAAATAAATACATTTGCATACCGTATAGGTTATATTTTTTAATTCGCATTGCCTATTCAGAAAAAACTGCTCAGACTGATGTTGTTTGCAAGACGAAACGGCAACCAAAGCGAAAGGCGCAACGCGACGCCAAAGCTGCCGGATAACGGAAATCATGGCCAGATTTTGGAAAGTGATATGAGTGGGCTGATTCAGGTATTTGTTGTTGGCGGCGGAGGTTTTACCCATTCGCAAGATGGTGATGGTCGTGATGCACTGCTTGAAGATCGCCTGCTTGCACTGGTTGGGCCCGTTGCCAAATTGAAAATCGGCTATATCGGACACGCCAATAATGATCGGGCGGATCGGCTCGCGGCTTTTTACGCGCGGTTTGCGGGCTGTGCGCGAACAACGCATTTGCCAATAACGGCAGATGCGGCGATGGCGCAGGATTTTTTGCAGGATCTCGATATTCTATATGTTGGCGGGGGAACAACAACAGCAATGCTGTCACATTGGCGCAACGCAGGTATCGCCGATTTATTGGTAGCGGCGGTGCAAAAGGGACTTGTCGCATCAGGCGTTAGCGCCGGAGGTATTTGCTGGTTTTCCGATTTGCTGCTGAAAACCAAAGATGATTGTTTTGAACCCCAGTTTGAACAGCATAAGGGGCTTGGCCTTATTGCGGGAAGTGCCTGCCCGCATTTCAGCAGCGAGCCAGCCCGAAAACAGGCCTTTGAAATGGCGATTGCCAGTCGGCAACTACAATCAGGAATCGCCATTGATGATGGTATTGGCGTGCATATTATAAACGGTGTTGTTGCCGAGATTGTGCGCGCCCGCAGCAGCGGATCGGCTTATCTGCTGGTACCAGATGGTGACATAAACACCCATCAGCCGCTTATGCGCGGTCACAGGCTTGGAATGGGATCAACAAATGGGGATGCAGGCATATGAGACGGGGTGAAGGGTCGGGTCGATCAAGAACAGGGCGCATCAGGCGGGATAAAAACGCTGCTGATAACTCTATCGAAAGCCTCGATGAAAAACGCATTATTGGTTTCGGTCGAGGCAATGGCCCCTTGCATGACAATGATATGGTCGCGATTCATGAGGCGGCCTTGACAGTGCTTGCAAATACCGGCCTTGGCGAAGCTTCGTCAATTGTTGTTGATCTTGTTGTGGCCGCTGGCGGCCAGATTGATTCGCGTGGACGATTATTATTTCCTCCAGATTTGGTGACGGCTGCGCTTGCTGGTTTGCGGCGCGATATCACGCTCTATGGGCGCGCCGGTGATCATGACATGACACTTTCGTCTGGGGCGGTTTATGTTGGCACCGGTGGGGCATCACCATTGATCTTTGATGCGGGGCTTGGCAAATATCGCGAATCCAATCTCGTTGATCTTTATGATGCAGCACGGCTTGTTGACCGGCTTGATCATGTTCATTTCTTCAGCCGTCCGGTTGTTGCCCGGGACATGCCAGATGCACGTCATCTTGATGTGAATACTGCCTTTGCCTGTATTGCTGGCACGGCGAAGCATGTTTTTACCAGCGCCTCGTCACCAGAATCGGTACGGGATATTGCAACCATCTGCTATCAAATTGCCGGATCTAAAACGGCGTTTCGTGACAAGCCGTTCCTGTCGCTGAATGTTAACCATGTTGTGCCACCATTGCGGTTTGATCCGATTGCGCTTGATGTGATGGTCGAAGCGGTACGCTGCGGCATTCCGGTGATGGTCAATTGTTTTGGCCAGCTAGGTGCCTCAAGCCCAGTCACAATTGCCGGCTGTGTAACGCAAACAATTGCCGAAACTCTAGCAGGAATGGTGATTGCCTGGTTGGTTAATCCGGCGGCACACGCGGTTTTTGGCCCACGTCCGATGATTACCGATTTGCGAACCGGCGGCATGGCTGGTGGCAGTGGAGAACAAGCCTTGCTGACCGCAGCCGCCATTCAGATGGCACGCTTTTATCAGCTTCCCTCATCAACAATTGCGGGGGCGACCGATAGTAAAAGCCCTGACGCGCAAAGCGGTTATGAAAAATGCTTGAATGTCGCACAGACGGTTCACGCGGGCGCCAATATCATCACGCAGGCCTGCGGTGCACAGGCTGGCCTGATGGGGCTGTCGCTTGCAGCACTGGTTATTGATAATGACATGCTGGGAAGCATTCTGCGCGCCAGCAGCACTGTTACCGTATCGCCCGAAACAATTGCGCTGGAATCGATTGATCGGGTGGCGTGCGGCGTTGGTCATTTTCTTGGCGAGCCAGAAACCTATGCGCGGATGCATTCAGATTTTCTATATCCAAAAACTGTTGATCGTTTGGGCATAGAGGCATGGGAAGAAGCAGGCAGCCCTGATATTCGCGATCATGCACATGATCGGGTCAAGATGATTCTTGACGATCATCACCCGACCTATATTGATGCCGAAAGTGAAATGATATTACGCAAGACACTTCCTATTTTGCTGCCGCCAAGAGATCAAACCTAAGGTGCAGATTTGATAATCGGGTCATTTTTGAAAGCTGTGATTATGATGTCTGCCAATTGTCTGGTTTCCTTAGTCATCATGTCAATGCCGCGCGTGATGATCGCAATGTGATATTGCATATTCTGCACAATCGGCCGGATCATAACGCCGCCCGAAGCAACCGACATGCGCGCCGAAAATGGATCAACAATAGCCGGAACACCCGCCTCACGAACCAGCGCAGCACCAGCCAGAACATTGGCGACACTATAGCGCGCATTGCTCTGGAATTTTTCGGCAAGGCTGGCATCCATGCCTTGCATTTCAAGTGGATAGACACTGCCAAATGTCACAAATTCCAACTGTCCGGCAACATCCCTTAAATCGATCGGGTCTGGTGAGTTTGCTAGAATATGATCCTCAGGGATTAAAGCGACATAATTCACCATGGTCTGGTAAAGAATATCCACGCCAACATAAGGCGGCGAACGCGAGACAATGCCAAGGTCAAATTGCTGCAGCCGGATCGCGTCGACAATGGCCGGTGTATTGTGCGTGTATATGATCGAATGGGTCGTGTCATCCTGCCGCCGCATCTGGCCAAGAACCTGCGGCAAAAGCGATGTCGAAAATGTTGGAATAACACCAATGGAAATCTTGCCAACCGCCTTTTTGCGAATTGAGGCTGCCAGATCATCGAGCCGCTCAATATTGAGAAACGTGCTTTCAACCGCCAAATGAAAGCGTCGTGCCTCGACAGTTGCAATAATGCCACGCCCCTGACGAACAAAAAGGGCAAAACCAAGATTTAACTCAAGGTCGTGAATGAGCCGCGTGACACTTGGTTGCGAGACCAGCATTTGCTTTGCTGCACCAGTAATCGAACCAGTTTGCATTACAGCGTTAAAGGCCTTGAGTTGGCGAAAATTCATGTTATCCCCTTTTTAATTAATCATACCTTTTTTCTATCAATTCATCCAATAATTATATTTGCCTAATGATTAAGCCGACTGATAGCGTTTATGCATAGCATCGACTGGGGTACGAATTGAGCAAAAAACTATTTTCTGTAGCTGAGGCACGGCAAGTCGCAAAACGGCGTCTGCCACGCATGATGTTTGATTTTATCGATGGCGCATCGGGCGATGAATCATTGCGTGATCTCAATTCGGCGATGATTGATCATATCAGATTGATGCCCCGCGTTCTGATTGATGTTTCCGAACGCGCAATGTCGACGTCTATTCTTGGGCAAGAAACAGGGTTTCCGTTCGGGATCGCACCAATGGGTATGTGCGCGCTGGCATGGCCAAGGGCTGATTTCAGCTTAGCGCGCGAAGCGGCAAAGCGGCGCATTCCTTTATGTGTGTCAACAGCATCATCAATGGCGCTTGAACAGGTAATCAAGCTGGCCGAGGGTCACGCCTGGTTCCAGCTTTATGCCGATCAATCAAACGGGTTTGTTGATGAATTGATCGACCGCGCCATTGCCGCCAATTATAAAACACTGATCCTGACCGTTGATGTGCCAATCCCTTCAGTGCGGACACGCGACAAACGCAACGGGTTTTCTTTTCCAATGGGCTGGGGCGCATCTCAGATATGGGATTTTGTCAGCCATCCCCGATGGTCGCTTGAAACCGCGCTTCACGCGATCCGGCATCAAATGCCGCAACCTATGAACTATGCAACATCAAGCCAAAAAACAACCTTTGTGCGGAATGCCAGCCGCGCCGGTGCCGACTGGAATTTTCTTGCCGCTTTGCGTGACCGCTGGCCAGGCAAGCTGGTGGTCAAAGGAGTACAATCGGTTGAGGATGCGTTACGCATAAAGACAATCGGAGCTGATGCCATCTATGTGTCAAACCATGGCGGCCGCCAGCTTAATGCCGCGCCGGTGGCAATTGACTCGCTTGTCGAAATCCGTAATGCGGTTGGTGGCGGGTTTCCATTGATTTTTGATGGCGGTATCCGCAATGGCGAACATGTCATTAAGGCGCTGGCTGCTGGGGCAAATTTCGTCATGCTGGGTCGCAGTGTGATGTATGGTCTTGGAGCAGGCGGTACGGCTGGTCTTGGGCAAATTCTGGATTTGATCGAGGCCGAAGCAAGCGCGGTGATGGGTTTGCTTGGGTGCCGAAATATTGCCGAACTGGGCGCTGCGAATTTAGCCGGAAATTATGAAACATTAATGTTGCGAACGATGCTGGAAAGGGCTGCCGAATGACGCCACCCAAAAAGATACGGGGCGGAGCGCTACTTGCGCGTGCCTTGCAGGAAAAGGGCGTTGAACATGTGTTCACCCTGTCAGGCGGGTTTTGCAATCCTGCACTTGAAGGGTTTATGGAATGCCAGATGAAGGTGATCAACTGCCCGCATGAACAGGTGGCTGGACATTTTGCCGATGGCCATACGCGGATCACGCGCAAACCCGCAGTTTGTCTTGTCGGGCCAGAGGGATTTGCGAATGCCGTACCAGCAATGATGGAGGCTTGGGGCGAACGTTCACCAGTGATTTTTGTCACTGGATCCAGCACGTTGAAACGTCAAGGTGCGGGCGGATTCAAAGAAATTGACGATGTTGCGATCGCCGCGCCGCTGACAAAATATAGCGCCACCATAACCGATGGCGAGCGCATCAACGAATTTGTTGACCGCGCCGTCAAGATTGCCACCAACGGCTATCCCGGGGCGGTTCACCTAAGCCTTCCTGTTGATATTATGTTTTCCCATTTTGCCGAAGATGCTGGCCGTGAAGAGCGGCCATTTGATCTGAGCATGCAACAGCCAGCGCGTGCATGGCCAGAACCAGCTCGCCTTGAGCATCTGCTGCAAAAGCTCAATGCTGCCAAACGGCCGGTTCTGATTGGCGGACATGGTGTTTGGTGGGCCAAAGCCGAGGCAAAGCTTGAGGAAGCTGGTCGTCTGCTTGGCATTCCGGTGTTTAACATCCCCTATCATCAAAAATTACTTGGCGAAGAATGCGAAGCCTATATGGGGCTGGCCGATATTCATCAATATCATCCTTCCGCCGATGCATTTCGTGACGCTGATCTGGTGCTGATGATTGGTGGCCGACTTGATAATCAGATGAATTTTGGCAATCCGCCATTATTTCCGTCAAGTGCTGAACTAGTATGTGTCAATGGATCGCACGAAGAAATAGAGTTTAACCGCGCGGCTGATTTTGCTTTGTTATGTGATCCGGCGGCGTTTCTGGAAACCTTGGTTACGCATCGGCAGAATCCCGATTTCCGTCTGCCCCGCGATTGGTATGATTTAAACCAAAAATGGCGCGCGGCATGGGTTGATAAGATGCTTGCCGATCTTGATAGTGAAACAGCACAGCCAGCATTTGAGGGTCGCATTCACCCCTTGCAATTAGCCCTTGATGTGCAGGGCGCAATGGGTGACGGCGATTGGCTGGTGATCGATGGTGGCAACACGCATTTCTGGTCAGAAATTGCGGTGAATATTGCCGGGTTTCAGGGCAAAAAACTTGGTGGAATTTTGCACCCGGGCACCTTTAGCCTTTTGGGGGTTGGCGTATCGTTTGCAGTATCGGCAAAAAATGTTGATCCAAGCCGCAATGTTGTGCTGATCAGCGGCGATGGTGCCTTTCTGTCAGGAGGCTTGTCGATTGAGGCTGCTTTCCAAGAAAATCGTCCCATCGTTGTCGTTATTGATAATAATGGCGGGCTTGACTGTATTTCGCAGCAACAGGAAAGGCTATTTGCCAGCGGCACGCATTATGCCACCGATTTCCGTGATATTCCGTTTCACACGATGTTCGAGGGGCTTGGCGGGCATGGTGAATTAGTTACAAGGCGCGAAGACATTATTCCGGCGGTGCAACGTGCCATGGTAAGCGGCAAAACGGCGTGTGTGAATGTCAAAGTAAAGGGCGTTATCAGCCCGATTGTTTTGGCAACAACATCAAAACGCGACAAGGCGTCGATCGAATAACCGTGATCAGGGGGCAAATTATGGCGGTTTTATCTTCTCACTTTTTGAACGCAGTCGATGGAACCCATGCTGGCGCAGTTGCGGTTAGCCTGATGTCGATTGGTGATGATGGCCAGCGCGAAACACTATTCACCGCCGAAAGTGATGCCCATGGACGGTTTTCGCATGGCTTTGATGCTGTCAGTGGGCGATCATATGAAATGGTGATTGCCAGCGGTGCGTATTTCAAGGTAGCGGATTTACCAAGGTCAGGAGCGCAGATTCTCGACAAAATCGTGGTGCGCTTTACCACGCCTGATCCAGACAGCAGCTATCATATTCCCATCATCATGGCACCCAATAGCTATTCATGCTGGTGGTCAGCTTAATGATCACAACAATGAGTGAGGCGTAACTGATGAGCGAATCAGGGCTTAACATGTCGCGGCGTATCCGGCGCACTCCTTATACTGACAAAGTTGAACAGCATGGCGTTCGCGGGTTTAGTGTGGTTAATCATATGCTGTTGCCAAAAGCCTTTGCAGCCTCGGTTGAAGAGGATTACTGGCATCTTCGCCAAGATGTGCAAATTTGGGATGTTGCCTGCCAAAGGCAGGTGGAAATTTCAGGGCCTGATGCGACGCGTCTGGTTCAGTTAATGACGCCGCGCGACCTTCGCCAAGCGCGAGTTGGGCAAGGGCTTTATGTTCCGCTGATCGACGAGCATGCTGGCATGGTGAATGATCCGGTGCTGCTGAAACTGGCTGACAACCGCTTTTGGCTGTCGATTGCCGACTCGGATGTTCTGCTTTGGGCAAAGGGGCTTGCCGTGGGCGCGGGTCTTGATGTGATTGTCAATGAAGCTGATGTCGCACCGCTTGCCATTCAAGGGCCAAAGGCGGGCCAGTTAATGGCTAGTCTGGTCGGTGATCAGATACAAAAATTGCCCTATTTTGGGTTTGCCATGTTTGACCTTCTTGGCACAAGCCAGTTGATTGCGCGATCAGGTTACAGCAAACAGGGCGGTTTTGAGATTTACCT
>JAFMNI010000056.1 GCA_017859295.1 Candidatus Puniceispirillum sp. | reverse complement strand
CCCATGGTGCGGCCAGGAGGTGAGGTGCGGCCAGCGATAAAGCCAACCATCGGCTTCGAGCGGCCTTTTTTGGCTTCGTCGATCAGGAATTGCGCCGCATCTTCTTCGGCTGATCCGCCAATTTCGCCAATCATAATGATCGATTCGGTTTGATCATCAGCAAGGAACATTTCCAAAACATCAATAAATTCGGTGCCTTTTACTGGATCACCGCCAATGCCGACAGCCGAAGACTGGCCAAGACCCGCCATTGATGTTTGATAGACCGCCTCATAGGTCAAAGTGCCAGAACGTGACAACACGCCAACCGATCCTTTGCGGAAAATGCTTGGCGGCATGATGCCGATTTTGCATTCGTCAGGTGTCATCAGGCCCGGGCAGTTTGGCCCAATCAGGCGTGATTTCGACTTATCCAGCTTTTCTTTTACCCGCACCATATCCTGAACCGGCACACCTTCGGTGATACAGGTAATCAGATCAATGCCAGCATCAATTGCTTCTTCAATTGCGGCCGCAGCGCCCGCTGGTGGAACATAGATAACCGAGGCGTTGGCGCCAGTGGCGTCCTTGGCTTCGGCAACAGTGGCAAATAGCGGCAGGCTTTGCCCGTCGGCACTTGTCCATTGCTGGCCACCTTTTTTCGGGTGGGTTCCGGCGAGCATTTGCGTGCCATGATAGGCCAATGCCTGTTCAGTGTGAAATGTGCCGGTTTTACCGGTCAGACCTTGCACAATGATTTTGGTGTCTTTGTTAATGAGAATCGACATGTGCTTAGCCTTTCACTGCTTTGACAATTTTTTGAGCTGCATCATCCAAATCATCGGCGGCGATGACATTCAGTCCACTGCTGTTGATAATGGCTTTGCCTTCATCCACCTTGGTGCCTTCGAGGCGAACCACCAAAGGCACTTCAAGATTGATATCCTTGGCCGCTTGGACAACGCCCTCGGCAATAACATCACAACGCATGATGCCGCCAAAAATATTGACCAAAATCCCTTTTACATTTGGATCAGCGGTAATGATTTTAAAGGCTGCGGTTACGCGTTCGGTTGTTGCGCTGCCGCCAACATCAAGAAAATTTGCTGGCTCGGCGCCATATAGCTTGATGATGTCCATTGTGGCCATCGCAAGACCAGCACCATTGACCATACAGCCGATTTCACCATCAAGTGCAATATAGGCAAGGTCATATTTTGAGGCTTCAACCTCTTTTTCATCTTCTTCGGTAATGTCGCGTAATTCCATAACATCGGGATGCCGGAATAGCGCGTTATTATCAAAAGACACTTTGGCATCAAGCACCTGAACATCATTTGATTTGGTGACGATCAACGGGTTGATTTCCAAAAGGCTCATATCCTTGCTGACAAAAGCCTCGTAAAGATTCTTGAAAAGCGCCATGCCCTGTTCGCGCGCTGATCCCTCAAGCTTGAAAGCGTCGGCAAGCGTTGCCGCGTTGGCATCAGTACAGCCAGCGCTGGCGTCGATGCCAACCGAATGAATCAGTTCAGGCGTGTCATGCGCAACCGTTTCAATATCCATGCCGCCTTCGGTTGAGGCAACGAAAGAGGTTTTGCCGGTTTCGCGATCAACAAGAATCGACAGATATAATTCACGGTCAATATCGGCGCCATCTTCGACATAAAGCTGATTGACGGCTTTGCCATTTGGGCCGGTTTGCTGTGTGACAAGGGTTTTGCCAAACATTTCAACAGCATTGGCAAGCGCTTCTTCAGCCGAGAAAGAGACGCGAACGCCGCCTTTGGCATCAGCGCCAAGTTCCTTGAATTTTCCCTTGCCGCGTCCGCCAGCATGGATCTGGCTTTTGACCACCCAAACTGGGCCGGGAAGGGATGCAATCGCGCTTTCGGCTTGGTCAAGGCTGGTGATTGCAACGCCAGCAGCAATGGGCGCACCAAATGTCTGTAAAATTTTCTTCGCCTGATGTTCATGGATATTCATTGTTACTGTCTTTCTCCCGCTATGTGGCCTTGTGTGATAAAGCCACGAAAATTGCAACGACCGGTCTGTTGTCACATATCCACGCAAAAAATGCACAAAAGTTTTTTATGCAACAGTTCTGGTGAAACTGCCTTGTGACATATTGGTTAGATCGGGTCGTTGTTTTGTCTTATATTTTGCAATATTTCTTCTTTATATGGTATACCACACACCATCAATAGCAAGCGCTATCGTTAAATTATCGTTCTAAAAACCGCTTGACGAGTGTTGTGTCAGGTGTAAGGTATACCAGATAAAGTGCGAAATAACGAAAAAGTCAAATCAACGTAGGCTAGAAATTGAAGGGGAGGAATTGATGGCAATTGATGTCAAATTAAAGCCTGTTTCGATCAATTTCACGTTGAAAGACCATATCTATGATGTGCTTCGCGAAAGCATTTTAAAAGCTGATATCTATGATGCCGATGAAGAGCTGCGCCTTGATGAGCGCCGGCTCGCCGAACAGCTTGGTATTTCACGAACGCCGATCCGAGAAGCTTTGGCGCGATTGGCGCAAGATGGTCTTGTCGAGATTTTGCCCCGCAAAGGCGTTTTCATCCATCGCAAAACTCTTGAAGAAATTCTGGATATGGTTGTCACTTGGGCTGCGCTGGAAAGCATGGCAGCGCATATCGCCGCGCGCATTGCCCCCGAAGCCGATATTAAAGCGTTGCGTGAATTTGCCATGCGCCACAGCGCGACCGCGTCAAAGGCCGAGCTTAGCGAATATTCAGATGCCAATATCAAATTTCATCAGGCCATTTTTGATCTGTCGGGCAGCCCGCTATTAAAGTCGACAACCGATGGGTTGTTTGCGCATATGTTTGCGGTGCGGCGTCGGGCAATGGGCGAAAATAATCGCGCCACCCATTCAGTTGCCGATCATATGGAAATTATCGAAGCGCTTGAAGCGCGCGACAGCGAATTGGCGTCGCGGCTGGTGCGCGAGCATACCATGCGTTTGCATGATCATATTCGGGAAAGATGGACGCGGCTGGCAAATAAAGGCAAAGCCCGCGCTGAAATCGCAAAATCAGAAAAAACATAAACGGTCATCTGCCATAACAAAATGAGCAAGCCGCGGTTCCGACCAAAAGCGTAACGATCACTTTTTAAATTTACTTTGAAGATACCAAGGAGACACAAAAAATGACTTCATCCGAGACACAGGCGCTTACCGACGGTTTTCACCTCGTTATTGACGCGCTTAAGCTCAATGATATCAACACAATTTACGGTGTGCCGGGCATTCCGATCACCGATCTTGGCCGGATTGCCCAAGCTGAGGGTATGCGGGTGATTTCCTTCCGTCATGAACAGCATGCTGGCAACGCTGCATCGATTGCCGGTTACCTGACCAAAAAGCCGGGCATTTGCCTAACCGTGTCTGCGCCCGGCTTTTTAAACGGCCTGACCGCGCTTGCCAATGCCACCACAAACTGCTTCCCGATGATCTTGATCAGTGGCTCATCCGAGCGTGAGATTGTCGATCTGCAGCAAGGTGACTATGAAGAAATGGACCAGTTGGCCATTGCCAAGCCGCTTTGTAAGGCGGCGTTCCGCGTGCTTCACGCTGAAGATATCGGCATTGCTGTTGCCCGCGCCATTCGCGCCGCTGTTTCAGGTCGTCCGGGCGGTGTTTATCTTGATCTGCCAGCCAAATTATTCGCCCAAGTCATGGATGCGGCTGAAGGCCAGAAGTCTCTTGTCAAAGTCGTTGATCCAGCACCGCAGCAATTGCCATCACCTGATTCGATTGCGCGTGCGCTTGATGTGCTGAAAAGCGCAAAGCGTCCATTGATCATTCTTGGCAAAGGCGCTGCCTATGCGCAAGAAGACGAAATCGTGCGCAGCTTTGTTGAAAAAAGTGGCGTTCCCTATCTGCCGATGAGTATGGCCAAAGGTCTGTTGCCTGATGACCACCCACAATCAGCCGGTGCCGCACGTTCGCTGGTCTTGAAAGAGGCCGATGTCGTGGTCATGGTTGGGGCGCGTTTGAATTGGCTGTTGTCACATGGCAAGGGCAAAAGCTGGGGCGAGCCCGGTTCGAAACGCTTTATTCAGGTTGATATCGAGCCGCGCGAAATGGACAGCAATGTCGAGATTGCGGCACCCGTCGTTGGCGATATCGGATCTTGCTTGAGCGCCATGACCAAGGCGATGGGCGATAAATGGCCAGCTGTTCCTGCCGATTGGATTGCCAATATCCAGACGCGCAAAGATGTGAATCTGGAAAAAATGTCAGCCAAGCTGATGAGCAATACAGTGCCAATGGATTTCCATAGTGCGCTTGGTGCGCTTCGTACGATCGTCAAGCAGCGTCCTGATGCGATCCTTGTGAATGAGGGGGCAAACACCCTTGATTTCGCGCGGAGCATCATTGATGTGTTCAAGCCGCGCAAGCGTCTTGATGTTGGTACATGGGGCATTATGGGTATCGGTATGGGCGCGGCTGTTGCTGCGGCTGTTGAGACTGGCCAGCGCGTTTTAGCCGTCGAAGGCGACAGTGCCTTTGGATTTTCGGGCATGGAGATCGAAACCATCTGCCGCTATAATTTGCCGGTCTGTGTTGTTGTGTTCAACAATAACGGCATCTATCGCGGTACCGATCAAAACCCAACAGGTGGCGAAGATGTCGCCCCGACCGTATTTGTCAAAGATGCCCGCTATGATCAAATGATGGCTGCCTTTGGTGGTGTTGGCGTTTATGCGACGACACCGGATGAGCTGACGCGCGCGGTGAATGAAGCAATGGATAGCGGCAAGCCAACCTTGGTCAATGCTGTCATTGATGAAAATGCCGGTACGGAAAGTGGTCGCATCGGTAACCTGAACCCGCAAAGTGTGGTTTCAAAGAAATAACACCAGAGTCAAAGCATTCCGGTTTAGACATAGGATAAGATTATGAAAGCTCTTCAAGGTATTAAAGTTCTGGATTTCACCCATGTTCAGTCAGGCCCAACCTGTACCCAGCTTCTGGCTTGGTTTGGGGCGGATGTGATCAAGGTTGAGCGTCCGGGTGTTGGTGATGCAACGCGCCAGCAGCTGGTCGATGTTGAGGGGGCCGACAGCCTTTATTTCACCATGTTGAACCATAATAAACGGTCAATTGAGCTGAATTCCAAAAACGAAACCGGCAAGCAGATTTTGACCCGTCTTATCGAAACCTGTGATGTTCTTGTGGAAAATTTTGCCCCGGGCGCACTTGACCGGATGGGCTTTACTTGGGAGCGGATTCAAGAAATCAATCCACGTCTGATCATGGCGTCAATCAAAGGCTTTGGCCCGGGCAAATATCAAGATTGCAAGGTTTATGAAAATGTCGCGCAATGTGCGGGTGGTTCAGCATCAACAACCGGTTTTCGCGATGGCCCGCCATTGGTAACAGGGGCGCAGATTGGTGACTCGGGAACCGGTCTTCATTTGTGCCTAGGCATTGTAACCGCGCTGTTCCACCGTGAAAAATCTGGTCGTGGCCAAAAAGTCACTGCGGCGATGCAGGATTCGGTTCTAAACCTTGCCCGCGTAAAGCTTCGTGATCAGCAGCGTCTTGCCGCTGGCCCATTGAAAGAATATTCACAATTCGGCGAAGGCATTCCATTTGGTGATGCCACACCGCGCGCTGGCAATGACTCAGGTGGCGGACAGCCCGGACGTATTCTGCGTTGTAAAGGGTGGGAACAAGATCCAAACGCCTATACCTATTTCATCATTCAGGCAGCGGTCTGGGAAAAGGTTTGCGATATCATTGGCGAGCCTGATTGGAAAACCAAAGATGGTTATGCCAAACCACCCCAGCGGCTTGATAAATTGAACGAAATTTTTGAGCGTATTGAACAATGGACAATGACCAAGAGTAAATTTGAGGTCATGGATGCATGTAACCCGCTTGATATTCCGGTTGGCCCGATCTTGTCGATGAAAGAAATTGCCGAAGATGAGGGTCTTTATGCGACCGGAACCTTGGTGAAGGTCGATCATCCAGAACGCGGCGAATATATCTCGGTTGGCTGTCCGATAAAACTGTCCGACAGTCCGGCTGATGTTCAGCGGTCGCCATTGCTTGGTGAGCATACAACCGAAATCCTGACGGATGTTCTTGGTTATTCAGCCGAAGAGCTGGCCCAGATCATCGAATCAGGCGCGGTTGGTGCGGCCAAATAGGAACGTTATTTTGATAAATCATTGATTAAAATGGTTTATTGGTGAAATTAGGCTTTGCACTTTAGGAGAGCAGGCAATGAGAATTGTATTACACGGACAGCAGGCTTTTGGTCAGGCTGTTTTGGAAAGACTTTTAGAACGCGGCGAAGATGTTGTTGCGGTTTGTTGTGCGCCGACAAAAGAGGGGAAACCCGAAGACCCATTGGTTGAGCTGGCGCGTGAAAAGGGTTTGCCCGTTCATCAGCCTGCGTCATGGAAAACCCCTGAAGCATTGGCGTTGATGCAATCATTTAATGCTGATGTTTGTATGATGGCTTATGTGCTGTTGTTTGTTCCACAAGAAGTGCGCGATGCGCCAAAATACGGAACCTTTCAGTACCATCCGTCGCTTTGCCCAGAACATCGCGGACCGTCTTCGATCAACTGGCCGATTGCAATGGGGAAAACCCGCACCGGCTTGTCTATTTTCTGGCCTGATGATGGTCTGGATGAAGGCCCAATGATGTTGCAGAAAACCTGTGAAATCGGCCCTGATGAAACGCTTGGTGATGTTTATTTCAAAAAGCTGTTCCCAATGGGCGTTGATGCGATGATTGAGGGGCTTGAACTGGTCAAGGCTGGCGTCATCATCAAGCATGACCAGCGTTTGGAAGATGGTTCATATGAAAGCTGGTTTGGCAAAGCCGCTGCCGAGATTGATTGGTCAAAGCCGGTTGCCGATGTTTATAATATTATTCGTGCTGCCAACCCTGCGCCTGGCGCGTGGACAACAATTTCTGGCAGTGAATTGAAAATTTATGACAGTGCGCGCGTTGACGGCACGGGAACGGCTGGTGAAGTCGTTTCGGTAGACGAAGACGGCGTGACGGTACAGGCCGAAGGTGGACGGATTTTAATCAAGCGTGTACGGCCTGCCGATGGTGGAAAAATGGCGGCAAGCGAATGGGCTGCCGCTGCTGGAATTAACTCTGGAACAAAGTTAGGATCATAGCCGTGAGCTTCAAAACAGATATCGAAATTGCACGCGAAGCCAAGAAATTACCAATTCAGGAAGTTGGCGCGAAGCTTGGTATTCCAAGTGCTGAGCTACTGCCATTTGGACATGATAAGGCAAAAGTTTCTGAGACCTTTATTAAAAGCCTCGCTAGAAAAGAAGATGGTCGCCTGATCTTGGTCACTGCGATTAATCCGACCCCTGCTGGTGAAGGCAAAACCACAACAACCGTTGGTCTTGGTGACGGCTTGAACAAGATTGGCAAAAAAGCAGCCATCTGTATCCGTGAAGCGTCACTTGGCCCATGTTTTGGAATGAAGGGCGGTGCCGCCGGTGGTGGCTATGCCCAAGTTGTACCAATGGAAGATATGAACCTGCATTTCACGGGTGATTTCCATGCCATCACATCAGCGCATAACCTGCTTGCTGCAATGCTTGATAACCATATCTATTGGGGCAATGAGCTGGATATTGATATTCGCCGTGTTGCTTTCCGCCGGGTTCTTGACATGAATGATCGCGCGCTTCGTGAAATAGTTTGCAATCTTGGCGGTGTGGCCAATGGTTTCCCGCGCGAGGCCGGATTTGACATTACAGTTGCCTCTGAAGTGATGGCGATTTTGTGTCTTGCAACTGATCTTGCCGATCTTGAGCGTCGCCTTGGTGATATCATTGTTGCCTATCGCCGTGACCGGTCACCTGTCTTCTGCCGTGATATCAAGGCTGATGGCGCCATGACAGTATTGTTGCAGCAGGCCATGCAGCCAAATCTTGTGCAAACGCTCGAGAACAACCCAGCCTTTGTGCATGGTGGTCCATTTGCGAATATCGCGCATGGCTGTAACTCGGTTGTGGCAACAACAACAGCACTAAAGCTGGCCGATTATGTTGTGACCGAAGCTGGATTTGGGGCTGATCTTGGTGCCGAAAAGTTTCTTAACATCAAATGCCGCAAAGCAGGGCTTCGCCCAGATGCGGTGGTTATTGTTGCAACGGTTCGTGCGATGAAGATGAATGGCGGCGTTGCCAAGGCCGATCTTGGCCATGAAAATGTTGACGCTGTAAAAAAAGGTTGTCCAAACCTTGGTCGCCATATTGAGAATATCAAGCAATTTGGTGTTCCGGCAGTCGTTGCCATCAACCATTTCGTGACTGATACTGATGCTGAAGTGGAAGCCTTGAAGGCGTTTGTTGCAGAACAAGGTAGCGAAGCCATTTTGTCAACACATTGGGCAAATGGCAGTGAAGGCACAACCGAACTTGCCAATAAAGTTGTCGCTCTGATCGATGGCAGCCCATCACAATATGCACCGCTTTATCCGTCTGAAATGCCATTGTTCGAAAAGATCGAAACAATTGCCAAACGCATTTATCGTGCCGATGAAGTGATTGCCGATGCCAAGATTCGCGACCAGCTAAAACAGTGGGAAGCACAAGGCTACGGTGATTTGCCAGTTTGTATGGCCAAGACCCAATACAGCTTTACTACCGACCCAAACCGTCGTGGTGCGCCGACCGGTCATAGCCTGCCAATTCGTGAAGTCCGATTGTCGGCTGGAGCTGGTTTTGTTGTGGTTATTTGCGGCGATGTTATGACCATGCCAGGGCTGCCACGAGTGCCATCAGCAGAAACAATCAAGATTAATGAAAATGGTTTGATTGATGGGCTATTTTAGGCTTGATCTTGCCGGTAAGGCTCATAAGCTTTTAGTTGATTAGTTCAACATTCGTTGGGGGAGAATTCATGATACGCAAGATCCTAGTGCCAGTTCGCGGAGATGGTAAGGGTGATAATGTCCTTGCCCATGCAGCTGCGTTGGCGCGCGGATTTAATGCGCATATTGAAATCACTCATTGTCGTGCAAAGCCGGAAAATCTGCTTCCCTTTGGGGTGCCGATTCCGGCTGCGCTTCGCGCCCAGCTTGTTGAAAGCACCAGTCAGGTTTTTGATATTGAAGAGGCTGGACTTCGTGGCGAAGTACTGGCGTTAAGCAAAACCCTCAATATCCGCATGTCTAAAAAGGCTGATGGCAAGTCAGTTACGGCAAATTTTGTTGAAGAGGCGGGACGTCAGATTGATGTGATTGGGCATCATGGCAGACTTGCCGACATCATTGCCGTGGCCAAACCAGACATCGACCGCAATTTGGGGGCAAACACCCTTAAGGCGGCCCTGTTCAATACCGGCAGACCCGTTTTAATGTGTCCTGAACCGATTGGCACAATCCCTGATATTTTGGGAACCAATATCACCATTGCATGGGATGGATCACGCGAAGCATCGCGCGCTGTCATTACCTGCTTGCCGATACTTATCGCGGCAAAAACAGTGACTATCCTGACCGTCAAGTCAAAAGAGGTCAATGTAAAGCCAGCCGAGCTGCAAGAATATTTGTCCGCGCATGGCATTTCGTCTGGCATCTTTGAAATCGAAACCAAGTCACGAACAGCGCAGGCGCTTTTGAACAAAACGAAAGAGGTTGGTGCAGATCTAATGGTGCTCGGTGCCTATAGTAAACATCACGATTTAGAAAGGCTTTGGGGTGGCACTACCCAATTTATCGTAGATCACGCAACGATCCCGGTAATAATGACGAATTAGGTGTCGGCCTGACAATATCAGGCAAAAACTTTAAGAAGCCATCGGATTAGAAGAATGGCACGGATATGGAAAATTTTTTCATGCACAATAAACCAGAGGAGAAGACTATGAAGTACATTAAAAAATTAGTTTTTGGCGCAGTTAGTATGGTTCTGGCGGCAACGTCAGTGTCAGGTATTGCTGTTGCCGGCGGACATGGCTGGGAACCTACCAAGCCAATTGATTTCATTATCATGGCAGGTAAAGGCGGCGGCGCCGACAAAATGGCCCGTTTGATGCAGGCCATTGTCGAAAAAGAAAATCTATCTAATCGGCCGTTGGTTCCAACAAATAAGTCCGGTGGTTCAGGTGCTGAGGCTTTGATTGCAGCGTCTAAGGCAAGTGACCCAGATCACACAATCATGGTGACGTTGAACTCGTTTTATACGACCCCACTTCGTCAACCTGGTCTGAAAATTGATAGCTTGAGCTTTGCCCCTATAGCACGGATGGCTGAAGATACATTTTTGCTTTGGGTCCACAAAGATAGTGGCCTGAAAACATTTGCCGAATTCCTAGCCAAGGCAAAAGCTGATGGCAATAAGTGGGTTATGGGTGGAACTGGCAAAAACTCTGAAGACAACATCATCACAGACTTCTTGAACGAAAACTATGGTTTGTCTATGAAATACATCCCATATAAGGGCGGCGGCGCTGTTGCAAAGCAGGTTGCTGGTAAGCAGTTAAATTCATCTGTAAACAACCCATCAGAAGCTCTTGGTTTCTACGAGTCCGGCGATATGGTTCCATTGGTTGCTTTCACTAAGTCGCGTCTACCGATGTTCCCAAATGTGCCAACATTGAGTGAAGTGTTTGCGGGTGGCAAGCAGATTAGCTGGTC
>JAFMNI010000055.1 GCA_017859295.1 Candidatus Puniceispirillum sp. | reverse complement strand
CGGCCAATCTGAATCCGGAACGCACCAGCCCGTCAATGTTTGAGCCGATTCACGGCTCAGCCTTTGACATTACCGGCAAAGGCATTGCTAATCCGGTTGCCACATTCTGGAGCGCATCAATGATGCTTGACCACATTGGGGAGACGGTTGCGGCGGAACGGCTGATGAAAGCCATCGAAGTGATCACGGCCAATCCTGATTTCCATACGCCTGATCTTGGCGGGACAGCCACAACGGATCAAGTGACCGCGGCGATCATTGATGTAATTCGCGCCCGCAATGATTAGGGCCCTGAAATGATTAGGGTATTGTGACCCACCTATACTGATCAAACTAAGATGATCGGACAAGAATATCGGGGGATGACGGTAATGAGGCAATAACGTTGCCGTCTTGCTTTATCGTGAAAAATAACATGGTAGCATGATGGTGATTTTACCATTTTGCTGCCGGTTTTTGACCTGATGCCAAACAACCTTGATTAACTGATGAGGAAAAACATAATGACCCCAACAATCGAGCTTCTAAAGGCGCATCGGTCGATCCGTAAATTTGAGAATCGACCAATTGCAACTGATTTGTTGCATGAACTTATTCATGCTGGTCAGGCCGCGGCGTCATCCAGCTTTTTACAGGCTGCAACGATCATCCGCATTAGTGATCCGGCAAAACGCGCTTCCTTAGCCGCCTTGGCCAATCATCAGCCCTATATTGAATCGGCGGCTGAATTTTTGGTGTTTTGCGCCGATATGAATCGGGGGGCGCGCTGTTGTGACTGGCATGATGCCAGCGCCAATACAGGCTTTACCGAACAATTCATCATCGCCACGGTTGATGCATCACTTGTTGCACAAAATATTGTGGTGGCGGCTGAGTCAGCTGGCCTTGGCATTTGCTATATCGGCGCCTTACGCAATAATCCGGCCGAGGTGTCATCGCTTTTGGAACTGCCGCAAAATACCTATCCGGTTTTTGGCCTTTGCCTTGGTTGGCCCGACCAAGACCCGGAGGTTAAGCCGCGTCTACCGCTTGAGATTGTACTTCGTGAAAACAGCTATGGCGGTGATGTCGATTTTGACCGGCTTGCCGATTATGATGATGTGATCCGCGCCTATTATCAAACGCGCACCGCCAATCAGAAATCACAAAGCTGGAGCGAGCAGATGGCGGGGATGCTCAGCAAGGAATCGCGGCCGCATATGCTTAAATTTCTTCAGGATTCGGGCTTTCTTTTACAGTAATCCTCACCGAACTCATGCTTTACGCATGATAATCGCATCGCGCAAAAGACTTGCATCTTTCATTCGTTTTGGTGGTAATTGAAGACTGTGCTTTCGGGGGTGAGGATGGATTTTCTGTTTGGACGCTATTCATTGATGGTTTTTGCCTTTATTGGCGCCATTATCTTTGGACTGGCAGGCACGGTTGAGCCGGTGTTTTTGTTGGTTGCGCTTCTGCTTGGCCTTATGGCCGTGATTGGGCTTTATGATTATCACCAGAAAAAGCGGGCAGTTCTTGGCAATTATCCGCTTATTGGCCGGTTCCGATTTCTGTTTGAATCGATCCGGCCTGAATTGCGCCAATATTTTTGGGAATCCGATAATGACGAATTGCCCTATTCGCGCAATCAGCGGGCAATGGTTTATCAACGCGCAAAAAGCATAAATGCGACACGGTCTTTCGGGTCGGATAAGGATATGTATGCCGAAGATTTCAATTGGCTCAATCACTCGCTTCAACCAGCTGAAATCGATTCATCGGATTTTCGCGTTCGGGTTGGCGAGGGTGATAAGGCCTATGATGCGTCGGTACTGAATATCTCGGGAACCAGTTTTGGCGCTTTGTCGCCACCGGCAATCCAATCGCTATCGGCGGGCGCCAAGCTTGGCGGCTTTGCGCATAATACGGGCGAGGGGTCACTATCCAAATATCATCTTGCTGGTGGCGGCGATACGATCTGGCAAATTGCCACTGGCTATTTTGGCTGTCGTACCGCGGATGGGCAATTTGATCCTGAAGCCTTTCGCGCCCGTGCCTGCCTTGATCAGGTCAAGATGATCGAGATCAAGCTTAGTCAGGGCGCCAAACCCGGTCATGGCGGTATGTTGATGGCACCAAAAGTCACCCCGGAAATTGCTGCAACAAGAGGGGTTCCTGAATATCAGGATGTGATATCGCCGCCGCGTCACAGTGCCTTTTCAACGCCGAATGAATTATTGGCCTTTGCCGCAAAGCTTCGTGATTTATCAGGCGGCAAACCGGTTGGTATCAAATTATGTATTGGCCATCCTTGGGAAATTATTGCGATTGTCAAAGCGATGGTTGAAAGCGGTATCATGCTTGATTTCATCACGGTTGATGGCGCTGAAGGCGGTACCGGCGCCGCGCCAGTTGAATTTAGTGATCATATTGGTTCGCCGCTTCGTGATGCGTTGGTCTTTGTTGATAATTGTCTTCGCGGGGCAGGCCTTCGTGATCGGGTAAAGATTGCGGCTTCGGCCAAGATCATCAGCGCTTATGATATTGTCCGGCACTGCGCCCTTGGTGCAGATTGGTGCAATATGGCACGTCCCTTCATGTTTGCGCTTGGCTGTATTCAGGCGCGTGATTGTGCATCTAGCCGTTGCCCAAGCGGCGTGGCGACAATGGATCCAAAACGCTATCGGGTTCTTGATGTTGAAAATCGGGCAAGGCGGGTATTTAATTTTCACCAGAACAGCATCAATGCCGTTGCCGAAATGTTAGAGGCTGCAGGCCTTACCCATACAAGCCAGTTGAACCGGCGTCACATTGTGCGGCGGCTATCAGCAAGTCAAATTCTGCTTGCCGATCAGATTTATCCACGCGTTGAAATTAATGCGCTGATTGATGGCAAGCCGGTCGATGACCCGCGGCTTGCATCCTATTGGCATCGGGTCAGCGGTGATAGTTTTCATCCGCAAGGGCCCGCTCATTAACTGGACACGCTGCAACAGATTACGGCTTAAAAGACTGGTTTTAGGGGTCAGGATTTTATGAGTTTTGATTATGGCCTGTGTTTGCTCGCCGCTTTTCTGGCCTCGCTTGTTAGCGGGCTTGGTGGTTTTGGCGGCGGATTTATCATTGTATTGTTTTTGGCACCGGTGGTGGGGCCAAAGGCGGTTATTCCACTTGTGGCTGCCTATGCTATTTTTGGCAATATCAGCCGGATTCTTGTTTATCGCCGCAATATTGATTGGCCGCTTGTTGGCCAATTTACCCTTGCGTCCTTGCCGGGGGTGTATATTGGGGCGAATGTTTTTGTCTGGATGAATGAGGCGATGCTTGGCGTGCTTCTTGGGCTGACGTTGATCATCGCGGTGCCAATACGGCGTATTTTGAAAAAATATGAATTTCACTACGGCATAAAAACGATTATTGGATTTGGGTTTCTGTTTGGCACGATTAGTGGCACTACCGCCGGATCAGGCATGTTTGTCATCGCTGGACTGTCAGGGCTTGGGCTTGGTGGGGTTGCGCTTCTTGGCACTGATGCGGCAATCGGGTTGGTCAATGCAATTGCCCGTTCAGCAGCCTATTGGCGATTTGACAGCCTGCCGCGCGATATCTTTATTGCTGGCCTATTGATGGGGTTGGTCACATTCCCGGGAACATGGATTGCCAGTCGCCTTGTCGCCATGATGGGAATGACGCTTCATAATCTTCTGATCGAAGGGCTTATTATTGGCGGCGGCGTCTTTTTGATCTATCAGGCAAGTGGGCTATAGATTGGCAAGATGCGTTGCCGCCGCCGCTGGATTGGGTGCAATTTCTTGGCGGATCAAATCATCTGGTGGTGGGTTGAATTGCCAAAGCGCATTTGGCGTGATGCCGTCCATCGCGCTTTGGCCTTGCCAGATATCAAATAAATGATTGCGTAAATGATCTAACGCATCCATCACCGCCCCCAGCATTTGATCAGCTCTTTGCAATGATTAATCTGTGACCAATCTGCTGGCGATTATGCTGCGGGTTTAATTCTTAAATGAAGCGAAATCAGACTTGGTTTTTACCGCATCAAGAATCAGCTGGCTTGGTTGCCAGATATGCGGGTCTTCGGCTAAAACATCTTTCAAGCCAGCCAGAATTGCGGCCATGCCAAGCTGGTCGGCATAATGCATCAGCCCGCCACGCCAGCGCGGAAAGCCATAGCCAAGAACGCTTACCAGATCAATATCACTGGCGTTTTGTGCAATGGCTTCGAACAGGATATTGGCGCCTTCATTGATCATGGCCAGCACCAGCCTTTTGACAATATCGTCATCAGAAAAATGTCGGCGGGTGATGCCAGCATGATCGGCCTCGGCGACAATCAATGCATCGACCAAGGGATCGGTCGCAGCCTTGCCATCATTGGCATAGCTATACCAGCCAAGGCCGGTTTTGCGGCCAAGCCGGCCAGCCTCAACCATCTTGTCGGCAATCTGGACATAGGTTCGGTTTGGATCGCGGCTGGCATCTTGGCGACGCCGGTTGGCAAAGGCGATATCAAGGCCTGACATATCTTGTGCTTCATAAGGCCCCATCGCATAGCCAAAGCCGGTCATAGCTTTGTCGATTTGTGAAGGTGTCGCGCCATGAAGCAACAAAAGATCGGCCGCCTCGCGATAGCGCGCCAAAATCCGGTTGCCGATAAATCCGTCACATACCCCCGCCACGACCGGGATTTTTCCAAGCTGTTTGGCAAGCCTAAATCCGCAGGCAAGCGCGGTTGGCGCGCTGGCATCGCCCTTGATGATTTCCAGCAGTTTCATGATATGGGCTGGCACAAAAAAATGCAGCCCAATAAGCCTTGATGGATCATCAAGTGCAGCGGCAATCACATTGATATCAAGATAGGAAGTGTTGCTTGCCAGAATGGCATTTGCCGACATCACCTCTTGCAGCTTTTGAAATACTGTTATTTTGACAGCGATATCTTCAAACACGGCTTCGATGGCAATCTGGGCATTGGCGGCGCTGGCAAATTCAGTTGAAACGCTGTAGCACGACCGCATCTCATCCACCTTTTGCGCCCCGATCAGGCCGCGTTTCACCCCAGCCTCGATCAAGCTTTCGGCGCGCTCAGCCGCCTGTTTTGCTGCCGCTTCATTGGTTTCAATCGTTACCGTGGTGATGCCGGCGCGAACAAGCGCATGTGCAATTCCCGACCCCATTGTGCCGCCCCCAACAACAACCGCCTGATTAATGATCTTTGGCATATGGTTGGCAAGCGCGGCGGGTGCTTTGGCACCGCGTTCAGCAAAGAAAAGATGGCGCAATGCCTTTGCCTGTTCAGATTGCCGAAGCGCAAGAAAACAATCACGTTCGGCGGCCATGCCTTCAGCAAAATTTGTATGGCTTGTTAGGCTAACCAATTCGGTTGCTTTGACCGGCGCAATTTGGCCTTTGGCGCGGCGCGTGAGGCCAGTATTGCTTTTTGCCAGCACGGCTTCATCCAATTTCGGGTTTGGCAACTGACGAACCGGCCTTGCCGCGGCGAGATCGGCTGGCGTGATCGCACGGGCGGCCTGCATCGGATCGGCATCAATAAGGTCAAGGAGCCCAACCTCAATACCGGCCTTGGCAGAGATGGATTTGCCGCTTGTGATCATTTCCAATGCGGCGGCAAAGCCAATCAGGCGCGGCAAACGCTGCGTTCCACCAGCCCCGGGAACAATGCCAAGCAAAACTTCGGGAAGGCCAAGCTGTGCCTTCGGGCTGGCAATGCGATAGCGGCAAGCCAAGGCAAGTTCCAACCCGCCACCAAGAGCAGCACCATTGATCACGGCAACCCAAGGTATGTCTGACACTTCGATCATGGCAAGAACATCAGGCAAATGCGGGGCAATTGGTGGCGCATCAAATTCGCGCGCATCACCACCGGCAGCAAAGATTGTTTCGCTTCCGATCAGCATAACACGTTCAAGACCGGTTGTGGCCTGAATTGCCAGCATCGCATCATGCAGTCCCTGACGAACCGCCAGATTGATGGCATTGACAGGCGGGTTGGCAAGCTCGACAAAAAACACCTTGTCATCGCAATCATCGCGCCAGAATTTTACTGTCATGTTGTTCCTTTCTGGCTGGTTGGGTGCGGGTGATGGGGTGCCGCGTTTACAATTGGGGAATGCATAGCAAGGCCATGCTGTGACAATCATCCAAGAAACCGGCAAATGGCCTGCCAGAATGCTTGCGAAGACCATGTTTGATCATGCAAGATTATGCCGCTGCGACAAAGAATTGTTTTCAATTTTTCATAAAAAAGGATCGGGTCATCATTTAGCCGCCATGCCGGAACCCGATCAGGAAACATCAAAGGATAAGCCAAGATGAGCGATGTGATCATTGTCGAGAAAATGGATCAATGGATCAAAATTACCTTGAACCGGCCAGAACGATTGAATGCGTTGAATGTCGAAATGCATCTTGCGTTTCGCGCCGCCCTAGAGGCGGTTGGTGATGCGCGCGCGGTTTTGATTACCGGTGCCGGGCGCGGCTTTTGCGCTGGTCAGGATCTTGGCGAACGCAATCCGGATAATGGTCATTGGCCGCCTGATCTTGGCCAGACTTTAAATGATTATTTCAACCCGCTGGTGCGGCTTATCACCAATTTGCCGATGCCGGTTATCTGTGCAGTAAACGGCGTTGCGGCGGGTGCTGGTGCTAATCTGGCCTTGGCATGTGATGTGGTTTTGGCGGCTGATACAGCGCGCTTTATTCAAGCATTTTCCAAAATTGGGCTTGTGCCTGATGCTGGTGGAAGCTGGATTTTGCCGCGGCGTCTTGGCATGGCGCGGGCGATGGGTTTGGCCTTGACCGGCGCGCCGCTTATGGCACCACAGGCGGCTGAATGGGGGCTGATCTGGAAAAGCTATGATGCCGCCGATCTGATGCCCGAAGCCCATGCGCTTGCCGCCGAATTTGCCGCCGGCCCGACCATGGCCTATGCCGGCACCAAAAGCTTGATGAAGCGTGCCGCCAATCATGATTTTGACGCGCATCTGGATGATGAGGCGGCGATGCAGCAGGCTTGCGGCCGGTCGGATGATTATGCCGAAGGAGTGCGGGCGTTTCTAGCCAAACGTCCAGCAGAATTTACTGGTAAATAAGCCATGATGGCAAATAAGCCATGATGATAAACAACCCATGATTAGGCGGCTTCGATAATCATCGCAACGCCTTGCCCAACGCCAACACACATGGTGCAAAGCGCATAACGCCCACCGCGGCGGCGCAATTCATAGGCTGCGGTCAGAACCAGCCGCGCCCCCGACATGCCAAGCGGATGACCAATTGCAATGGCACCGCCATTCGGGTTGACATGGGCAGCATCATCGGCAACGCCAAGCTCGCGAAGACAGGCAAGCCCCTGTGCGGCAAAGGCTTCGTTAATTTCGATCACATCCATATCATCAATGCGAAGTCCGGCCATGCCAAGCGCCTTTTGGGTTGCTGGCACTGGCCCAATGCCCATCACCCGCGGCGGCACACCGGCTGCGGCGATGGCCACAATCCGCGCCATTGGTGTCAATCCATGCGTGGCAAGACCATTGGCCGATGCCAGCAACAGCGCCGCCGCCCCATCATTGACGCCTGACGCATTGCCAGCGGTTACGGTCATGCCGTCACCATTAACCCCCTTGAGGGCGGCAAGCTGTTCGGGTTTGGTGCTGGGGCGCGGATGCTCGTCAGTATCAACGATCACCGGATCACCACGGCGTTGTGGGATCATAACAGGGGTGATTTCATCGGCAAATTTTGCGGCGGCATGAGCGGCCGCCCAGCGTTGCTGTGACCGAAGCGCAAAAGCATCTTGGTCGGCGCGGCTGATATCATAATCAAGCGCCACATGATCGGCTGTTTCAGGCATTGAATCAACGCCATAAGCCGCCTTCATCGCCGGATTAACAAATCGCCAGCCAATTGTGGTGTCATAGATTTCGGCCTTGCGGCCAAACGCCGTTTCTGATTTCGGCAGAATAAAGGGCGCACGGCTCATGCTTTCCACCCCGCCAGCAATTGCCAGATGGTAATCGCCGGCACGAATGCCGCGTGCGACATTGGCAACAGCATCCATGCCCGATGCACAAAGCCGGTTAATGGTGCTGGCCGGCACGGTAACGGGTAATCCAGCCAAAAGCGTCGCCATGCGGGCAACATTGCGATTATCTTCACCAGCCTGATTGGCCGCGCCAAACACCACTTCGTCGATTGCGCCTTGGTCAAGGTCTGGATAGCGCGCAACAAGCGCCTTGATCACATGCGCTGCCAGATCATCTGGCCGTACCGATGATAGCGCCCCGCCAAAGCGGCCAATGGGGGTTCTAACGGCATCACAGATAAAAGCGTCCATGTCAAAATCCAATCCAGCAATCCGGCCGTTACAGGGGTTAAACCCCAAGATAGCGTTCGGTCAATCCTTTGGTCGCAAGCAATGTTTTGGAATCACCGTTCCAAACAACCCGCCCCTTATCCAGAATATAATGATGATCGGCCAATCTGGCTATGGCTTTGACATTCTTGTCGATGATCAGGATTGATTGGCCCTCGGCCTTTAACGTGGCAAGACAATCCCAAATCTGCGTTCGGATGATGGGAGCCAGCCCTTCGGTGGCTTCATCGAGGATCAGTAATTTTGGGTTAGTCATCAAAGCGCGGCCAATGGCTAGCATTTGCTGTTCGCCACCAGAAAGATGATTGCCTGCATGATCACGGCGTTCGGCAAGCCGCGGGAATAAATCAAGAACCCGCTCATAATGCCAGTGCGAGCCGCCACCATCACGCGGTGGCCGGTAAAATGTTTTCAAATTTTCGGTGACATCGAGATTGGAAAAAATCTGCCGTCCTTCGGGAACAAGCCCGAGTCCCAAACGGGCAATCTGAAATGGCAATTGGTCTGGCTGGTCATTACCAAATCGCGAAATCCGACCCGCGGTCAGGGGTAATTGCCCCATGATCGTGCGGATGGTTGTGGTTTTGCCCATGCCATTTCGCCCCATTAGCGAGACAACATGGCCTGCGGGAACCGATAGCGAGATGCCGAATAACACCTGTCCTGCACCATAGCCTGACTCAATATCATGGAGATGCAGCATCGATTAATCCCCATCCCCAAGATAGGCGGATTTCACCGCTTGATTTTGGCTGATTTCGGCAACGGTTCCAGCAGCAATGACGCTGCCTTCAACCAATACGGTTAACCGGTCTGCAAGGCGAAAAACCGCATCCATATCATGTTCGATCAGCAAGATAGCGACCGTACCGCGAAGCGCTTCGATAATTTCGGTCATGCGCTGGCCTTCATCCGGGCCAGCCCCGGCCATGGGTTCATCAAGCAGCAACAGGCTTGGCGATGCGGCAAGCGCAAGCGCCAGTTCCAGCATGCGCCGGTCGCCATGCGCCAAATCACCAACCGGCAGATGCGCACGATCCAATAGCCCAACCCGATCAAGAATGGCACTAGCCCCCTTGATGAGATTTGAATCGGAAAAGGCAGGCCGCAAAAACCGAAAGCTTTGTCTACGCAGTGCCGCTTCGGCAATCATGCCATTTTCCAGAACGGTAAAATCCATCAACACATTGCTGATCTGGAACGACCGGCCAATGCCAGCGCGAACCCGTTCCGGCACTGATAGGCCGGTTAGATCTCGACCATTTAAAAATACCTGACCCGAGTCGGGTTTTAACGCGCCGTAAATTTGCTGGATCAAAGTCGTTTTTCCAGCGCCATTCGGCCCAATCAGCGCATGAATTTCACCCGGCATCACGGTCAATGAAAGATTGCTGGTTGCGGTTAAGGCACCAAAGGATTTGTTCAGGCCGCGAAGCTCTAAAACCGGATCTGGCATCATTTCACCGCCATTTTACGCTTGCCGATACGGGCAAACCCAGCCTTGTCCAAAAGACCAATCAGGCCGCCACGTCCAAACAACACCACCATGATTAAAAGCGGGCCAAACAGGATCATCCAATTTTCCGCATAGGCTGGGGCTACCGCGCCAAGCGCCAGCGGTAAAAATTCTTCAAGAAGCAGAAAAACAATGGCACCAAGAAGCGGGCCTGCCAAAGTGCCAAGCCCACCAAGAATGATGATAATCATTATTTCGCCCGATCGTGTCCAATGCATGATGTCGGGTGACACATATTCCTGCCAACTGGCAAATAGCGTTCCCGCCAGCCCGCAAATCACCGCCGAAATAACATAGCTGGTGATTTTGAAATGAAGCGGCACAAGCCCCATCGCCTCGACCCGTGATTCATTGCTTTTGATGGCGCGTAAGGTGACGCCAAAACGCGATCGAACAATAAACATCAGACCAAGCGCAACAAGCGCCAAGGCAACCCAGATCAGAAAATACAGACGTAACGGTTCATAAAGATCGATCACCAAAAAATCGGCACGGTCGATGCTCATCCCGTCATCACCGCCAAATTGTTCAAGCGACACAAATAGGAAAAACAGCATCTGGGCAAAGGCAAGGGTGATCATGATGAAATAAATGCCGGTTGTGCGAAGCGCAAGATAGCCGATCACCAGCCCAAGCGCGCCGCAAACACCAATGCTAAGAAACATATGAAACAAGCCATTTGTCATGCCAAAAAACTGGCTTATGCCAACACAATAGGCGCCAATGCCGATAAAGGCTGCA
>JAFMNI010000054.1 GCA_017859295.1 Candidatus Puniceispirillum sp. | reverse complement strand
TCAACCTCAAGCAGGATACCCGAAATCTTGCCGCCAGCGACAATCACGTCATTTGGCCATTTCAAACCAGTTTGCGGCATTTCAGCCGGTGACAAATGCGTGACAAGCTTGGCACGCACCGCCTCTAAAACAGCCAGTGACGCGGCAAATGATAAAGCAAACCACTGGTCAATTGGCACGCCGGGGCGAAGCAGAACCGATAGATACATGCCGCCTTTTTGCGAGTCCCAATGGCGGCCATGCCGCCCGCGCCCTGCGGTCTGTTCAATGGCCAGAAATGCCTGTCCCGACGGCGCGCCATTGGCCGCCGCCCGTTTGGCAAGATCAGATGTTGATGTCGCGCTTTGTTCTGTTGTAATCGACCAATTGATAGGTTCTGTCATAAGAACCTAAAGCTGGGTCATCAGGGCTGTTGCCGCCACATTTGACGCTTCGAGCAGCGGGCTAAGCCCGAGGAAAAACAGCAAAATAACGCCAATCGACACACCAAGAACCATTTTATTGGCAGTCGGCATATCGGTATCAAGCGGCTCGTCGGTTTCTTCGAAATACATGATCTTGATGATCCGCAAATAATAGAAGGCACCAACCACGCTCATCACAACACCAATAACGGCAAGCGGAACAAGCCCAGCATTGACCGCCGCCAAAAACACATACCATTTCCCAAAGAAACCAGCCAAAGGCGGAATACCAGCCATGGAAAACATCATGATCATCAGGCCAAGCGCCAGCATCGGATGGGTTCGTGACAGACCCTGCAAATCGGCAATCCGCGTTGCCGATTGCCCATCACGCCGCATCAGCAGAATAATCGCAAAACTGCCCGCACCCATAAAGATATAGCCGGTCATGTAAATCATCACGCCTAGCGCACCTTGATGGCTGCCAGCAGCCAATCCGGCAAGCGCATATCCCATATGGGCAATCGATGAATAGGCCATCATGCGTTTGATATCGCGCTGCATAATCGCGCCAAGCGCACCAACAACCATTGAGGCAATCGACAAGGCAACCAAAACCTGTGACCATTCAACTTCAATCGCGCCAAAGGCACCATAGGTCAGCCGCATCATCAGCGCCATTGCCGCCACTTTTGGTGCAATCGCAAACAATGCTGTTACCGGACTTGGCGAGCCTTCGTAAACATCAGGTGTCCACATATGGAATGGCGCAGCAGAAATCTTAAATGCGATGCCCGACACCATAAAGACCATGCCAACGATAAATGCCACTGGCAATTGATCGGCCGATACTGCCGCGGCAATGCCAGAAAAGCTGGTGGTGCCAGCAAAGCCATAGACTAGCGACGCGCCATAAAGAAGCATGCCTGACGATAACGCACCAAGCAGGAAATATTTCAATCCGGCCTCGGATGAGCGCAATGAATTGGTACGCATCGCCGCCACCACATAAAGCGGCAGCGACTGTAACTCAACCGCCATGTAAAGCGACATCAGGTCATTCGCTGAAATCATCAACATCATGCCAACAAGTGCCAGCACAACAAGAAGCGCAAATTCAGGCTTGTTGATATCATCCTTGGCAAGCGGCGTAATCGACATATACAGCGCGCCAAAAGTGCCAAGAAGAACCAGAATTTTCATATAGCTGGCAAAGCTGTCAGCCTTGAACATGCCGCCAAAGGCAGTTTCATCAGCCGCCGTTCCCGACCAAATCAATATCAATGCTAGTACAATACCGCCAAGGGCGATGCGTGTGACACGCTTTGCATTTTCGGCACCCTCGCCGCCATATGCCGCGACAAGAACCAGAACAAGCGCCATGGTCGCCAGAATCATTTCAGGCAAGGCAGGCAGGATATCAGCTAGATCAAAAATCATTTTATGTCCTCAGAAACCCTTAATTTGCTGCCAGTAAAGACAAACCACTTGCCGACAGACCATCCAGCACAAACTGGATCGACACGGCCATCACATCGAGAAGTGCCATCGGATAAACCCCGAACAACAACACCAGAAAGGTCAATGGCAGAAAAATCGAAAATTCGCGCATCTGCATTGGCTCCATCGCCTTGACCTGGTCATTGACAATGGCACCAAACATGACGCGCCGATAAAGCCACAACATATAGGTTGCGCCAAGAACAAGACCGGTTGCGGTAAAGAAGGCAACCCAACTGCTGGCATGCCATGCGCCAACCAGCACCAGCATTTCGCCAACAAACCCACTGGTTCCGGGCAGGCCAACCGATGCCAGCATCATAAACATGAAAAACACGGCATAGCGCGGCATCACTGCTGCAACACCGCCATAGGCGCTGATTTCACGCGTATGAAGCCGGTCATAGACAACGCCAACGCTAAAGAACAAGGCGGCTGAAACCAAACCATGGCTGATCATCTGGAACATCGCACCGGCAATGCCCTGTTCGGTCATAGTGAAAATGCCAATGGTCACAAACCCCATATGCGCAACCGATGAATAGGCAATCATCTTTTTCATATCCGACTGCGCCAACGCCACCAGCGATGTGTAAATCACCGCAATGATTGATAGCGTAAAGATCAAAGGTGCGAAAAATTCCGACGCCAGCGGGAACATCGGCAATGAAAAGCGCAAAAATCCATAGCCGCCCATTTTCAACAAAACACCCGCCAGAATCATTGATCCTGCGGTTGGTGCCTCGACATGCGCATCGGGAAGCCATGTATGAACAGGCCACATTGGCACCTTTACCGCGAATGATGCGAGGAAGCCAAGGAACAGCCATGTCTGCATTGACTCGGCAAATTGATGCGCGGTCAAGGCCGGAATGTCGGTGGTGCCAGCATCAATATACATCGCCAGCATACAAACCAGCATCAGCACCGAACCAAGAAGCGTATATAAGAAGAATTTGAACGCGGCATAAACGCGGCGTGCCCCGCCCCAGATACCAATGATCAGGAACATCGGGATCAGAACCGCCTCGAAAAACAGATAGAACATCAACATGTCGAGCGAGACAAACATGCCGACCATCATGGTTTCCAGCACCAAAAACGCGATCATATATTCACGAACACGATGCGTAATGGCACGCCAGCTTGCCAAAATCGACAAGGGTGTCAAAAGCGTGCTTAGCAAAACAAACGGCATTGAAATACCGTCAACACCCATATGATAGCCAATGCCAGTCCCCACAAGCCAAACGGCTTTTTCTTCGAATTGATAGCCGGTTACGCTGCTATCAAACCCGATCAGCAATGGTAATGAGACCAAAAAGGTGAAACCCGAAACCCACATCGCAACAAAACGCGAATTCTGCGCCAACGCCTTTTCATCGCCCTTGATCATTAACAAGAACAACACACCAGCCAACGGCAGGAAGGTGACAATAGATAAGATAGGCCAATTATCAATCATCTCCTAAGCCCCTTTAAAGCGTAAATAGTACCAGCTCACCAGCACGACAACGCCAATCAGCATGGCAAAAGCGTAATGGAACACAAAGCCGGTTTGCACCCGCGAACACATCCCCGACAGGCGGTAAATGAATGCCGACATGCCGTCAGGACCAAAGCCGTCAATCGTGTCACGATCACCGCGCTGCCATAAATAGGCACCAAACCGCACCGCAGGGCGAACAAAGATCGCGTCATACAGCTCGTCAAAATACCATTTATTGTAAAACAGCAAATAGACCGGACGGAAGATCGCCGCAATCCGCGCTGGCATCGAAGTCCAGTAAGCATAAAACAGAACCGCAAGCGCAACCCCACTTGATGCAAGAACAATCGGCAAAAGCTTGACCCATGATGGCACATGATGCGCATCTTCCATTGCCGTATTTGTTGGCAGAATGAAAATTGACGCGCCCCAGAATTGTTTCATGTCATGGCCGACAAATAATTCATAGCCAAGCCAACCGGCAAACACCGCACCAATCGCCAAAACCAGCAATGGCAGTGTCATTACCTTTGGTGATTCATGAACATGCGACATCACTTGCGCACTGGCACGCGGCGCACCATGAAACGCCATAATCAGCAAACGCCAGCTATAGAAAGCCGTCAAAAAGGCGGCAAGACAGCCAAGCCAAAATGCCATGCTGCCAACCCCGCTTTGCGCGGCATAGGCGGCTTCGAGGATCATGTCTTTTGAATAGTAACCGGCAAAGAACGGAAAGCCAGCCAGCGCCAATGAGCCAATCCACATCATCGCATAGGTAACCGGCACTTTTTTCCAAATCCCGCCCATATTGCGAAGGTCCTGCTCATCTGACAGGGCATGAATAACCGAACCCGCGCCAAGAAACAGCAACGCCTTGAAAAACGCATGTGTTGTTAGATGGAACATCGCTGCCGGATAGGCCGAAACGCCAGCCGCAAAAAACATATAACCAAGCTGCGAGCAGGTTGAATAGGCAATGACACGTTTGATATCAAATTGAGTCATGCCAACCGTTGCCGCAAAAATAGCGGTCAAGGCACCGATCACGGTGATCACATCCAGCGCAAATGGCGCATATTCCAGCATTGGCGACAAACGGCAGATCATAAAGACGCCAGCCGTCACCATCGTTGCCGCATGGATCAGCGCCGAAACCGGTGTTGGCCCCTCCATCGCATCAGGAAGCCATGTATGCAGGCCAAGCTGGGCTGATTTGCCCATCGCGCCGATGAATAACAAAATACCAGCAACTTCAAGCGCTGGAAGGCGATAGCCAAGGAAATTGATATCGGTTGCGGCAATCACGCTTGATTGCGCAAAAATCACGTCGAACTGAACCGAACCAAACAGCGCATAAACTGCCAGAATGCCAAGCGCAAACCCAAAGTCACCAACACGGTTCACAACAAAGGCTTTCATTGCCGCGCTATGGGCAGAGTCTTTTTTGTACCAAAAACCGATCAGCAAATAAGAGGCAACACCAACACCTTCCCAGCCAAAGAACATCTGCACAAGATTATCAGCCGTTACCAGCATCAGCATGGCAAAGGTAAATAAGCTGAGATACGCCATAAAGCGTGCCCGCGCATTGTCATGTGACATATAGCCAATCGAATAAATATGCACCATTGAGGAAACGCCGGTCACAACGATCAGCATGACCGCGGTCAGCGTGTCAAACCGTAGGCTCCAATTGGCAACAAAGCTGCCGGATGAAATCCACCGCGCCAAATTGACCGTTTCTGGCTGCCCACCAATCGCAACATTCGCAAAAGCGATAATCGAAAACAGCAAAGACAGCAAAAGGCCTGAAACCGTGACGATTTCGGCTGCGCGATCGCGATTGCTAAGGCTTAGCAAACCTGCAATCACGGCCCCTAGCAGGGGAAGGAAAACGATGAGCGAATACATGAACTGCCCTACCCCTTCAAAATATTCACATCTTCAACCGCAATAGAACCACGGTTGCGGAAAAACACGACCAGAATCGCAAGGCCAATCGCCGCTTCGGCCGCGGCAACAGTTAAAATAAACAGCGAGAAAATCTGGCCTTCGAGGTTGCCACTATAGGCCGAGAAAGCGACCATATTGATATTGACCGCCAACAGCATCAATTCGATTGACATCAAAATGGTGATCACGTTTTTCCGGTTTAGAAAAATACCGAAAATACCAAGCGCAAACAGCATGGCTGATACAGCCAGATAATGATTTAGCGTTAATTCCAACATTGCGCCGACCCCCTATTTATCATCAACACTGCCAGCGGCAGCATCGTCTTTGGCTTTGGTCTTATCCGATGGCATTTTGACAATTTCCATCACATCTTCGCGGCGGCGGCTGTTCTGGTCGGCAATCGACTGCCGCCGAACCCCAACGCGTTTGCGCATGGTCAACGAAATTGCGCCAATCATCGCCACCAGCAGGATCAGACCCGAAATCTGGAACAAAAAGGCATATTTTGTATAAAGCACGCCGCCAAGCTGGGTGGTGTTGGGAATTTCTGAGGCGACTGGCAGGCTGGCCTTTGAAAAGGCATCGCCATACATTGCTGCAACCAACTCAAAAACCAAAATACCGCCAACGATCAATCCAAGGGGAAGATATTTTTGAAAACCAGCGCGCATTTCAGCAAAATTGATATCCAGCATCATCACGACAAACAGGAATAAAACCGCCACCGCACCGACATAAACAACAACAAGCAGCATCGCCAAAAATTCGGCGCCAATCAGCACAAACATGCCTGCCGCATTAAAGAAGGCAAGGATCAAAAACAACACTGAATAAACAGGGTTGCGCGACACCACCACCATAAAGCCACTGGCAAGCATCACCCCGGCAAACAGGTAAAAGAACAAAGCTTCAATCATTGTATGGCTGTCTTTCTTTTGTCATCGATGCGCCGTTTCGTTCCGCCTAACGCCATTTCGCGTCTGCAGCAAGGTTACGGGCAATTTCGGTTTCCCAACGGTCGCCATTCGCCAAAAGCTTGTCTTTGTCATAATACAGCTCTTCGCGGGTTTCGGTGGCAAATTCAAAATTCGGGCCTTCGACAATCGCATCGACCGGACAGGCTTCCTGACAAAAGCCGCAATAGATACATTTGGTCATGTCGATATCATAACGTGTGGTACGCCGGCTGCCATCATCACGGGGTTCGGCTTCGATGGTGATGGCCTGCGCCGGACAAACCGCTTCGCATAGCTTGCAGGCGATACAGCGCTCCTCGCCATTCGGATAGCGGCGCAACGCGTGCTCACCACGGAAACGCGGTGACAGGCTGCCTTTTTCATAAGGGTAATTGATCGTGACCTTTGGCTTGAAGAAATATTTCAAGGTCAAGAACATGCCCTTGCCAAGCTCAAGAAGCAAAAACGAGCGAACTGCATTTACCAAAGCGGACATTCGTATTTCTCCTTAACCCAAAGCCACAGATGGCAGACGATCAGTCACCAACAGGAAACCGGCCGTCAACACAACATAGATCAGCGAGAATGGTAAAAAGATCTTCCATCCAAGACGCATAAGCTGGTCATAGCGGTAACGCGGCGTTGTTGCCCGCACCCACAAGAACACAAACAATACCAGCATGATCTTGATGATAAACCAAAGCGGGCCGGGAATAATATTCAGCGGCCAGATATCAAATGGTGGCAACCATCCACCAAGGAACAAAACAACAGTCATGCTGCTCATCAGGATCATATTTGCATATTCACCAAGGAAGAACAGCGCAAATGACATTGATGAATATTCGACAAAATAACCTGCAACCAATTCAGATTCGCCTTCCGGCAAATCAAATGGCGCACGGTTGGTTTCGGCAAGTGTCGAGATAAAGAACACAATAAACATTGGCAATAATGGCAAGGCAAACCACATGCCGCGCTGCGCCTCGACAATCGCGCTCAAATTCAATGATCCGGCGCATAAAAGAACATTGATGATGACCAGCCCCATCGAGACTTCATACGACACCATCTGTGCGGCTGACCGCAAAGCGCCCAAAAACGCATATTTGGAATTACTGGCCCATCCCGCCATGATCACGCCGTAAACGCCAAGCGATGAAATGGCAAACAGGTATAAAATACCAACATTGATATCCGCAATCACCAGATCTTCGCCAAAAGGAATCACCGCCCATGCGACCAAAGATAGAATAAAGGTCAACATCGGCGCGATCATAAAGACCACTTTATTGGCACCAGCAGGCATGATGGTTTCTTTTGCCATCAGCTTTAGCGCATCGGCAAAAGGCTGGAACAGACCAAATGGGCCAACCACATTCGGCCCTTTGCGAAGCTGCATAAAGCCAATAACGCGGCGTTCGGCAAGCGTAAGATAGGCAACAGCAATCAATAGCGGCCCAATAACAACCATAATCTTGGCAACAATCCAGCCAAGTTCCAAAATCCAGTCTTGTGTCAAAAATTCAATCATGGCCGTCACTCCGCTGCAACCGCGGCACCGTGATCACCGCTGCTGGCGCGGACACATTCCGCCATTGTTTCTGACGCACGGCTAATCGCGCAGGTCATGTAGAAATTATCAAATGCCTGTCCAACCGGCTCGGCTGACAATTTCGCCCGTCCACCAAATGAAGCCCATTTCGCCGGCGCAATTTCATCAGCATCGGCAAAATGCGGATGATCGGCGCATAAGGCTTCGCGCAATTCGGCAAGCGTATCAAATCCGATTGACTTTCCAACAGCGCCCGAAACAGCACGGATGATGGTCCAATCTTCACGCGCGTCACCCGGCGGGAACGCGGCGCGGGTTGCATATTGAACACGGCCTTCGGTATTGACATAAATACCGTCTTTTTCGGTATAGGCCGCCCCCGGAAGCACCAGATCGGCATGATGGGCACCAGCATCACCATGATGCCCCTGATACACAACAAAACTAGATGCAAATGGCTCAAAATCAATTTCATCAGCGCCAAGCAACCATAAAAGGTCAAGCTTGCTAGCCTTGGCCGCCTTGCCCATCGCCGCAATATCCATGCCGCCGCGCGCCGGTACAAAGCCAAGATCAAGACCGCCAACACGCGCTGCCGCGTTATGCAAAACGTTAAAGCCGTTCCATTGCTTTGTGACAACGCCATAGCTTTCGGCAATTTGACGTGCCTTGCCAAGCATCGCCGCGCCATCAGCACGCGCCAAAGCTCCCATGCCAATGATGATCATTGGCCGTTTGGCTTTTTTCAATTTGGCGGCAAATTTATGGCTTCCATCGGCAAGCGCATCCAGAATTGCCGGATCTTGACCAAGGAAAAATGCATCATAAGTCAAATCGACCTTTGGCCCAACAACCGCGACCGGCATCCGGCTAGACAGCCAGTTGCGGCGGATACGCGCATTCAGAACGGCCGCTTCAATGCGGGGATTGCTGCCAATAATCAACAGAGCGTCAGCATCATCAATGCCAGCGATTGTCGAATTGAACAAATAGCCAGCGCGGTTCCCGCCAATTTTGGCACCATCTTGACGGCAATCAAGATTTGGACTGCCAAGGCGTGTCATCAGGCTTTTCAGCGCATAAAGTGATTCAGCATCGGCCTGATTACCGGCAATCGCACCAATCGCATTTGGTTTGGCCTTGCGAAGCGCGGTTGCAAGGCTTTTCAATGCCTCATCCCAGCTTACCGGATGCAACCTGCCATCACGGCCACGCGCATAGGGCTTGTCGAGACGTTGCCGACGAAGACCATCAGTGGCATAGCGGGTTTTATCGGAAATCCATTCTTCATTGATATCTTCGTTCAGCCGCGGCAATACCCGCATGACCTGCGCGCCGCGCGCATCAACCCGGATATTGCTGCCAAGCGCATCCATCACATCAATGGTTTCGACCTTGTTTAATTCCCACGGCCGCGCCGCAAAGGCATAAGGGCGTGATGTCAAAGCGCCAACCGGACAAAGATCAATGACATTGGCCGATAATTCAGATGCCAGTGTCTTTTCAAGATAGGTGGTGATTTCCATCGACTCACCGCGGCCAATCGCGCCAAGTTCGGGCACACCAGCAACCTCGGTCGCAAAACGGACACAGCGTGTGCAATGGATACAGCGGGTCATCACTGTGCTGATCAATGGCCCCATATGTTTATTGTCAACGGCGCGTTTATTCTCAGAAAAGCGTGATCCATCAAGGCCATAGCCCATTGCCTGATCCTGCAAATCACATTCGCCGCCCTGATCACAGATCGGGCAATCCAGCGGGTGATTGATCAAAAGAAACTCCATCACCCCTTCACGCGCCTTTTTCACCCGATCGGTATCGGTGCGGATAACCATGCCGTCACCGGCAGGCATGGCGCAGGACGCAATCGGCTTTGGTGCGCGTTCCATATCGACAAGACACATCCGGCAATTGCCGGCGATCGACAAACGGTCGTGATAGCAAAAGCGCGGGATTTCAACACCGGCCGCCTCGCACGCATGAAGCACGGTTGACCCGTCTTCAACTTCCACTTCAACATCATTTACCGTCAGTTTTGGCATGGTGCTGTCCGTTTCCTATTCTGCCGCATTCACAGCATCAACCGCATGGCGCGCTGCAATCCGTCGTTCGATTTCGGGCCGAAAATGTTTGATAAGCCCCTGAATTGGCCATGCCGCAGCATCACCAAGCGCACAAATTGTATGACCTTCGATTTGGCGCGTTACCTGTTCAAGCGTGTCAATTTCATGGCTTTCCGCCTCACCGCGAACAAGCCGTTCCATCATCCGCCACATCCAGCCAGTGCCTTCACGGCATGGCGTGCATTGGCCGCAAGATTCATGCTTGTAGAAATAAGATAGCCGCGAAATCGCCTTAACCACATCGGTGCTTTTATCCATCACGATGATGCCAGCAGTGCCAAGCCCTGTTCCAGCATTGCGAAGCGCGTCAAAATCCATGGTGATATCGGCGCATACATCTTTTGGCATCAACGGTGTTGATGACCCGCCCGGAATGACCGCAAGCAGATTATCCCAGCCGCCACGAACCCCGCCAGCATGTTTTTCCAGCAATTCACGAAGCGGAATGCCCATTTCTTCTTCGACATTACACGGGTTATTCACATGACCCGAAATGCAGAATAATTTTGTGCCTGTGTTATTTTCTTTGCCAAGACCAGCAAACCAATCGGCACCACGACGCAAAATAGTTGGGGCAACAGCAATCGATTCAACATTATTCACCGTTGTCGGACAGCCATAAAGACCAACACCGGCTGGGAATGGCGGTTTTAGCCGTGGCTGGCCTTTCCGGCCTTCCAATGATTCCAA
>JAFMNI010000053.1:6921-10825 GCA_017859295.1 Candidatus Puniceispirillum sp. | reverse complement strand
CCTTGGCTCAGCTTGGCTGGACCGGTGGTGCTGGAAATTGGGTTCGCGACGCGGAAAAGCTGGTGATTGGCAAGGTGCAAACGGCACGCGGGGCGCTTTGGCGGCTAATGTTGCAACCGCGATAGCCATGACCAAAGGCTGCATTGGGCGCTACAGCCAAGGCTGGCGTTAAAAGTCACATCACGGCATGTTGGCAAAAGCGCTTGACGATGATAGCAAAAAAAGCTTATAAGCCCGCTTCAGTTAAGTATTTATCGAACGACAGGGACGTAAAAACCCGATGGCAAATCACAAGTCTTCCAAAAAGCGGATCATCCGCAACGCCAACCGCGCCTTAATTAATGGCGCCCGTATGAGCCGGATCCGCACTTTTGTGAAAAAAGTCGAAACGGCAATCGCTGAAGGCGATGCTGCTGTGGCACGTGAAGCACTTCGTCAGGCGCAGCCGGAAATGCAGCGCGGCGTATCACGTGGCATCCTTCATAAAAATACCGTATCACGCAAAATTTCACGCCTTGCGGCGCGCGTCAAAGCCCTCGCAGCGTAACCTGCCGATCGCCGAACCGGCGATTCGCATTATATGTTTCAAAAGCCTGCTCCTCAAAATGAGGGGCGGGCTTTTTTTTGCCGGTTTTTGAGACTCAATATTCGAGTCATGCCATGATCTGGCGGTTAGCGCGCGCAGCAGATCAACAGCAGTTAGCGATAGGGTTTCGCACGCAAGATCATCTATTTGCGATTCGGCAATTGATTGTGTTCAATTTTTCGATGAATTGACGGTTTTCGCGCAAGGTTTATGTCAATAAAAATAACTGCACTTTTGGCAAGTTTATTTTGTTTTCGACGGGCTTTGGTCTCTTGCAACAAGGGCCAAAAAATCGTTACTGTGTTTTCATCCTTGAAGTGGGTTCCGGGCGCAGCATCCGCTGCTTAGCCAACCTCCAATTAGGGCAAAATTAACCGAAACCCGTTGGAGGCTCTGCAGATGTCTGGTGATATGTCGAACAATCCCGATACAAAGCCAGCCTCTTATCCACAAGATAGCAGCGGGCGTGACCATACAGCATCGCCATTACCATCCCCCAGCGAAGATCAGGCGATACAGGCTTGTTGGGGCCGGGTAAATCTGCGTATGCGAAAAGATATTGGTGATGCCGCTTGGCGTCACTGGATCAAGCCTTTGCGCATCAGCCGTCTTGAAGATGGCACCTTGACCCTTGAGGCTGAATCAACCTTGGCGCGTGAACGTGTTAGCAGCCAATATGCCGATCGGTTGCGGGTGATCTCGGCGGCTGAATTCAATGATGTATCACCGGCGATTCGGCATGTTGAGGTGCGGCTTGCCAGCAATCGTGCCCGCAACGGCCAACCACATCGGCTAAGCGAACAGAAACAGGCACCAACTGCGGCACATTCGGCGATCACCGGATCAGCAACCGAAGGGCGTGATGATCTGAAAGCGGGTCTTGATCCGCGCTATACATTTGCAAATTTTGTTGTTGGCAAGCCAAATGAGCTGGCTTTTGCCGTTGCCCGCCGAACCGCCGAAAGCGAGAAAGTGGCCTTTAACCCGTTATTTCTCTATGGCGGTGTTGGTCTTGGCAAAACGCATCTTATGCATGCCATTGCCTGGCATATCCGCCAGCAATCACCATCGCGCAAGGTTTTATATCTGTCGGCTGAAAAATTCATGTATCGCTTTGTTCGCGCTTTGCGCTTTCGCGATACGATGTCATTCAAAGAACAGTTCCGTTCGGTTGATGTGTTGATGATTGATGATGTGCAATTCATCAGTGGCAAGGACTCAACCCAAGAAGAATTTTTTCACACATTTAATTCGCTTGTCGAAGATGGCCGCCAAGTCATCATCTCAGCCGATAAATCACCAACCGATCTTGAAGGTATGGAAGAGCGGCTCCGCTCGCGTCTTGGCTGGGGCATGGTGGCTGATATCCATCCTGCCGATTATGAATTGCGGCTTGGCATCTTGCAGTCAAAGGCCGAGCATGCACCGGTGCAAATTGCCGATAAAGTGCTGGAATTCATGGCGCATCGCATTGTCAGCAATGTTCGCGAACTCGAAGGTGCGTTAAACCGCATTTTGGCGCATGCCATGCTTGTTGGCCGGGAAATCACCATTGAAAGCGCGGCTGAATTATTGGCCGATCTGCTTCGCGCAAGCAGCCGGCAGGTCAGTGTTGATGCGATCCAGAAACGCGTTGCCGCACATTATGATGTTCGGGTAAGCGAAATGTTCTCGGCGCGTCGGTCACGCGATATTGCGCGGCCACGGCAAGTGGCCATGTATCTTGCGAAAAACCTGACCTCGCTATCCTATCCTGATATCGGACGGCAATTTGGTGGGCGTGACCATACAACGGTGATGCATGCTGTCAAAACCATCGAGTCACTGTCGAAAAGTGATGGTCAGCTTGCCGAAGATGTGCAGCTGTTAAAATCAATTCTAGCGGGCTAGAAATCGGCTTTTTTCATGGCTGAATCCGGCGCCGCGCCATGTCGGGCGCGAATCGGTAAAAATTCAATATTTTGATGCTTGTTTGTTAATCTCATGCTATATTTTGTAGAAAGCGTGGATTGGCCGGAAACCGGCATAGTAAAAATACGACAACTGCCCTAAAAGTAGAGAAAGCTGATGAAACTGACCATTGATCGTATGAGCTTATTGCGGCCCCTGGGTCATGTGCAATCCGTTGTTGAACGGCGCAATACAATTCCCATTCTTGCCAATGTCGTGCTTCGTGCCGAAGAGGGTGAATTATCGCTAACGGCAACCGATATGGATATGGATATTGCCACCGAAGTTGGTTGTTCGGTGATGACATCCGGTACAACCACCATGTCGGCGCATCTGCTCTATGACATTGCCCGTAAATTGCCCGATGGTGCCGAAGTTGAAATTGCGGTCAATGACGGTCATGCCATGGTTAGCGCCGGACGCTCTAGCTTTCGGCTGCCAACCTTGCCGGTTGAAGATTTTCCGGCGATCAGCAGCAATGAATTGCCGGTGAATTTCTCGCTTACCGCCGCTGATATGCGCGATTTGATTGATGCTACAAGATTTGCCATTTCGACTGAAGAAACGCGTTATTACCTGAATGGTATTTATATTCACAAGGCCGAATCCGGTGAATTATGCGCCGTGGCAACCGATGGGCATCGTTTGGCGATGACCCGTCAGGCATTGCCGTCAGGTGCCGCGCAAATGCCGTCAATTATTTTGCCGCGCAAAGCCGTTAGCGAATTGCGCAAGCTGCTTGATGATTTTGACGGTGATGTTCTTATCGGCCTGTCCGAAACACGGGCTGAATTCCGGTTTGGCGTTGTGCGCCTGACCAGTAAATTGATTGATGGCACATTCCCTGATTATACGCGTGTTATTCCGGTTGGAAATGACCGCATCATGCAGGTTGATGTCAGCGCCTTTTCTGCCGCGGTTGATCGTGTATCGACAATTGCTTCAGAAAAGTCGCGGTCGGTTAAAATGGGTCTAAGGTCAGGTGTTTTAACCTTATCTGCCAGCAATACCGATGCCTCAAGCGCGACCGAAGAATTAGAAGTCAGCTATGATGGCCCTGAAATGGAAATTGGCTTTAACGCGCGTTATCTGTTGGATATTGCCGGTCAGGTGAATAGCGATATGATTGAATTTGCGCTGGCTGATCAGGGGTCGCCAAGTTTGGTGCGCGCCCCGGGTGATGAAGCGAGCTTGTTTGTTTTGATGCCAATGCGCGTGTGAGTGACATTTGACTAGCGTTTCGCCAAAGATAAAACCGGTTGTTGCCCTTGAGGTTGATAATGCGAATGCGTCTAAACGCAGTTGGCTGTCGCGTCTAAAACTGGATCATTTCCGTAATTACCAACAAGCCGATCTTGCCATCCATGC
>JAFMNI010000053.1:0-6554 GCA_017859295.1 Candidatus Puniceispirillum sp. | reverse complement strand
AGTCCGGCGGCGCGGCGGCGCTTTCTTGACCGGTTGGTGATTGCGTTTGATCCGGCGCATATTGGCCGCATGTCGCGCTATGAAAAGGCGCTTCGTCAACGCGCGCATCTGCTAACCGAACAACGTGGTGATGAGTCATGGTTCAGCGCGCTTGAATCGGTTCTTGCCGAAACTGCGGTGGCAGTGACCGCTGCGCGGCAATCGCTGATCAAGGCGCTAAACCAAGAAGCGGCGCGTGGCTGGTTTGGCTTTCCCGGGGTTGAGCTATTGCTTGGCGGTGATGCCGAAAACTGGTTATCGGATATGCCTGCGCTTGCGGTTGAAGATCAATTGATGCTTGCCGCCCGTACGGCAAGGCTGAATGGTGATCTTGCCATGCCCGGCCCGCATGCCAGTGAATTTCAGGCTTTGCATCTTGCCAATCAGGTACCGGCAAATCGCGCATCGACAGGACAGCAAAAGGCCATGCTGATTGCGGTGATTTTGGCGCATGCCCGATTGCAGGATCGGCGGCTTGGGCGGGTGCCGGTCATGTTGTTTGACGATGTGGCGGCACATCTTGATGCCAAGCGGCGCGGCGCGTTGTTTGACGCGGTACAATCGCTTGGCGGCCAATGCTGGTACAGCGGTACCGATGATGGACAATTTAAAGAGCTTTCGAAAACAGCACAATTTGTGAAGATTTTGCCAGCAAAGATTGCTGGCGAAACACCAATTTTTGAGGTGATATGATGACTGACGATGAAACCCCGATCGCAGGAGAAGATTACGGTGCCGATTCGATCAAGGTCCTTCGTGGTCTTGATGCGGTGCGTAAACGCCCGGGAATGTATATCGGCGACACCGATGATGGGTCAGGCCTTCATCATATGGTGTATGAGGTGGTTGATAATGCCATTGACGAGGCGCTTGCCGGTCATTGCGATATTGTCATTGTAAAGCTGAATGCCGATGGGTCGGTAACGGTGACTGATAACGGCCGCGGTATTCCGGTTGATATCCATACCGAAGAAGGCGTTTCAGCAGCCGAGGTCATCATGACCCAGCTTCACGCTGGTGGTAAGTTTGACAATAATTCCTACAAGGTTTCAGGCGGCCTTCATGGTGTTGGCGTGTCGGTTGTCAATGCCTTGTCCGAATGGCTGGAATTGGTGATTTTCCGTAATGAAAAACAGCATCAAATCACCTTTAAAATGGGCGAAGCTGCGGGGCCGTTAGAAATCATCGGTGACGCTGTTGGTCAAAGCGGCACGCATGTTACCTTCATGCCATCGACCGAAATTTTTGCGCATATTAATTTTGAATTCAGCACATTGGAACATCGGCTTCGCGAGCTGGCTTTTTTGAATAGCGGCGTTCGGATTCGGCTCGCCGATGAACGCACCGCCGAGGGCGCTGTATCCGAATTTTATTTCGATGGCGGCCTGTCGGCCTTTGTCGATTATTTGAACCGCTCGCGCAATTCGCTTCACCCCACGATTATCGCCAATAGCGAACGCGATGACATTGCGGTTGAACTGGCATTGGCATGGACGGATTCTTTCCATGAAAACACGCTTTGCTTTACCAATAATATCCCGCAACGTGATGGCGGTGCGCATCTTGCCGGTTTTCGCGGGGCGATGACGCGTGTGGTTAATAATTATGCCCAGCAAAGCGGCATTGCCAAAAAGGAAAAGGTGCAGTTAACCGGCGAAGATTCACGCGAAGGCTTAACAGCGATTGTTTCGGTCAAGGTTCCGGATCCTAAATTTTCGTCACAGACCAAAGATAAATTGGTTTCGTCCGAGGTTCGGCCAGTGGTGGAAAATGCCGTTGCCGATTGCCTGACGCAATGGTTTGAAGAACATCCCGCCGATGCCAAGCGGATTGTGTCAAAAGCCTATGAAGCGGCAGCCGCACGCGAAGCGGCGCGCAAGGCGCGTGATCTGACACGGCGTAAAGGGGTTATGGATATTGCCAGCCTTCCGGGAAAATTGGCTGATTGTCAGGAACGTGATCCGGCAAAATCTGAAGTCTTTCTGGTTGAGGGTGATTCGGCCGGTGGGTCAGCAAAACAGGGGCGTGATCGCGCCAATCAGGCCATTTTACCGCTTCGCGGCAAAATCTTGAATGTTGAACGGGCGCGGCTTGATAAAATGCTGTCATCGGTTGAAATTGGCACACTGATCACCGCGCTTGGTGCGGGTGTTGGCAATGCTGAGATGGATGTTGAAAAAATCCGCTATCACAAAGTCATCATCATGACCGATGCGGATGTTGATGGGAGCCATATCCGTACATTGCTTTTGACCTTCTTTTTCCGCCATATGCGGCCCTTGATTGAAAAAGGCTATCTTTACATTGCCCAGCCACCTTTGTTTCGTGCCAAGCGCGGTCAATCTGAAGTCTATCTAAAAGACCAGCGCGACCTTGATATTTATTTGATGGATGCCGGCTTGAAAGATGCTGTTCTGATTACAGCTGATGGCAATCAGATGGCCGGTGCCGATCTTGTCGATGTTGCCAATCTGGCGGTGGCGACAAGCCGGCTTATTGAAACGGTTGGTCGCCAGCTTGGTAATCGCGATGTGATTGAACAGGCTGCCATTGCTGGTTTGATCAATCCGGCGATGCTGGATAATGCCAAGGCTGCTGAGGATCTTGCCAACCGGCTTGAGGCCAAGGCGGATAGTCTTGAAAAAGGCTGGTCGGGCATGATTGAACAAACCGATAATGGCCCTGCAATTGTCGTTCAACGCCGCCTTAGGGGAATTACCGAACGCCATGTTATTGATCGGCGCATCGTTGCAACTGGCGAAGCCCGCCGGCTTAATGAGGCGGCAACCCATTTGCAAACCATTTATGGCAAGCCTGCCAGTTTGCGATATGCCAACCAGCAGATCACCATTAATGGCCCATCCGAATTGTCGCAGCTCATTTTCCAGACTGGCCGTAAAGGCGCGCAAATTTCGCGCTATAAGGGTCTTGGCGAGATGAACCCAAGCCAGCTTTGGGAAACAACGCTTGATCCTGAACAGCGGATTTTGCTGCAAGTGACTATTGACCAGGAAGATGAAGCCGATAATGCCTTTTCGACCCTGATGGGCGAAGCGGTTGAAGAGCGGCGTAACTTCATTCAGGAAAATGCGCTTCGGGTGGCTAATCTTGATGTCTAATGCAGGCTAGAAACTGGCAAAAATAAAGGACATAAAATAATGATTCGGCAATATTACGAAGATGCCGATGCCGGTTTTGACAGCACCATTGATGTCGGGGTGATTTTGACCATCCGGTGGGTGGCGATCATTGGCCAAGGCGCAGCGCTTTTATTCACCCACCTGTTTTTGCAGCTTGATTTGCCATTATTGCCAGCGCTGTTTGTGATTAGCCTGTCGGTCGCAGTGAATCTGTGGCAAATCATGCAAAGCCCGCAAAGCCGTCAACGCCATCGGCATAATTCCTTTGCGCTTGGGTTTGATGTGGTGCAGCTAGCAGCGCTTCTTTATCTGACAGGCGGCTTGTTAAATCCGTTTTCGGTTATGATTCTGGCGCCGGTAGTGGTGTCGGCAGCCGTGTTACGGCGCAAATCAACCTTGATGTTGATTGGTCTGGTTGCCGCCTCGGTCAGTTTTCTGGCTTTTTTCAATCATCCGCTTGCATGGCAAGCGATGGTTGAACTTCCGCCCTATTATCTTGCTGGGGTTTGGATGGCGTTGATTTTATCAAGCTGTTTTCTGGGTGGATATACATGGTGGGTTGCATCAAACGCACGCCGCTTATCGACCGCATTGACCGAAGCAAGATTGGCCATTGCCGAAGAACAGCAGGTGCGTGCGCTTGGGTCTTTGGCAACCGCAGCAGCGCATAAGCTTGGATCGCCATTAAACACCATTACCGTGATTGGCCATGAACTGGCGCGTGACATTTCGCCCGATGATCCGATTTATGAAGATATCCAGCTTCTTCGTGCCGAAATTGAACGCTGCCGTGTGATTCTAAGCGAGCTTGATGTGGTTCAAGGTCGCCGTGCCATTGCCGAAGAACCGCCAGTGCCGGTAACGCTTCTTGTGAATGAGGTGGTTTATCAGCGGCTTGGCACTGATGCGATCAATTTTGTCGTGACCAATAGCGGCACAGACGATCTTGAAATTCCGTTGGTGAAACAACGCCCTGAATGGGTTCATGCGCTGGAAAATCTATTACAAAATGCCAAACAATTTGCAGTTCGTGAGGTCAATATCCATATAGATTGGATAAGCGATGATATTCGCATTGAAATTCGGGATGACGGCCCGGGATTTTCGGCTTCGATTCTGGCGCAGGCGGGCCAGCCCTGGAATAGTAGCCGCAAAGGAACCGGTGGGCATCGTGGCCTTGGTCTGTTTATTGCGCGAAGCCTGCTCGAATCGATTGGCGGCTCGGTGCAGTTTGGCAATGCGGCTGGCGGCGGCGGGCTGGTTGAATTATGGGTACCGCGTTCAGCCTTGTAACGGATGCGGCATTTGGTTGATTGGGATCTAAGTTGGATCGACAAGGGCTGAATCGACAAGATTAGGGTTGTTAGACTGATAAACTGGTTTGGGTGGGCATAGCTGTGACGGATAAAACCTTACTGATTCTTGACGATGATGCGCCGCTTCGCGGCCGGCTGCGCCGCGCCATGGAAGTGCGCGGGTTCGAGGTCATGGATGCCGGCACTGTTCAAGAAGGCGTCGAGATGGTGCGCAAAACTCCACCTGCCTATGCCATTCTTGATATGAAGCTTGAAGATGGCACCGGCCTGACCTTGGTTCAGGAATTGCGCAAAAAACGCGCCGATTGCCGAATCGTGATGCTAACCGGTTTTGGCAATATCGCCACGGCGGTGGCGGCGGTCAAAGCTGGCGCGCTAGATTATCTGCCAAAACCGGCTGATCCTGATCAGATCACCGCAGCATTAACGCAATCGGGTGATGAAATGCCACCACCACCGCAAGATCCAATGAGTGCGGATAGGGTGCGCTGGGAACATATTCAGCGCGTTTATGAACAATGTGGACGCAATGTATCAGAAACCGCGCGCCGGCTAAGAATGCATCGCCGCACATTGCAACGAATTTTAAGCAAGCATGCCCCGCGCGATTGACCTTATTGGCCTATCAGATTAAACCTTCGCAATTGTGATCTTTCAGCAGTGATTGCGTCACAAATGACGGTTTTGAGGATTCTCGACATGAAAAAATCATATCGCTTTTTAAGTGGTGTCGATGACGCCGCCTTTTGTCAGCGTGTTTCTGACGTTCTTGCCGAAGGTTATATTTTATATGGCAATCCGGTTATGGTCATGGATAATGGCAATCGGATTGTGGGTCAGGCGGTGATTCTGCCGGAAATGACCCAAAACCATCAAGCTTTGGAACAGGATTAATCATCGTGACTGATAAGGATTATCAAATCGCCACAAAACTGGTTCGTGGTGGCCATAATCGTTCTGAAAATCGAGAAACCTCAGAAGCGCTTTATATGACCTCGGGCTTTGTTTATGACTCGGCTGAACAGGCGGCGGCGGCGTTTCGCGATGAAATTGATACATTTGTCTATTCACGCTATGGCAATCCGACGGTCAAAATGTTTGAACAGCGATTGGCGCTTCTTGAAGGTGCCGAGGCTTGCCGCGCGACCGGAACCGGCATGGCGGCGGTTTTTGGTGCCTTGGCATGCCAGCTTAAAAGCGGTGATCGTGTTGTGGCCAGCCGGGCGCTTTTTGGCGCCTGCCATGCAATTTTGACAAAAATCCTGCCAAAATGGGGGGTGAAAACCGAGCTGATTGACGGCACTGACCTTGCCGCATGGCAAGCCGCATTGGCAACGCCTGCCAAGCTGGTGTTTCTGGAAAGCCCGTCAAACCCGGTTCTTGAACTTGTTGATATTGCTGCGGTTTGTGATCTTGCCCATGATGCTGGCGCGCTTGTTCTGGTCGATAATGTTTTTGCCTCGCCGCTTTACCAAAAGCCGTTGGAATTGGGGGCTGATATTGTTATTTATTCAACCACCAAACATATTGACGGTCAGGGTCGGTTGCTTGGTGGTGCGGTTCTTGGCAAGGCCAGCTTTGTCGAAGATGTGTTTTTACCTTTTTACCGTCAAACCGGCGCTGCCATTAGCGCCTTTAATGCTTGGGTGATGCTGAAATCACTTGAAACATTGCCGCTTCGGGTTGCCGCGCAAACCGAAAATGCGGGGCATGTGGCGGCGTTTCTGCATGATCATCCAAAGGTGAAATCAATCAGCTATCCTGGCCATGAAAGCCATCCGCAACATGATCTTGCAAAACGGCAAATGAGTGGTTTTGGCAATATGCTTGCCTTTGAAATTGATGGGGATCAGGCGGCGGCCTTTCGGTTCTTGAATGCGCTTGCGCTGATCGATATCTCGAATAATCTTGGCGACTCAAAATCGCTTGCCTGTCATCCTTTTACCACAACGCACGCCAATCTAAGCGATGCTGACAGGGCCAGCCTGAATATCACACCATCACATATAAGGCTGTCAGTTGGTTTAGAGGATAAAATCGATTTGATTGCCGATCTTGA
>JAFMNI010000052.1 GCA_017859295.1 Candidatus Puniceispirillum sp. | reverse complement strand
TTCTTCATATGGAAGTGATCCGCGAGCGATTGAGCCGCGAATTTAATCTTGAGCTGATTTCAACAGCGCCATCGGTTGTTTATCAAATGACCCTTACCGATGGGAAACATTTATATTTGCATAATCCGGCCGATATGCCCGAAGTTAGCCGTCTTGCCTCGATCGAAGAGCCTTGGATCAAAGCCACCATTATGACGCCTGATGAATTTTTAGGGCCGGTTTTAACGCTTTGTACCGAGCGGCGCGGCGAACAGATTGACCTTACCTATGCTGGCAATCGGGCAATGGCTGTTTACCGCCTGCCGTTGAATGAAGTTGTTTTCGATTTTTATGACCGGTTGAAATCAATCACCCGCGGCTATGCCAGCTTTGACTATGCGCTTGATAGCTATCGCGAGGGTGATCTCGTGAAAGTGTCAATCCTTGTGAACGGCGATCTAGTCGATGCCTTGTCGATGATTGTGCATCGTGATCAGGCCGAAGGCAAAGGTCGTGCAATTTGCATAAGGCTAAAAGACCTTGTGCCACGTCAAATGTTCAAAGTGGCACTGCAAGCCGCGATTGGCGGCAAAGTCATTGCGCGTGAAACGATTGCGGCGCTGCGCAAAGACGTAACGGCAAAATGTTATGGTGGCGATATCAGCCGCAAGAAAAAGCTTCTCGATAAGCAAAAAGAGGGCAAAAAGAAAATGCGCCAATTCGGCAAGGTCGAAATTCCGCAGAACGCCTTTTTCGAAGCCTTGAAAATGGGTGATAATTAACGCTAGGCTCTGACCTGTCTTTGGTGCGGCCTATGGTGGTGAAACTTGCGACTATTTGAGGTTTTATCGCGATTCGATTAGGAACTGCATATCACTGGCTATTTTTCACCCTGTCGTTTGAGCGCGCGCGCGGCCTTTTTGGGGCGCGTTAAATGCTGGCCAAACAAGCCACCAACCCACCAGAATATAATGCTGAATCCGATCATGACCAAGGCGGCTGGCCAGCCTAAAATGGTGGCGATAAACGGATGCCATAAAAAGGGCGAACAATCTAATGCCGTAATCAACCCGCACGGGTCAATATAGCGGCTGATAATGGATTCGGTGGTCTGTAATGTTGTTGGGCTATATAGATACCATAACCGGCCAAGTGGCGTGCTGGCGCTATAGCTGCTGGTCAGGTCCTGCCAAATAGCATAGGCAGCGACCAGTCCCGCAAGGGTGGCGATAAGTCGAAAAAAATATTTCATAATAAGATCATCATGTTCATAACTGCAACTCGACACAAGAGATTTATCTAGTGACCAGTATTTTCTGACCAGTGAATTTCTACATTCTAACCATGGCAATTGTTGGGCTCGGTTTGAGTTTGGCGTTTCCCCCACAATCGGATGTGATGTTGAGGTTTAATATTTTGGGGTTGGTGCTTGAAAACGCTAATTCGAAGCTGTTTCGGCTAGTTTACATGATGAGCCAAGCCTGTTAACTTTCGCCCCGAAGAGCTAATCAAGGTCGAATAACAGTTGCGTACTGGGAGGGATGGCCGAGTGGTTTAAGGCGCACGCCTGGAAAGCGTGTTGGGGTTAACGCCCCTCCGGGGTTCGAATCCCCGTCCCTCCGCCACTTGCACATCGCAAACCCAAAAACAGGTCCCTAGCGGGGCCTTTTTTCTATTTGTTTCAAAGGGGTTTAGCGAGACCATCCGGCTATCAGACGCTGGGGTTTCGGCCAAAATAGGTCTCTGAACGGCCCACGTCTCTTTCCATCCACCCTTCACCAAAATCGAGACACATTCAAACATGCGCTTTATTTCAGGTGCTTGCCAAAAATTTAATTAGCGAATTATGTGAGAAAAAAGTGATTTCTCTATCAGGGGGAGTCCACAGTCTAACAGTGATACGATTGTAGACAGGGAGGCTTCCGAATTATGATCTTTGAACTGTAATCTCGATTTATTAATCGAATATTTAATCCCAATCTAGTGGGTACATAGCCTCGTTGCGGCGAAAGAATGGTAGAGTAAATGGTGAGTTGTAGGTCGCTCTGATTGGAGGGCCACTAACAGTAATTCTACTTTCATCAAGCGCGTTTTTTAGTTTTCTATGGTGTGTTTGAAAGTTTTTTTCAGATGCAAATCCTGAATAGGAGATAACTGCATAATAAGTGGTTGGAAGGTCAATAATATCGATCCTGCCATCTTTTGGTCTGGGTGCTGTTTCTTTGGTGTATTTTTTTGGTAGGAAAAACTGCATCACCATTTTCCCGCGAGTATTAGTCTGAGTGACTGGGGCCGTCATATTGATTTCTGTAGATTGAGCGACGGGTATCGTCATCGCGACATCGGTTGCGCTTTCATTTTCACCGGATATATAGTCGAATAAAATTCTGAAGCCACTGTCCGCCTTATCATATTTTGCCTGAGCAACAGTCCGCTGTTCATACCGCCGCACCTCATAGATGTCAGTCTTTGTGATGATTTTGTACTTGGGTTCCTCGTATGACATCGCGGGCACACTCATAGTTATAAAAACCATTGATATCAGAAACAAACAAACTCTGTTTTGCATGGCACCCAACATCTTGAGTTCTGGCCCATCAGATTTAAATGACCAGTAAAAAGGTTCAACCAATATTTTGAGGCTTAGAGTTTTCAAAAGGGGAATCGAGCCCCTTGTTGTTCTGGAACAATAAGCTTCAATTCCTTGTTACCGGCAACTGGAACACAAGTAAACTTGGGTGGTGCCAGCCCTATTTCTTGTAAGTCCTTACCACTGTTTTGTGCGGCAGCATAACAACTACCAGCATCTTGATAACGTAATCCACTGTCAAGAACGTTGCCACCCAGTACCCAAAGAAGTAAAAATTCCATTACAGCCTCCTCATTTTACGATCTATGCAAATTTTATTTATATTCAAGAGATGGCATTTAAAAAATTCAATTAGTTTGCACGTGTTTATTGGGTTTCTGATTTATGATGATTGAAAAGCGGATATTTTTGAAGTTAGGTTTTTTGGCGATAGCATCGACCGCACCCTTAAATTAAAAAAGTGCGGTTGCGACAGAAAAAAACTTGTTCCGCGTTTTGATTATTGCTTTGTTTCGAACCAAAAAACCAATCTGCGCAAAAGCTGCAGAAGCTCTGGAAAACAAGCCTCTAAGTTCTCTCGATTACAATCTGCATCTGTGCAGTGCTGATTTGGGCCCAGCAGAAGCAACCGTAATTGCTGACGCCATAGAAATACTCCATCAGAATAACGTGTTAAACCTTCAGTTAGTAAGTGTCAGTCACAACCCCAGAATTACAGAGCTTGGTCTAAAAAGGCTATTGGAGGCTTTGCCAGACCACACAACTGAGCTCGGGCTGGTAGGGTGTGGACTTGGTGATAAATCGGCAAACAACATCGCCTTATTTCTTCAAAGGTCAAACAAACCAAAGATGTTTTGTGATGAAAGTAATAACTTTTCACCTGAGGCAAAATCTTCGATCATGAATTCTACGACGCATCTATCACGATGCAGTGTCATGACGTAAGGAAGTCGCAAATATCAAGGCAATTGGTGTATCAATGCACAAATGGCCCAGCAGAACAGTGATCTGAAGTTTTTGAATAACCAATTGGTTTCCCAGTACCCACGCATTACATTCAATCCCGTAAAGCAGCTAATTTTAGCAAGTTATATTGCAGCTTTAACACCCGCTTAGAGTAAGCCCCTCCTTTTTCAAGCAGCGTTATGTTGCGCAAAGCTCATTTGCCTTGGATTTTGATGTCTTGGGGCTTGTTGTAAGGCTGAACGCACTAATGACTCATGATCAATCGCAAAATGCTGGTAAAGATCGTTTATTTGACCTGTCTGACCAAAGTGGTCAACCCCGTGGCTTATGGTTGGATTGCCTCTAACCCCCCCAAGCCATGTTAATGTTGCCGGGTGTCCATCAATTACAGTTAGCATCTTTGCGTAATTTGGGACATCAGCTAAAAGAGTTTCAATATGAGAGGTCTTGTTTAGGTTGTGACTTTGCGTTTTGAACTCGGCGTATATACGGTCCGCTGATGTTATAGCAAGAACACCAATATCTCGGCGAAATTCGCCAAGATGGCCCGCCGCAAGAATAGCCTCTTGCGCAATAACTCCCTGATAGGCGATTACTAATTCACAATTTGGGCCGGGTTTTCGAAGCCAATATGCACCTTTGATGATATCCGCGGCCAACTCTGGAGTCATCTCGCGTTGAGGCTGTTCAACCGGTTTTGTTGACAGGCGTAAATAAACGGAGCCGCCATCATCCAACTGCATATGTGAAAATCCCCATTCCATAATAACCGATAATTCATCGGTAAAAGCCGGCTCAAAACTGGTCAACCCATCCTGACCCATGCCAATCAGTGGGGTGACAATTGATTGATGTGCTCCGCCCTCTGGCGCAAGAGTAACTCCTGACGGCGTGCCTATAATCATAAATCTGGAGTCCTGATAACACGCATAATTTAAAGCATCTAGTCCACGGCAAACAAATGGGTCGTAAACCGTGCCGATTGGCAAAAGCCGTTTGCCAAATAGTGATGATGATAAGCCAGCTGCAGCGAGTGCCAGAAATAGGTTCATTTCGGCTATGCCCAATTCAATATGCTGACCACTGGAATCAAACTCCCATTTGGCTGTTGATGGGATCTTTGCATCTTTAAAGGCATCTCGGATTGGTTGGCGTGAAAACAACTTTTTGCGATTGATCCAAGAGCCCAGGCTAGTAGTGCCGGAGACATCGGGGCTTAAGGTGACAATTCGTTCTGCAATCTCGTCATCGCCACGAGCAATGGTATCCAAAATTTTACCAAAAGATGCCTGCGTCGAAGCTGATTTAGATTTATCAAGTGCCAGCGAAGGGACTCTAAATATGGCGTCATCAAAGCGACGATTTTTAGATTGGAAAAAGGGCACCTGGTCCAACCATCTTTGAAAGCTAGCCTTATCAGCAACAGCTTCGAGCCGATCCCATTCGTAGCCTTCGCGAATACCCATATTGGATTGCCATTTCTGCATCTGGTTAAGGGTCATTAGGCCACCATGGTTGTCTTTGTGACCTGCTATTGGTGTCCCCCATCCCTTGATTGTATATGCTAAGAAACACACTGGTCGGTTATGATTAATCTCGGCAAACTCTTTCGCCATTGTTTCGACGCAATTCCCCCCCAGATTCTCCATTAAGCATCCAAGTTCATCATCGCTCCGTCGATCAAGAAATTCAGTAAAATCACCCTGATCGCCAAGATCATTAAGCAGGCGTTCCCGCCAAACTTTACCTCCCATATAGGTCAGTGCCGCGTAATCCTGATTGGGACAGTCGTCAATCCAATCTTTTAGCTTTTTGCCACCAGGCTCATCAAAAGCTGCCCGCTGCAAGACACCATATTTAAGCCGGATTACATCCCAGCCATAGGCCGTAAATATCTTTTCAGCATGTTCCCATAAGCCTTCATGAATGATGCCATCCAGGGATTGACGATTGTAATCAATTACCCACCAGGTGTTGCGGAGGTTATGTTTCCAACCTTCTTGAAGGCATTCATAGATATTACCCTCATCAAGCTCTGCGTCACCCATCAACGCAACCATTCTACCAAGCTTTACGTTGCTGCCCCACTGTTTGGCACTCACATAGTCCTGCATAAGTGAGGCAAAACTAGTCATCGCAACCCCAAGCCCAACCGAGCCAGTGGAAAAATCTACGTCGTCAGCATCTTTGGTGCGGGATGGGTATGATTGCGCTCCCCCATAGCCACGAAAATTCTTCAATAACTCGAGGTTGAGATTGCCCATTAAATATTGCATGGCATGAAATAGTGGTGAGGCATGCGGCTTTACTGCAACTCGGTCTTCGGGCCTTAGAGCTGCAAAATATAAGGCTGTCAGGATAGACACCATTGATGCGCTGCTTGCTTGGTGCCCTCCAACTTTGATGTCATCGTCATTTTGCCGTAGGTGATTGGCATAGTGGATCATCCAGTGTGAGAGCCACAAAAGCCGTGCCTCAACTTGTCGCAACCTTGCAAAGTCTATGTGGTATGTCATCACTGCGCTCTCCCATCAAAATATGAGAGGATATTAATGTAGATTTAGATGGAAATATTACTTATATTAATGGTCAAGTGTGATATTTATAGTGATTATCGCTAATAATTATAACATAAGTAGTAAAAATGATTGATGATTTTGACTGTCGTATTATTCACCACTTGACGCTTGATGGACGTATGTCAATCAATGAGTTGAGTGAGCGTGTTAATCTAAGCCAAACGCCTGTAGCACGCCGTGTGAAAAAGCTCGAAGATAACAAGATTATCACTGGTTATACGGCACTCATTGATGAAACGCGCTTGGGTTTTAGCTTTTCAGTGTTTGTTTCAGTTCGGCTTGAAAAACAGATTGACGACAACCTTGCAAAGTTTGAACGCCGGATTAACACCATGCCTGAGGTGGTTGACTGTTGGCTTATGACAGGCAGTTATGACTACCTGCTTCGAGTGGTTACGCAAAATATTGAGGATTATGAAAAATTTTTGCTTGGCGAGTTGACACGAACTGAGGGGGTTGCATCAATCGAGTCATCAATTCCTCTGCGCCGAGTTAAATCACAGACTGCCCGTACGATTGTTATTTAAGCGGTGCTAAAACGCTCGTGATATTTGCCAGAGTTTTTAGAAAAGTTGAAATTGATGATTTCATTAACCTATCTGGTGTTTAGATGTTTCTATTTGAGTGAACTTATGTAGGCTTATCTTCACAAAGATTGAAAAACGAGGGAGTATTGAAATGAATAAGTTGCTAACCACATTGGCTGCGGGGTCAGTGGCCCTTTTGATGTCTGCATCGGCGTTTGCCGCTGACGTAACCATGCGGATTTCATTGCAACTGCCAATGAAAAGCCATTTAGGACAGAATCTTCAGCTTTTTAAAAAGGAGGTTGAAGCAAAATCAAATGGAAATATTGAAGTTCAGATTTACGACTCAGCGCAGTTATATAAGGACAAGGAAGTGCCAGCGGCAGTTGGATCGGGTGCAATCGAGGCCGGAGTTGCCTCTCTAACACGCTATGTTGGTGACGTGCCAGCAGTTGATATTTTCTATCAACCATTTTTATTCAATTCTGAGGAAAAAGTCCGTAAGGCAGTGGCCAAGGGATCCGCTATTCGTGGGCCAATCGATAAGGCTATCGAGGGGACTGGCTCAACCGTTCTTTGGTGGCAGGCCTATGGAGGTGCGATCATGCTGTCAAAAGGCGGGCCAATTGCAAACCCTGATGACATGAAAGGCAAAAAAGTGCGAGTTTTTGGAAAGACACTCGGCCAATTTGTCGAAGCAACAGGCGGGGCTGCAACATTGGTTTCTGGATCGGAGCAATATCTTGCTTATCAGCGAGGTACCGTTGACGCTGGCATGACTGGGGTTTCTGGCGTTAAGTCACGCAAACTCTATGAAGTGATGGATACCATCACCATTACTAACCATGCCGACATCGAATTTATCGTTGTGGTAAATTCAAAGTGGTGGGACAAGTTGACCGATGGCCAACGTAAAATTATTGGTGATGCCGCTGGTGTTGCCGAAGCACATGTTCGCAACTACATTGCCGAGATTGAGGCAGATGCCTATAAAGTTGCCAAGGAAAATGGCATGAAGGTTGTGACCCCCTCTGATGCCGACATCAGAGCATTCAAGGCAGCATCTTCATCGGTTTATGAGCAGTATAAGGCTAAGGCTGGCCCGTTGGGCGCACAGCTTTTGGATGCTGCGTCAAAACTCTAAATCCATAACCAACCCAGCGCCGGCTTTGATACCGGCCTGGGTCTTTTTTTATGGGTCAAGTCTCTTTTTATGGATTTTCTAATGACGTCATATATCTCAAATTTTGAGCGCCTAATGACCTTGTTTGCATGGATTGCAGCATGGCTCTTTGTGTTGTCAGGGCTGATGTTAAGCTTTGAGGTTATCGCGCGCTATTTCTTCCTATCGCCAACTAAATGGGCGGCTGAATTCAGTCAGTTATGCCTGATCTATGGTACATTACTCGCAATGCCTTGGATTTTACGCTATCGGCGCAACATCCAGATCAATGCGATCACCGCAAAGCTACCCGACATTGCACAGCGTATTACCGCGGTTATAACCATGTGCGTTTTGATTGCTTTTTGTGTTTATGTGACAATTTATGGTTGGGATATTTTTTATGACTCATTTGAACGCGGCCGGACCACTGGTAGCCTAATGGATTTACCTATCTGGATAGCTGAATTACCCGTTCCTTTATTCTTTTTTTGTCTTGCTGTTCAAGCCATCATTGAAATTAAAAAATTGATTGACGGGCTCCCTATTCCCACGGGAGGGCACGAATGAAACTCGTCATCATTCTTGGTTTAATGTTTGGTTTGCTGCTTGCCAGCCTACCGGTCGCTTTCTCACTTGGCAGCCTCGGACTTGGACTTCTGGTAACCGGCGGGTTCTCACCGCTTATGGCACCCCAAGCAATCCTGTCTACACTGGACGGGTTCATTCTTCTAGCTGTACCACTTTTCCTCTTGATGAGTAATATTTTACTCTATGGTGGTTGTGGCAAAGACCTCTATTCTGCCGTTCAGGCGTGGGTTGGTCACTGGCCAGGTGGTCTAGCAATTGCAACCATCGTATCCTGCGGTATTTTTGCCGCTATTTCGGGAGTGTCTGTGGCCACCGCCGCAACGATTGGCGTTGTCGCAATTCCAGAGATGATCGAGCGCGGCTATAACAAGAAATTTGTTTATGGGTTGCTTGCCGCTGGCGGTACTTTGGGCATTTTGATACCGCCAAGCCTGCCGATGATTGTGTATGGTTTTATCACTGAAGAAAGCGTGATCGCATTATTCCTTGCAGGGATCGGGCCAGGCGTATTTCTGATTGGATTATTCATCTTGTTTTCGATTATCTACGCGCATTTCTTTGGTGGCTACACGCCAAGTGCGCCGGCGAGCTGGCAAGCGCGTCGCCAAAGCATGATCAAGGTTGCCCCAACAATCGGGCTGGCGGCATTGATTCTCGGGGGCATTTACACAGGAGTATTCACTCCGACGGAGGCCGCCGCCGTTGGCTTTGCGTTAGCGCTAATCCTAACGGTTGGGATTTTGCGCTCATTGTCATTTGCAAATTTCAAAAAAGCGGTTTTTGAGGCGATGGTTACTACCGCCGCGATTCTGATTATTATTGCGGGCGCCAAGATTTTTGGAAAGGCTATCACCCTTTACCGTATCCCGCAGGAAATTTCGATGGCGATTCAATTGCTGATCGACAGCAAAGCCATGTTTATTCTTGTGGTCTGTATTGTGCTCATTGCGATGGGGCTGGTTTTTGAAACCCTTTCGATGGTGCTTATCATGGTGCCGGTGTTATTGCCGGCGGCTATGAATATGGGCATTGACCCGATCTGGTTTGGTATCTTTATGGTGATCATGGTTGAATGCGCGCTGATTACGCCGCCTGTTGGGCTTAATCTTTATGTTATACAATCGGTTTCGGGGGCGCCCCTTGGCGATGTTGCCAAGGGTGTATTACCATTTTTGGCGCTGATGCTTTTCACCGTTTTCGTGATGTATATCTGGCCGGATTTGGCGCTCTACATACCGTTCAAACTGTAATATCTGACAAGGGACGTGCGACGCGATGGCACCTAAAAACATGAACAAGATGGCCGAGATCCTGCGCCAAAAAATTGCTTTGGGAAAGTTTTTGCCAATGCCAAGCTGCTTTGACGGTTTGTCGGCCAAGATGATTGAGCAGGAAGGCTTTGACCTTAGCTTCATGTCCGGCTTTGCTGCATCAGCCTCGCGTATTGGTGCGCCTGATCTCGGGTTAATGTCTTATGGCGAAGTGCTGGATCAAGCCCGCAACGTCACCGAAGCATCAACAATTCCGGTTATCGTTGATGGCGATACTGGCTATGGCAATGCGATGAACGTCTATCGCACGGTCAGTGGCTTTGCCAGAGTTGGATGTGCCGGCGTGCTGATCGAAGATCAGCTATCGCCAAAACGCTGTGGGCATACGCCGGGCAAAGATGTTGTCGGTCGCGAGGAAGCCTTTGACCGAATTCAGGCGGCAGTTGATGCCAGCCGCGAGGATACTGATATCGTCATCATGGGGCGTACCGATGCCAATCACACGCATGGGTTAAGCGAGGCTATCTATCGTGGGCAGCGGTATCACGAGCTGGGCGCCGAAATTATTTTTATTGAAGCGCCAAAATCAATTGATGAAATGCGCACACTTTGCCGCGAGGTACCGGGATGCAAATTGGCCAATATTGTTGAGGGCGGCCTGACACCTGATTTGCCGATGGGCGCACTTGAAGAGATCGGCTATCAGATGGCGGTCTATCCATTGACCCTTTTGGCAGCATCCATGCAGGCGATGAAATTAGCGCTTGAACACATCAAAACCGACACACGGCAAAATGCTGGTCTGATGGATTTCTCCGAACTGCGACACCGGATCGGCTTTGATGATTATTATGAAACATCATCACGCTATGAAACATCCTATCGCAAGTGACAGCCGTTGGGAGTTGGCAAGGTCGTCATATGCCCCAGATGATGTTACCGTTGTCAGTTGGTGTTGTTTTGAGCAATGATACTCAACTGATCGAGGCGGTTATGCGCAATTCCATATCAACATTATTTCTGGCGACAGGTCTATTTGTATCGGCCATTTCAACCGGTCAGGCCAAAACACCGATCTATTGTGAGACGACGCAAATTCTGCAGACGGAACGACACAAAATTACCACGTCAAAAAGTGAAACATTTAGAATGACCGTATCAAAAGATATGGTGGCGTTCGGCATCAATGGATTTACCGGTGGAACCAACGCATTCAAGATCTCGC
>JAFMNI010000051.1 GCA_017859295.1 Candidatus Puniceispirillum sp. | reverse complement strand
GAAACCGCGGGTTAACGCTGATGCTTTTTTATGACTGAACAGATTCATGTGAATTTACCGCTATTGTTTGGTTGCGTGCTGGCTATAAACCTAGCGGTGAAACCTAGCCTTGGCAACGAGAACAGTAAAAACTGGATCGGCCAGACTGGATCAAGGTTTTAATCGGTGTGGCACAAACTGGGCAAGGTTTGCCAGCGCGGCCATAGACCGCAAGACGCTGGACGAAATAACCAATTTCACCGCCGGGTTGAACGTGATCGCGAAGCGATGTGCCGCCATCCTCAATCGCGGCTCGCAGAACCGTAACAATCGAATTGGCAAGCCGCGCGGCACGTTGACCGCGAATTGAGCCCGCCTTGCGCCGCGGCGAAATCCGCGCATAGAACAAAGCCTCACTCGCATAGATATTGCCAATTCCAGCCACCAGTTGCTGGTTTAACAGCGCGTTCTTGACCGGGCCGGTTCGGCCTTTGAAAACAGCTTGAAGATGCGCGCCAGAAAATTCATTACCAAGCGGTTCTGGCCCCATGCCGGCCAGTAATTTATGGTCAGCCATCGCCGATTCGGCAAAAAGATCAATCCAGCCAAAACGGCGCGGGTCATTTAACACAACATAGGAGACCCCACCCTGATCATCTGCCGGTGCCATTTCCAGCATGAAATGATCATGTTTGCCAAGCACTGGCTTGTCTTTATGGATGCGTATCGAACCCGACATGCCAAGATGAAGCAAAAGCACCTCGCCATTATCAAGCATCATCATCACATATTTGCCGCGCCGCGAAAGGCGGGTAAATTGGCGTCCGGTAAGGCGTTCAGCCAGATTTTCAGGTAATGGCCAGCGCAAATCCTTGCGGCCAACAAAAGCCGATAACACAGCTCGCCCCTGCAAAGCGGGGACCAAAGCCAGCTTGACGGTTTCCACCTCGGGCAATTCAGGCATTAGACGATCTCTGCTGCAAATGGCACTGAAATGGCAATAACCGTATAGTGACAGACCAAAGCGTTAAATGAATTGGTGAAGATCATTTCGAAATTGACTCCAGACTGATATAGATAGACTTGCATTTCGCAATATTAGGATTTCGATCATGACAGACCCTGCTTTTGACAAAGCGGATCAGACCATATCACAACCGCGCAATGCGGATCGTGATGACGATACCATAGATTTTGGCTTTCGCACCATCCAGCGTGCCGACAAAGCGCGCATGGTGCGCGGCGTATTTGATTCGGTTGCCGATCGTTATGACATTATGAATGATGTGATGAGTGGTGGCATTCACCGGCTGTGGAAAGCAGCGATGATTGACTGGATGGCACCGCAACCGCATCAAAAGCTGATTGATCTTGCTGGCGGCACTGGCGATATCAGTTTGCGGTTTTTGCGCGGCGGCGGCGGCGGGGCCTGTATTACTGATATCAATCACGCCATGCTTGAGGCGGGGCGTGGGCGGCGTGATTTGCAGCGTCTGGCGCATCGGCTTAGCTGGTGTGTTGCCAATGCCGAATCACTTCCGTTTGATGATCATAGCGCTGATTTTGTGACCATTGCCTTTGGGTTGCGTAATGTCACTGACCGGCAGGCCGCCTTGCATGAAGCTTACCGCATTCTCAAACCGGGCGGACGGTTTCTGTGCCTTGAATTTTCGCATGTACAAAGCCGCCCTTTGGCAAAATTATATGACAGTTTTTCGTTTAATATTTTGCCGGTCATGGGACAAGTCATCGCTGGTGATGCAGATAGCTATCGCTATCTTGCCGAATCAATCCGCACCTTCCCAAGCAAGGAAGTGCTTGCCGATATGTTTGCCGAAGCTGGCTTTGCGCAAATCCGGGTGCGCAGCCTGTCTGCGGGTATCGCCTGTATCCATTCTGGCTGGAAGCTCGATTAATGGCAAAGCGCAGCCTGTCCATGATTCGCGCGCTCATGCGGTTACCGCATATTGCTTGGCATCTTGGGCGTGCAGGGGTTTTGGGGCATGTTGCCCAGATTACGCTTCTGCCAAGCTGGTTGCGGCATTGCTGCCAGCTTCTTGATAAGGCGGTAAGATCGAAAAGCGCGGTCAATGATGCTGGTGGTGCCTTATGTCAGGCTTTGGTCCGGCTCGGGCCGGGCTTTATCAAATTTGGCCAGGCTTTATCAACACGCGCCGATCTGATTGGCCCCGAGCTTGGCCGGTCACTAACCATGCTTCAAGACCGTTTACCGCCTTTTGCCGCGGCAAAGGCGCGTCAGATGGTTGCGCAACAGATTGGCCAGCCCATCGAGACCCTATTCAGCCAGTTTGATGATGCGGCGGTTGCCGCCGCGTCGATTGCGCAGGTGCATCGGGCCACGCTTTGTGACGGGCGTGAGGTGGCGGTGAAACTGCTTCGCCCCGATATTGAAAAACATATGCTGGCAGATACGGCACTTTTCTATTCATTGGCGCAAATTCTGCAATGGCTGGCACCCGGCCTTCGGCGCCTGCATCTGGTGACAGCGGTGAAGCAGTTCAAGCAGCTTTCAGAAATGGAGCTTGATCTGCGCCTCGAAGCGGCGGCGGCAGGACGGCTTGCCGATAATATGCACGATGATGAGGGTATTTATGTGCCATGGGTGGATTTGGAAAACAGCACCAAAGGCATGTTGATCATTGAATGGATCGATGGCATCCGGATTGATGATGTCGACCGCCTGACCAAGGCTGGCCATGATATTGGAAAAATTACCGAATTTGCGGCGCGCAGCTTTTTCAATCAGGTGTTTCGCGACGGCTATTTCCATGCCGATATGCATCCCGGCAATATTTTTGTTCGCGCCGATGGCACGCTGGTGCCAATTGATTTTGGCATTATGGGCTATCTCGATTTCCAAGACCGGCTGTTTCTGGCGCGACTGCTCAGCGCGATGCTTGACCGCGATTATGATATGGTTGCCAAATTACATAAAGAAGCTGGCATGCTTGGCGAGGGGGTTTCGGTCCATCAATTTTCACAATCGGTTCGCGCGGTTGCTGATCCGGTGATGGGCAAACCGCTTGGCGACGTCTCGCTTGGCGTTGTTCTGGGACAGGTTTTCCAGCTTGCAACCCGCTTTGAAATCGAAGTACAGCCGCAATATAATCTGTTGCAGAAAACCATGATGATGGCCGAAGGCGTTGCCCGGCAATTAAACCCCAAAGCCGATATGTGGCAATTGGCACGGCCAATGGCCGAATCATGGATGCAGCATGAGGCAGGGGTGAAAAAACGCGCCGAACAGCTTGTTGACGAAATGATGCAAATCATCGCACGCGTGCCAAAATTACTCAGCGCTTTTGAAGCCGCACAGCAAAGACCAATTGCGCCGCCACCGCCAACATGGCCCGGGCGGGTTGCTCTGGTTGCGCTTTTGCTTGCCATTGCAAGTTTTTTCACAAATATTCATTAAATTTTGCTATAAATGGAAACTAAGTGAATTTTAGTGATTTTTTTTATCATAATTCAATGACAAACAGCGAAAGTGGCAATTTCTGTGAATTTATCGGCAATCATTACCGCATTGGGCGGCCGCCATGCCATCCAGCAGCTTTTGAATGTGGGGCCAAGCGCGATCAGCAACTATCTGACCCGTGGTCATTTACCTGAACGCGCCAAACCCATTATCTATGCTGCGCTGACCAAGAAAGGTTATCAGATTCGCGCTGATGATCTTGAAATTCTGGCTGGCCCCCCTGCCACATCATCGCAGCCACTGCATAGTGATACCCATTTCGGCAAGCGAATTTTGCTGATCGTTGCTGGCGGGATCGCTGCCTATAAGGCCTTGGAAACCGCCCGCCAATTGCAACAGCTTGGCGCGCATGTCACCGGCGTGATGACCGATGGTGCCAAACAATTCATCACCCCTCTTAGCCTTGCCGCGTTGACTGGTGAGAAATGCTATGACAGTTTGTTTTCACTAACGGACGAAGCCGAAATGGGGCATATCCGGCTGGCGCGATCGGCCGATCTTGTTCTTGTCGTTCCGGCAACGGCCAATTTTATGGCGCGGGCAAATGCCGGCATTGCCGATGATCTGGCGACAACGATTCTTCTTGCGACCACGGCCAAGGTGGCAATGGCACCAGCGATGAATCCCGCGATGTGGGCGCATGTGGCAACCAAACATAATTTCGCCAGCCTGCGCCAGCGCGGTGTTCATATGATTGGTCCGGTAAGCGGCGATACAGCCTGCGGCGAAGAAGGCGAAGGCCGGATGTGCGAACCGGCGGATATTGCCGCAGCCGCAATGCAGCTTATCACCCCGCAAAACATACCCAATGCCAAAGACCATGCCAAAAGCCCGCTTGCAGGCAAACGGATCATTGTCACATCAGGCCCGACAATCGAGCCAATTGACAAGGTGCGCTTTATCGCCAACCGGTCATCGGGCAAACAGGGACATGCCATTGCCGCAAGCCTTGCCAGCCGCGGCGCGGATGTGATTTTGATTAGTGGGCCAGTCAATGAACCAGCACCGGATCAAGTAACCATGGTTCAGGTCACAACCGCCAATGAAATGCTGGCCGCTTGCAAGGCGGCCTTGCCTGCCGATATCGCCATTTGCGCCGCCGCGGTTGCAGATTGGCGCGTACAGTCAGTATCTGATCAAAAACTGAAAAAACCAGAAGACCCCGATGCTGGCATGATGTTAGCGCTATGCCAGAACCCCGATATTCTGGCGCATATTTCATCCGCGTCAAACCGGCCAAAATTGGTCATTGGCTTTGCCGCGGAAACCGAAAATCTATTGCAAAATGCCACCAAAAAACGCCAGCGCAAAGGGTGCGACTGGATCATTGCCAATCAGGTTGGCGGTGATGCTGATCCGGTGTTTGGAAGCGCCTTAAATCAGGCCATGCTGATAAGTGCAAATGGCGTTGACGAATGGCCGCAAATGCAAAAAACCGATCTTGCCGAAACATTGGCTGATCATATCGAAGCGGAATTGACCAGATGAACCAACTTGCAGTGAAATTTCGGCGGCTAGCCAATGCTGGCGATCTTGCCTTGCCATCATATGCGACAAGCGGGGCTGCCGGAGCTGATCTTGCCGCCGCGATTGACCAGCCAATTTGTCTCAAACCAAATATGCGCGAGGCCATTCCAACCGGATTTGCCATGGCATTACCAGCAGGTTATGAAGCGCAAATCCGGCCACGATCGGGTCTTGCATTAAAATATGGAATTACCATTGCCAATGCCCCCGGGACAATTGATAGTGATTATCGGGGTGAAATTGCGGTGATTTTGGTCAATAATGGCACTGATGATTTTACCATTACCCACGGCATGCGGATTGCGCAGATGGTGATTGCTGCTGTCACCATTATGACACCCGTCGAAGCCGATGATCTTGACGATACCGCGCGTGCCGCTGGTGGTTTTGGCTCAACAGGTTTGTGAGGCATTATGCTGAGTGATGATGATCTAGAACGCTATGCCCGTCAGGCGATCATGCCGGCAATTGGCGAGGAAGGTCAGGAACAATTATTGGTGGCGCGGGTGCTTGTTGTTGGTGCTGGCGGGCTTGGCGCGCCGGTGATCATGTATCTTGCCGCTGCCGGTATTGGCACGATCACCATTATTGATGATGATCATGTTTCGCGAACCGATTTAAACCGGCAAGTCATTTACAAAGACAGTGATGTTGGCCTGTTGAAATCTCGGCAAGCGGCGATGGCGGCAAGCGCAATCAATCCGGCAATCCATATCTCGCAGCTTGGCCAAAGGCTCAGTAATGGCAATGTCGAACCATTATTAAAAGCGCATGATGTTGTTGTTGATTGCACCGATAATGCCGAGGCGCGCTATCTTCTTGGTGATGCGGCGCATGCGGCAGGCAAGCCGCTTGTCTTTGGCGGGGCGGTGCGCATGGAAGGACAGGTCTCGGTCTTTCAGAGCAGCGTCAAAGGCCATCTTGGCAGCCCGTGTTATCGATGCGTATTTCCGGCCATGCCCGATGCAAAACAGGCACCGGGCTGTTCCGAAGCGGGCATTCTTGGGCCTGTTGCCGGATTGGTTGGGACATTGCAGGCGCTTGAAACCATCAAGATTATTCTTGGCGAGCCACGCACCTTAACCGGACGGCTTTTGCTGATCGAAGCGGCGGGAAGCGATTTCATGGAAATTCAAACCGTTGCACGGACCGATTGCAGCTGTTGCGGTAATTCATCTGACACTACGGATTAAAATCGGCTGCTAGCCGATTTGCGGGCTGAACCAGCCACAATCAATCGGCGCAAACTCAATTGACCCAAAAATGAAAAATCCGGCAGGGTAATGCCACAAGCCAGATATGGCTATAGCATGGCCTCAATCACCCGATCTGGCGGGGTATGACCATCCCAGAATGTCTGCACATTGATGATCACCTTGTCACCCATTTGCAACCGCCCTTCAATGGTCGCCGATCCGATATGGGGCAGTAAAACAACATTTGGCAAATCGCGAAGCCCGGCCGGAATTTCCGGCTCACTGCTATAAACATCAAGTCCGGCACCAGCGATATGACGCTGCGCCAAAAGATCGGCAAGCGCAATCTCATCAACCACTTCGCCGCGTGATGTATTCACCAGATAGGCCGAGCGCTGCATCAGCGACAGTCTTTCACGCGATAATAGATGATTTGTCGCCGATGTATGTGGGCAATTGACCGACACAATATCAACGCGTGCCAACATCTGTTCAAGCGATTCCCAGTAAGTTGCCTCAAGTTCGGCTTCAGTCTCCGGGTGAACCGGTTTCCGGTTATGATAATGAACCGACAGGCCAAATCCACGCGCCCGCCGCGCAACCGCTTCACCAATCCGGCCCATACCAACAATGCCAAGCCGTTTTCCATTAATGCGATGACCAAGCATGCCTGTTGGCGACCAGCCCTGCCATTGGCCTGATCGTGCCAGCGCATCGCCTTCGGCAATCCGCCGCGGCACCGCCAGAATCAACGCCATTGTGACATCAGCCGTATCTTCGGTTAAGACGCCAGGGGTATTGGTAACGGTAATGCCGCGCGCCTTTGCCGCGGCAAGGTCAATATGATCAACGCCGGTTCCGAATGAAGCAATCAGACGAAGCTGACTTCCGGCCTTGGCAATCAAATCAGCGTCAATTTTATCGGTAACGGTTGGCACGAGAACATCAGCCGTTTTCACAGCCATTTCCAGCTCGTCACGGCTTAGCGCCTTGTCACTATCATTCAAAGTTGTATCAAAAAGCTCACGCATCCGGGTTTCGATTGTCTCCGGAAGCTTGCGTGTCAAAATCACTTTTGGTTTGCTTTGACTCATTGATGGCTCTCTTAAATTGAAAACAAATACCGAACTCTGGCTGGCAATTGGCCTGAAAAAACCCTAAGCTTGCGGCGCAGGACAAAGGGTCTATTGAATTAATTCTTTAACCCGCATCAATCTGCACCAAATACCGCCAAAACTCTACCAGAACAACGAGCAGCATGACAAAAAAATTTATTGTGATATTTCAAAAACCGCTGATCATGGCAATGGTTTTTGGCCTTTTCTGGCTATTGCCAACGGTGATTTCGCCACTTGGCTGGCCAGCCGGAAATGGCATGGCGTACGCACAAGAGGCCAAATTGACCGTTCGCGGCAGTGGCTTGCCCGTACCGCGCTATGTGACATTGAAATTTGACGAGGCCAATTTGCGGGCTGGCCCCGGGCGGGAATATCCGGTTTTATGGCAATATCGAAAAGCTGGTCTGCCGCTTCTGGTTGATGCTGAATTCGGCATCTGGCGCAAAGTGATTGACCATGATGGCACCGCAGGATGGATGCATGGATCGGTTCTGTCGCTTCGGCGCATGGCGCTGGTGCAAAAGAATATGGCGAAAATCCATGCCAGTCCCGATGAAACATCAAATGTCATTGCCCTTGCCGAACGGTTGGCGCTGATGGAATTGCAATCCTGTCCAAAAGCATGGTGCCGTGTGGCAAATAATGATGTTCGCGGCTGGATCAAGCGGCAAGCCGTCTGGGGCCTTCTCGAAACCGAAAGTCTCGATTAGGGTTTATATTTCAACAAAAACGGCACCCCATTTTACTGGGATGCCGCGATTATTTATGCTGGTTAAAGATGGGCCGTTTTAGGCGATATCAAACCGGTCAGCATTCATTACCTTGGTCCAGGCTGCCACGAAATCGGCCACAAATTTATCATGTGACTGGTTGGTCGCATAAACCTCGGCAAGCGCACGAAGCTGGGAATTTGATCCAAAGACAAGATCGACCCGGGTACCGCTGCGAACCACTTTGCCAGTGGCACGATCACGCGCTTCGTAAGAATTGCTTCCCGTTGGCTTCCACTCAACACCCATATCAAGCAAAGTGACAAAGAAGTCATTGGTCAATTTGCCCGGTGTTTCGGTAAAGACACCATGGTTGTTTTCACTGATGCCAAGGGCTCTCATACCACCAACAAGAACAGTCATTTCCGGTGCTGTAAGACCCAATAGCTGGGCTTTATCAAGCAGCATTTCTTCCGGGCTGACGGTAAAGTCGGTTTTCTGGAAATTGCGGAACCCATCGGCAACCGGCTCAAGAACCTCGAATGATTCAATGTCGGTTTGCGCCTGTGTTGCATCACCACGACCAGGTGTAAATGGAACCGTCACGCCGGATGCCTGTTCAATACCAACATTACCTGCAAGCACAATCACATCAGCAATCGATGCGCCTGTGTCGGCCGCAATTGGCTCGAGAACTGACAAAACCCGCGCCAATTGATCCGGCTTGTTTGCTGCCCAATCTTTTTGGGGCGCAAGCCGAATACGCGCACCATTGGCACCGCCGCGCATGTCTGAGCCGCGATAGGTTGATGCGCTTGCCCATGCGGTTTCGACCATCTCTTGAACGCTGAGGCCGCTGGCTGCGATACGGGCTTTGACCACATCAACATCATAATTGGCATTGCCAGCCGGAATCGGGTCTTGCCAGATCAATTCTTCATCTGGCACTTCTGGGCCCACATAACGGCTTTTCGGCCCCATATCACGATGCAACAATTTGAACCAAGCACGTGCAAACGCATCGGCAAACTGATCGGGGTTTTTATGGAAACGCTCGGAAATCTCGCGGTAGCTTGGATCTTCGCGCATCGCCATATCGGCTGTTGTCATCATGGTTGGAACGCGGATTGACGCATCTTCGGCATCGGGTGCCAGATCGCTTTCCTTTGGATCGACCGCATGCCAGATATGCGCACCGGCCGGGCTTTTGGTCAATTCCCATTCATAGCCAAGAAGAAGGTCGAAATAGCCATTATCCCATTTTGTTGGATGCGCTGTCCACGCACCTTCGATACCGCTGGTGATGGTATCGCTTCCCTTGCCCGATCCATGGCTGCTGATCCAGCCAAAACCCATTTCTTCAATGGCGGCGCCTTCCGGCTCGGCACCAACAAGACCGGCATCACCCGCTCCATGCGCCTTGCCAAAAGTATGGCCACCGGCAACAAGGGCAACGGTTTCTTCGTCATTCATTGCCATCCGGCCAAAAGTTTCACGCACATCTCTTGCGCTGGCAAGCGGATCTGGATTGCCGTCTGGGCCTTCAGGATTGACATAGATCAAACCCATCTGCACGGCGGCAAGCGGGTTGGCCAATTCGCGGTCGCCTGAATAGCGGTTATTCGCAAGCCATTCACTTTCAACACCCCAATAGATATCTTCTTCAGGTGCCCAAATATCGTCACGGCCGCCACTAAATCCAAAGGTTTTGCCACCCATTGATTCAATCGCGACATTGCCGGTCAGGATCAGCAAATCAGCCCAGCTGATTTTATTGCCATATTTCTGTTTGATCGGCCATAGAAGGCGGCGCGCCTTATCAAGATTGCCGTTATCAGGCCAGCTATTGAGGGGCGCGAAACGCTGCGCACCTGTGCCGCCGCCACCACGACCATCGCCGCTGCGATAGGTGCCGGCTGCATGCCATGTCATGCGGATAAAGAACGGGCCATAATGACCATAATCGGCTGGCCACCAATCCTGCGAATCAGTCATCAAATCATGAAGGTCTTTTTTCAAGGCCTTGTAATCAATCGATTTGAATTCTTCGCGATAATTGAAATTCGCGCCCATCGGGTTTGACTTTTGATCATGCTGGTGAAGAATGCCGATATTCAACTGGTTCGGCCACCATTCACGATTTGAGGTGCCGCTGGCGCTGTTGGTTGTTACAGCTCCGTGCATTACCGGGCATTTGCCCGCATTATTTCCGTCCATCTGTCTCTCCGATTAGATCTTGTGCGTATGCTCACATCGCCTTTGGGTTTCCGGCAATCACAAAGCCCTTATACGCAAGGTTTATCTATGTCAGAAGATAGGTATGAAGCCTGGTTGGGTCAAGGCTCTTTAGAATGATTTTAAACTAGATAAAGGCAGATCTAACGCCAAATCGGCAATCAGGAATCTTTGCTTTGGATATGGATTACCACATCAACCGCTTTGATTTCATGCCCATCAGGCGCGGCAGGCAATTGTGCCAGAATCACATCATCATGAGGAATATCGACAAGCTGGTCATTTTCGGCTTCATAGAAATGATGGTGATGATCGGTGTTGGTATCAAACAGGCTATAATCATTATGAACCATCACCCGACGAAGCAAGCCAGCCTCGGTAAATTGGTTCAATGTATTATAAACCGTCCCGCCAGACACATGCAGGCCAGCAGTGGTGATTTCTTCGGTCAGGCTATCAGCTGTTACATGGCGATGACGGCCATCAAGAAGCAACGCGGCAATCGCCACCCGCTGGCGCGTTGGCCGCAAACCGGCAAGGCGCAGTTTTTCGGCAAAATGCGCCGTTGGCGTCATTCTGTCTTTTTGGGTCATATTTTTGTGACTCATCTTTCCCATTGCTGGGTCAAAATGAGCGGTCACCGGCCAAATGTCAATAATGCCTTGGCTTGGAGGGGT
>JAFMNI010000050.1:8990-11321 GCA_017859295.1 Candidatus Puniceispirillum sp. | reverse complement strand
CCTTTGCCGCGCCATGGGATAAGCCGCCCAATAACCCAGCGCATCATCAGATCGAAAATCAAACCTAAACTACCCATGATCAAAATCGTGACCCAGATCAATTCATAATCTGACACTGTCCGCGCGACATTTTCGATAAAGCCAACACCCGTTGTACCAGCCAGCATTTCAGCCGCCACAAGCGTACCCCAGCAAACACCAATCGAAATGCGGATACCCGTCATGATTTCAGGCAAGGCATTTGGCAAAATCACATAGCGCAAAATCTGCCGGTCACTGGCACCAAGCGAATGTGACGCTCTGATTTTTGACAATTGCGCCCCTGATGCGCCGGTTCGTGCCGAAATCACCATAATGGCAAAAGCGACCATGAACAAAAGGAAGATTTTACCATCATCCTGAATGCCGAAAATGGTCAGGATCAATGGCGCCCACGCCAATGGTGGTACCGGCCGGTAAAGCTCAATCATCGGGTCAAAGAAGGATTTGCAAAAACGCGAAACCCCCATATAGATGCCAAGCGGCACACCAAGCAGAACACCAAAGAACATCGCAACCAGAACGCGGAAAAGCGAGTCCCAGATATGACCATCCAGCATTGGAATCGCACCAAGATAAACATCGCCTTGCGCCAGCGCCAACATCCAGTCTTTATAATTCGGCTCGAACCGCCCTTCATCATTTAACCGGCCATAATCACCGGGAAGAAGATCAATCAGCGCATCCGGAATCACAAAGGACACAACATCTGAAATTGGCAGCCATTTCCACCATAATAAGGTGGTGCCTTTGTAACCGCCGCCATTTTCCACATCAGGATTGGCAAGCGCAAAAAACGTGGCAACAACATCGGTTGGTTTTGGCAACCAGCGACCTGGCCCCTGTTCTGTACATTGCGTGCGTGATTTCACAATATCGCCAGCCGGGAAAAACAGCATTTCGACAATACCAAGGCTGCCTTTTGACCGGTCAGCCTGATCAAGCATTGTCTGAACAGCAACCTGCATTTCGGCCATAACAACAGCCGGGAAAATCTTGCCATCGTCAATCCGCTTGAAAATACGATCAACCGCTTTCATGTAATCGGCGCGTTCTTTGACAATTTGAGGATCGCCATCATCCATTGATGGTGATTTTTTCAACGCAGCAATCATTGCCTTGGTTTCGGCAATCAGCGCTTTTGCTGCTGGTGCCAAATTGCGAATTTTCAAATAATCTTTTGATATGGCGGCGGCATCGCGGGCAAGCGCATCATACATCGCGCCTTTTGCCGAAACCGGAAGCATCGGAATTTCCGGCTCGGTAATCCCCCATGACGGCTGCGCCAACGCCTTAGCTGGTGCTGTCCAGCCCAATTTCGGATTGGCCAGTTCATTTGTTATTGCGGCATAACCAGCCTTGATGGCTTGAATTTCGGCAATCGTTTTCTGATCAACAAAATCTGGCGTTGCCATCATGCTGATCAATTGCTGGGTGTTTTGCATGACCAGCGTCACACGCGCCGCATCGGCTGGTGAAAAGGCGTTGACCGGAAGCCGCGCCTGCAATTCATCAAGCTGGCGTGAATTACGCACCAGCAAGGTTTTGGATTTGGAATAGCGTGACTCAATTGCTAGCGACGAGGTAACCGGCGATACCGCCTCATGCAGTTTGGCAACCTGACATAATTCATTGGCCGCTTGCGGAAAAAATGCCCGCGCTGAGCCCCATGAAAAATAGAACCAAACAAGAAGCAATGTTGATACACCGCAAACCGCCCAGAACCAGCCACCAACGGTTCGTTCCGGATCACCAAAAACCTGATCCTTTTCGCGAAGCCGGGTTTGCTTTAACCCATAAAAGATCGAGGCAAAAAAACTGCCAACCAGACATAGGATGATGACTGCCGCGACCAAGGCGCGATTATCTGAAAGCCAATCAAGCACCGCCCATAATCTCCTCTTCCATATTCCAGATCATGGTTAGAATTTCTTCACGAACTGTGGAAAATTCAGGCTCTAATTTAATATCGCGCAATGAGCGTTTCAGCCCCCATTCCGCAAAAGGAAGCTGATATTCCTTGTGAATTCGACCCGGACGCGGTGCCATCACAAACAAACGCTCGCCAAGCAATAAGGCTTCTTCAACTGAATGCGTAATGATGATGATGGTCTTGCCGGTTTTTTTCCATAATTCCAGAACCAGTGATTGCATCTTTTCGCGTGTCAGCGCATCAAGCGCGCCAAGCGGTTCATCCATCAAAATCACATCTGGATCATTCACCAAACAGCGCGCCAGTGCCACGCGTTGCTGCATGCCACCTGATAATTGATATGTTGGCGTATCGGCAAA
>JAFMNI010000050.1:0-8647 GCA_017859295.1 Candidatus Puniceispirillum sp. | reverse complement strand
GCAAAGGTCATGCATAAATCTGTGCATTTGAGATCAGCCAAGCGTGACCCCCTTTATCAAAGTAGAAAAACAAGGCTCGCAAAAGCCTTGTTTTTCCTGTTTTCAAATTTCGCGTTTAGTCAAGATATTCGCCGGTGATGACTTTGCTGATTTTCTGATCAACATTCCATGCACCAGCTTTCTTGAAGACCAAACCAAGTGACTCGGCAGCCGCAACCGCAACACCGTCAGAACCGAAGAATTGCTCCTTCTGCTCAGCTGCTGTTGGGAAGATAAAGCCAGACATCTGGTTCTTTGTTGTCGAAACATCCATACCGGCATCCGCAGCAACTTTCTTCAACTGCGCATCGCTTGCAGTCCAGCTTGCGTTTGCCTCATGTGTGACCTCAAGGAAGGTGCGCAACAAGCCCGGATTTTCGGTGGCGAATTTTTCAGTAACTGACACAACGTCAAACGAGCCAATACCGGCATCACGCTTTTGCTGTGATGACATGATTGGGGCTCCAACTTCGCCAGCTTTTTTCGCTGAGTCACCGCCAAAGATACATGCCATATCAACTGAGCCTTCGGCCAGTGATACCGCGCCATCGGCAGGTGCCTGATCAACAATCTTCATTGTTGATGTATCAACATTGAGAACCTGCATATATTTGCGGAACGCAAAATCGGCCATTGTGTTCAACGGCACGGCAACGGTTCTGCCTTCAAGCTCAGATGCGTTTGATGAATTGATGCCAAGACCATTTTTCACAAAGCAATCATTTGCTTCATAAATCACCGCAACCGATACCATTTTGATCGGCGCGCCCTGCTGGATCGCGGTCACAAATGGGGCAAGGCCCTGTGAATAGGCAATGTCAATATCACCAGCAAGCATGGCTTCGGTCATTTGAACGCCTGTTGAAAAATTCGTCCATTTGACGTCAACACCCATGGCATCATCATAAGCCTTGTCGACTTTGGCGATCTGATTTGGTGTTGCCCATTCTAGGAAAAATGCAACATTGACGCTATCAGCTGCATGCGCAAGGCTTGCGCCCCCCATCATAACTGCTGCAACGCTGGCTGATACAATATTTTTTGTCGTTGTCTTCATATTCATCTCCCTTAACGATGGCAAAAATCTGCTCTGCAAAGATATTACTGAAAAATGACGCTTTGCACGCCACCCACAGACATCCAGAACGCTAGCATGTTTCAAATTTGCCTCAATAAAAAAATCGGCCAAAGCAAAAAAAACAATAAAAATAATGATATTGGTTTGTTCGCCGCAGAGTGTTATTTTGCGCCTTTAAAGCCCTTAAATGACTGCATTAAAGAGCCGCCATGACCTCGTTTAACGCTGAAATGAACGCGATGCTTGACCGCCTTGGCACCACCAATGATGGCTTTGTGGTTGCGGCATTATATAAATTCGTCTCGCTTGACGATATCGACGGGTTGCGCCAGATCTTGCAGCAGCTTTGTGATAACAACCAAATTCTTGGCACGATTCTTTTAGCCGAAGAAGGCATCAACGGCACGATTGCCGCACCGCGAGACGGTATGACGCGATTTTTAAATTGGTTAGAGGCTGATGGCCGGTTTGATGAATTATCGCTAAAATTCTCATTCAGCCCTGATCAGCCCTTCCTGCGGATGAAAGTGCGTCCAAAGCGCGAAATTGTGACGATGGGCTGTCCTGAGGTTAATCCAGCCAAACGCACCGGAACCTATGTTGACCCGAAAGATTGGAACGGGCTGATTGCCGATCCGGATGTTTTGCTTGTTGATACCCGCAACAGCTATGAAACCGCGATTGGCATGTTTGCTGGCGCCGTCGATCCCATGACAACAAATTTTCGCGAATTTCCCGAATGGGCGCATTCGCTTGCCAATCAGCCTGCCGACCGGCGTCCCAAGAAAATTGCAATGTATTGCACTGGCGGCATTCGCTGCGAAAAAGCCAGCGCGCTGATGCAGGATATGGGTTTTGACGAGGTTTATCATCTCAAGGGCGGCATTTTGAAATATCTTGAAGATGTCCCCGCCGCCAACAGCCAATGGCAAGGCGAATGTTTCGTTTTTGACGGGCGCGTGGCGGTTGATCATGATTTACAGCCCGGAAGCTATGATATGTGTCATGCTTGCCGTATGCCGCTATCGGCCGATGATCTGGCGCATCCCGATTTTGAAAATGGCATTAGCTGTCCGCATTGCAAACCCGACCTTGATCCTGACCGCGCAGCGCGTTTTGCCGAGCGGCAAAAACAAATGCGACTTGCCGCTGAACGAGGTGAGGTGCATCTTGGCATAGACCCGCGCCGCAAAAAAACATCACCATCCGCGCCGCAAAGCGACTAGCGCTGGCGTCCATGCGGCGTCAGAAAATTAAGAATGGGGCCTTTTGGCACAATGCCTGTTGGGTTCAGATTGCGGTGACTTGCATAATAATGTGTTTTGATATGCGGCATCACCACCGTTTCGGCGATCCCGGGCATTTGATATAGCTCGCGAAGATAGCCCGACAAGGCCGGATAATCGGCAATACGCCGTAAATTGCATTTGAAATGGCCAACATAAACAGGGTCAAACCGAACCAATGTGGTGAAAAGCCGCCAATCAGCTTCGGTGATATCGTCCCCTAGCAGATAACGGTTTTCGCCCAAACACACCTCGATACGGTCAAGCGCGTCAAACAGATCCGTTACCGCCTCATCATAAGCCAATGCCTTTGTCGCAAATCCAGCGCGATAAACGCCATTATTGATATGCTGGTAAATATCATCATTGATCATCTCAATGGCATTGCGGCGTGCCGCTGGCCAGAAATCCAGCCGATTGCCGGTAATCGCATCAAATGCCGAATTGAACATACGAATAATTTCCGATGATTCATTCGAAACAATCTGTTCGGTTTGCTTGTCCCATAAAACCGGCACCGTTACCCGCCCCGTCACATCCGGCTTGGATTTCTGGTAAATTTGATAAAGAAAATCACTTTGATAGAGTGTGTCGCCAGTGGCAAATTCATCGGTGGCAAAGCTCCAGCCATTATCCAACATCAGCGGATGCACAACCGAAACCGAAATATGCGTATCAAGCGCCTTTAGATGACGAAAAATCATCGTCCGGTGTGCCCAAGGGCAAGCATGCGACACATAAAGATGATAGCGTCCTGATTCGGCTTTAAAACCAGCCTTACCGGTTGGCCCAGCGGCACCGTCTGCGGTTATCCAATGGCGAAACCCAGCATCTTCACGAACAAATTTGCCATCGGTCTTTTCGGTATCATACCAAGCCGTTGACCAGCTTCCGTCAATTAATAACCCCATTTGGACTCTCCATGGTCGAAAGCGATGACAAGCTTGTTCGGGCCGCCGCATCACGCCCGCTAATCATTGACAATATCATTGGCGATGCGAAATCAGCCAGCCGCAGCGCGAATTGCCGCGATATTTTTGGCATAGGATGCACCTTTAAATACGGCCGAACCGGCAACAAGCGCGCGCGCACCTGCGGCCACCACCTTGCCAGCATTATCCGCCGTGACGCCGCCATCAACCTCGATGGTGATCGGACGATGACCAATCATCGCTTTGGTGGCGGCAATCTTGTCGATCATAGCATTGATAAAGCTTTGCCCCCCAAATCCGGGATTGACCGTCATCACAAGGATAAGATCCAGCCGGTCAAGAACATGCTGCAAACCATCAATCGGCGTATGCGGATTCACCGAAACACCAGCTTTACAACCAAGCTCGCGGATATGGCTAAGACTGCGGTCAAGATGCGGGCAGGCTTCGGCATGAACGGTAATGATATCCGATCCGGCAGCGGCATATTCGGCCAATAGCGCATCAGGGTTTGACACCATCAGATGCGTATCAAAACATTTCTGACTATGCGGCCGCAAAGCCTTGATCAAAGGCGGGCCAAAGGTCAGGTTTGGCACAAAATGACCATCCATGACATCAAGGTGAATCCAGTCGGCACCTGCCGTATCAACAGCTTTCACCTCATCGCCAATCCGGCTGAAATCAGCAGCCAAAATCGACGGGGCAATAATCAGATCATCAGTCATTTTATCCAGTCCCAATCATGGTGAATGCATGCGGGTATTTCGCGCTATCTTGCCGCTTTGTTAGGCTTTTCTAATGACAATAACATCAAATTACAAGCCATTCACCAGCCCCATGCCCAGCATCCCGTGACGCCAACAGATCATATTTTTCCCATCTGCGTCAAAATATAGCTGATAAGACGATGACAAACCCTTTTGAAATAGGGTAGGTTTACCGCTGCTTTTCGATGATCAACCCCGATACCCAAGGACAGATACATGACCTCTTCAAAGCCACAATTTCAGTGGGACGATCCTTTTTTCCTTGAGGCACAGCTTAGCGATGAAGAACGTATGGTTCGCGATGCCGCCAAGGCATTTGCCGATGACATTCTTATGCCACGCGTCATTGGCGATTTCCGCGATGAGGCTTTTGATCCAGCTTTGCTGAAAGATATGGGCGCGCTTGGCCTTCTTGGTTCGACAATCCCCGAGGAATTTGGCGGCGCTGGCGTTAATCACGTTGCCTACGGCCTTGCTGCTCGCGAGATTGAACGGGTCGATTCTGGTTATCGTTCGGCCATGTCGGTTCAATCATCACTTGTCATGCACCCAATCTATAGTTTTGGCAGTGACGCGCAAAAACATAAATTCCTGCCAAAATTGGCAACCGGCGAGATGATTGGCTGTTTTGGCCTGACCGAGCCTGATTTCGGATCAGACCCGGGCGGCATGGCAACCAAGGCGGTGAAAACGGATGGCGGCTATCATTTGTCAGGGTCGAAAACCTGGATTTCAAACGCACCCTATGCCGATATCGCCATTATCTGGGCCAAGCTTGATGGCGCGATCCGCGGCTTTATCATCGAGCGTGAAACGGCTGGCAGCGGCTTTAGCACACCCAAAATCGAGGGCAAGCTGTCGCTTCGGGCGTCGGTTACCGGTTCGATCCAGATGGATAATGCCTTCGTGTCTGAGGATAATCTTTTACCGAATGTTAACGGATTAAAAGGGCCATTTTCCTGCCTGAACAAAGCGCGCTACGGCATTGCTTGGGGCGTGATGGGCGCATCTGAATTCTGCTGGCATGCGGCGCGTCAATATACGCTTGATCGCAAACAGTTTAACCGGCCGCTTGCCGCCAATCAGCTTATCCAGCTAAAGCTTGCCGATATGCAGACCGAAATTACCCTCGGACTGCAAGCCGCGCTTCGGGTTGGCCGCTTGCTTGACGAGAATAACTGCGCACCGGAAAATATTTCACTGATCAAGCGCAATAATTGTGGCAAGGCGCTCACCATTGCACGGACATCGCGCGACATGCATGGCGGTAATGGCATTGCCGAGGAATATCACATCATGCGGCATATGATTAATCTGGAAACGGTCAACACCTATGAAGGCACGCATGACGTTCATGCGCTTATTCTAGGACGGGCGCAAACCGGATTGCAGGCCTTTACCGGCGCCTGATAAGGGCAAAGCATATAAATCCAAACAGATGATGTTTGGCAGTTGAAAACCGGCATGGCCTGATGTGGGGCTAGCCGGTTTTTTTGCGCCACCATGCCAGCAGATAGGCTGGTTCAACCACCACCACGCCAACACCGAAAATCACCACCATCCCACCAGCAAGAACCATCGGGTCAGGCACCTCGCCAAGCATCGTCACAGCACCAAAAATTGCCGCAACCGGCAGCAAAAGCAAGACCGGCATCACCATTGGCACCGGATAACGCGCCAGCACATAATACCAAGCCGAATAGCCAATTGCGGTCATTACCACGCCAAGGTAGATCACCGTAAGCCATGCTTCGATTGGCGCTGCCTGAATGGCGGGTAGCGGATTGCCATCAATCAGACAGGATGCCAGCAGCATTTGCGGACCAGCCATAACCCCAATCCATGCGGTAAGCTGAAACCCGCCCAAAGCCCCGTCAAGGCGGCGGATCAGAACCTGACCAAATGCCCAAACAAGCGCCCCTGACAGCACCAGTCCGATGCCAAGCCATTGCCCCGCCAATGCGGGCGCACCAAGAATGACAACAACCCCGCAAGACGCCATGACAATGCCAAGAATTTGCCGAAGGCTTGGCCGCTCGCCAAGCAAAATGGCGGCGATAATCACGCCAAAAATCACCTCACTTTGCACCAGCAAGACGGCTGGCGTTGCCGCCATCAGCGCCAAACCGGAAAAAGTAAGCCCATATTGTAAGGTCGCGGCGATAAACGAAATCCAGCACAAGGTCCAGAAATGCCCGCGCGGCAGGGGCACAAACCATGCCAGCACGATTGCTGCCAGCACAAACCGCATGCCCATCAACAGCAATGGCGAAAAATGCCCAAGCCCGGCCTTGGCAAATGTAAAGCCAAAGCCCCATGTCAGCGGCACGATCAGGGCGATCAGAATATGGCGAAATTGCATTGGCTTTTCCTGCTAAAGCGGCGCTTTCATATGCGTTAAAAGCCGGTCAAGAAACCCCAGCCCATCGCCAAGCGCCGTCACTTCGATAAATTCGTCAGGCTGATGCATTTGCGCCATACCGCCCGGCCCAAACACAATCGTTTCAATCCCGGCCGCCTGAAAATGCCCGCCATCGGTTCCAAAAGACACCACATCGGGCGTTTCATTTGTCCACAACCGCGCCACCAGATTGGCCGCCGGTGACCCAGCCCGCGCCTGCATGCCCGGACACCATGATTCGACAATCAGATCAATGCCAGCATCACCGTAGATCGCCTGCATTTCCGGCAACAGCTCTGCGGTAACAAATTGCTGAATTTCGCCAAGAATGGCATAGGGGTCATCTTCTGGAAGCGGGCGAATTTCCCACAGAAACCGGCAATGATCGGCAATGATGTTTCGCGCTTCACCGCCTTTGATATGACCAACCGAAATGGTGGTATAGGGTGGATCAAACGGCGTGTCATGCCGCGGCTGGCTTGCCAATGATCGCGCCTTATCCTCAATGTGGTTAATCAGCCGCGCCGCGTAATAAAGCGTATTCACCGTACCACGTGGATCAGAGGCATGACCCGCCGTTCCGCGAATATCGGCAATCAGTTCAAGCCCACCTTTATGGCCAATAAATGGTTTCATGCCGGTTGGCTCACCAATTACGGCAATCGCCGGTTTGACGCCTAGCCGATCCAGCAAAGACGGCATTTGCGCCGCACCGAAACTGCCAACCTCTTCATCAAAGGTAAAGGCAAGATGCATAGGCTTGGCAAGCTGGCTTGCCGCCTCTTGAAAAGCAGGCACCATCGCCAGCGCAATCGCCAGAAACCCTTTCATATCGACCGCGCCGCGCCCGTAAAGCCGCCCATCCTGTTTATGCAAAACAAATGGATCACGCGACCAGCCCGCCGGATTGGCTGGCACGACATCAAGATGACCCGACAATAGAATACCGCCATCAATTTGCGGGCCAATGCTGGCAAACAGATTGAATCTTTGCCCATCTTCATGCGAATCGAGATGCACAATGACGCCACAGGATTCAAGATAGGTTTTGATGTAATTGACAATTTCACCATTTGGCTGGCCACTGATCGAGGCAAAGCCAACAAGATCGGCCAAAAGCGCCTCAGCAGCGGCAAGCCGGTCAGTCATCGCTGCACCAGATGAACATGTTGTGGAAAATCAGCCAACCTGTCACAGCCGGTTTTGGTCACATGCAAGGTCTCGCTAAGCTCCATGCCCCAGCCATCCATCCACATGCCAAGAATGATATGAACAACGGCATTTTCGGGAACCAGCACTTTTTCATCTGGCCGGAAACTAAGCGTATGTTCGCCCCAATCAGGGGCATAGGCAGCGCCAATCGAATAGCCAATGCGGCTTTTCTTTTCCAGCCCGTAACGATCAAGCACCTTTTGCCATGCCGCATGAACATCACCGGCAAACACATCGGCGCGCAAAGCCGCCATCACCGCATGCATGCCCTCTTCAACCGCCTTTGCGGTTTCTTGAAGCTGTTGTGACGGCGTGCCAAGATGCACGGTTCGCGCCAGCCCAACATTATAGCGTTTGCGGCAACCGCCAAGTTCAAATGCCACGGTCTGCCCATCTTCAAGAACATTATCATTCCAAAGCGGATGCGCGGTCGACGCCGCCTCGCCAGCCAAAATCAACGGGTGAATTGCGGTCTGGTCGCCGCCAAATTCGGGGGTGCCGCGAATTTGTGCTGCCATCACATCAGCCATCAGATCGCATTGCCGCACACCGGGGCGCGCCCCATCCCATGCGGTTTGCATTGCGATTTCGGCAATACGCGCCGCCTCGCGCATAACGGCAATTTCGGCATCACTTTTGACAAGCCGAACCCAATTGACCAGCAAATCAGCATCAACCCAAACCGCCTTTGGCATACCGTCCTGCAAACCGGCAAGCGCGCGCGGCGATAAATAATAAACATCGCTTTCATAGCCAATTTTTGCATTGGCAAAACCAGCCTTTGCCATCCAATCGGCCAGAAATACCGCCGGATGCGTATCGGGACGTTGAACCAAAGTTTCAGGATAGGGGATGATTTGATCAGCCGTCAGATAGGTGGTAAAGCGGGCAGCCCCTGCATCCATTTCGCGCCCCATCCAGAACGGGCC
>JAFMNI010000049.1 GCA_017859295.1 Candidatus Puniceispirillum sp. | reverse complement strand
TGATCGCGGCTTTCAGGCGGCGCATAAGGTAATCGAAATTACCGGTCTTTGTGCCAATTGCCAAACAGCCGAAACAGCCGCGCGGAAACATTAGACATTCAACAGCAGATATTCACGCTCCCACGGGCTAATCACTTCAAGAAAGGCCTCGGCTTCGGCGCGTTTCACCTCGACAAACAGCGTGACGAAATCCTCGCCAAGCACCTTATGAAGCGGCTTGGCTCGTTCCAAAGCATCAAGCGCAACGTCAAGGTTACGCGGCAATGTTTCCAGATCTTCACCACTGACCTTGCGCGGGCGCGTTGGGCGGCGCTTTTCCTGTAAACCAAGCCAGACCGCCGCCAAGGTTGCCGCAATCGCAAGATAGGGATTGGCATCGGCACCCGGAATACGGTTTTCGATGCGCCGGTTTTTCGGATCACCAAGCGGTACACGCAACCCCACCGTGCGGTTATCCATGCCCCATGCCAGATTGGCTGGTGAATCTTCGGTACCGGTTCGCCGCCGATAGGAATTCACATAAGGCGCCATCAATGCCATTGCGCCGCTTAGATAACGCTGCATGCCGGCAATCGAATGATAGAAATCATCACTTTCACTGCCATCATCATTGGAAAAGATATTTTTACCGCTTGCCTTTGATTTGACCGAAACATGAACATGCATGGCACTGCCCGGCTGTTCTTGCATTGGCTTTGCCATAAAGGTGGCGTGAAGGTGATGATTGATCGCCGCCTGCCGCACCGTGCGTTTAAACAGAAACGCCTGATCCGCAAGATCAAGCGCATGTCCATGATTGAAATTAATTTCCATCTGCGCCGCACCAGCTTCATGGCTTAGCGTATCAATATCCAGCCCCTGCACATCGCAATGGTCATAAATTTCTTCAAATAAAGGATCAAATTCATTCACCGCATCAATGCCATAGGCCTGACGTGCCTTTTCGGCACGACCCGACCGGCCTGGCGGCGTGATCAAGGGCGCATTGGCGTCACTGCTTTGCTTGACCAGAAAAAATTCAAGTTCAGGCGCAATCACCGGCTCAAGACCAGCCTCGTCAAAAAGCGCAAGAACCGATTTCAGCACAGCCCGCGACGAAAAAGTGACATTGGCACCATCTTGATGAACCGCATCATGAATGATCTGCGCGGTTGGTTCGTCATACCAAGGCACCAGCCTGCATGTTGAAATATCAGGCCGCAAAATCACGTCACGGCCAATTTCATCAAGCACGTCACTGTCATAATATTCGCCTGTTACCGACTGGCCAAACACATATTCAGGCAAGCGCAAACCGCCTGATTGTTGCGCCGAAATGAATTTGGTCACCGGTAGAATTTTGCCGCGAGCAATGCCCGAAATATCGCTTACCAAACATTCCACTTCGGTGATGTTCTGGTCAGCAAGCCATGCTTTCATATCGAATCCCATCTGTTTTCCTTCCATCGATGGTCATTTCATGCAATCAGATTGGCATTTTGCCTAGCGTTGCGTAATATCCTCTAGGGTGCGATCAAGCGCGGACGCGAGTATCGTAACCATGTGATCAATATCCGAATGTTCAAAACTAAGCGGCGGTGACATGATCATCGCATCGCGAACCGCCCGCACCATCAATCCCTGATTGATCGCATGATCACGGCAGATCACCCCGATTTCGCCAACCGGATCAAACAGAACCGGACCGGCTTTATCCTTGACCAACTCGATCGCCGCCAGCAGGCCAAAACTGCGAACCTCACCAACAAGCGGATGCGCTGCAAGCGGTTCAAGGGCGGCAGCCAAATAGGGGCCGGTATCATCGCGGATCTTTTCAACAAGGCCATCACGGGCAATCAGATCAAGATTGGCCAAGGCCACCGCCGCCGCAACCGGATGCCCTGAATAGGTAAAGCCGTGATAAAATTCGCCGCCATCATCAATCAGGCGCGACGCCACCCGGTCGCCAATCATCACCGCCGACATTGGCACATAGCCTGAGGTCAAACCCTTGGCAAGCGTCATCATATCTGGCGACAGGCCAAAGGTCTGGCTGGCAAACCATTGGCCGGTGCGGCCAAAGCCGGTAATCACTTCATCAACAATAAATAAAATATCATATTTGCGGCAAATCGCTTCGACATGATTTAAATAGCCTTCGGGCGGCACAATAACCCCGCCAGCGCCTTGGATCGGCTCGGCGATAAAGGCGGCAATATGATCCGCCCCTATTTCATTGATTTTATCCTCAAGCCAGCTTGCCGCCAAGGAAGCAAAATCTGCTGTGCTGAGATTGCCTTGATATAAAAATCCATAAGGCGGTTTGATATGCACAAAGTCAGGTGCCGTTGCCGCCTGTTCATGCATTGCTGTCATGCCGCCCATGCTGGCCGACATGATGGTGCTGCCGTGATAGCCATAGGTGCGACCAATGATTGTCTGTTTTTGCGGCTTGCCTTCAAGCGCCCAGAAATGGCGTACCATCCGAATGATGGTGTCATTGGCCTCAGATCCTGAATTGGCATAAAAGACGTTATTCAGACCATCAGGCGTAAGATCGGCAAGCCGTTTCGACAGGGCAATCACCGGCTGATTACTGGTTTTGAAAAAATTATTGTAATAGGGCAGCGTCGCCATCTGTGATGATGCGGCATCAACCAATTCTTGCCGCCCATAACCAACATTGACGCACCATAGACCTGCCATCGCATCCAGAATGCGATTGCCGTCACTGTCATAAATATAATGCCCATCGGCATGCGTAATGATGCGTGACCCGGCAGCGCGCAATTCGCGGTAATCGGTAAAAGGTGCCATGTGATGCGCCGCATCAAGCTGGCGCCAATCATCGGTTGTCATATCCTGCATTATATGTCCATCCAAACTAGAACAATCGGGGTTTTCGTTACTGTTTTGGCCATCTTAAAATAAATATATGAATGGTAATGACCGGCAAATTAAACGCACCTGAAAATTTCAGCCGCCTTCATCAAAATCATGATCAGTTCATTGACCATGCTTGCGTCAATTTGCAATCACAGACTACTATCGTTATTGAAGATGCGCAATCAATCTGACGCGAAAACACCTGTCAGGCATAGCCTGATAATGAACCAATATTCGAGATCATGACCGACCTAAATTCCATCTATGCGGCCGAGATTGCCGACAAGCCAAAATTTCCGGCACCCACCGGTAATCTTGATTGCAAAATTGCGATTATTGGCGGCGGTTTTACCGGCATGACGGCCGCCTTGACCCTTGCCGAGAACGGGCATGATGTCGTTCTTGTTGAGGCTGATGTCATCGGCAGCGGTGGCTCGGGGCGCAATGGCGGTCATGTCTGTCAGGGCTGGCCAAATGATTTTCATCATATCAGCCGCCAATTGCCAGCCGATGAAGCGCAATTGATATGGGATGCAGGCATGCGCGCGGTTGATCTGCTTCGCCAGCGTGTCCAACGCCATAAAATCGATTGTGATTTACGGTTTGGTTATCTTCATGCGGCGCTTCATGACCGGCAGATGCAGGAATTATTGGTCATGCGCGACGAATGGCAGGCCAAAGGCTATGACCATTTAACCGCTTTGGATAATCGTGATTCGCTTGCCGGTCATATTGGCACAAATGCCTATGTTGGCGCATTGCATGACGCCAATAGCGGGCATATCCAGCCGCTGAAATATCTATATGGGCTGGCACGCGCCGCCAGCGCCGCCGGTGCGCGGATTTACGAACATGCTGGCGTCACCGCGCTTGATGCGACACCCGATACAGCCAGACATGGTGCCAGCACTAAAGGCATTCGCAATAAAGGCATTGGCAATAAAGGTACTGGCACCAAGACATTATCACTTGCCAATGGGCAAAAGATAACGGCGAAATTCGTTCTGTTATGCGGCAATGCCTATCTGCAAAATATCGGCACAAGGAAAATGACCAGCCGGTTAGCACCCGTGACATCATCCGTTCTGGCAACAACACCCTTATCGGATAATCTGATTTCACATATCCTGCCGCATCGCGCCGCAGTTGCCGATTGCAATACAGCGTTGAATTACTATCGGATTGATGCTGATGGCCGGATGATATTTGGCGGGCGTGCCAGCTATACAAATGTCAATCTTGGCAATGTTGAACGCGATTTGAAACAACGCATGGTTGACGTCTTTCCCGAACTTGGCGAAAGCGAAACAGCCGCGGTCTGGTCAGGCCGTATCGGCATCACGGTAAACCGGATACCGCATTTCGGAACCGCCGGTGACGGGGTGTTTTTCGTGCAGGGATTTTCCGGTCATGGCGTTGCATTAACCGGTCTTGCCGGTACCATTCTTGCCAACCATATCATGGGGCAATCACGATTATTCAGCATCCTAAGCAAGCTTCGCCATTTGCCATTTCCGGGCGGGTTTTTGCGAACCCCCGCCTTGGCGCTTGGGATGAGCTGGTACAAGATGCGCGACTATCTTCGCCTCTAGATAAACCGGTGCGGGGCGGCTAGATACGACCAACCGGCTTTGTTGGCGCGCCCTTTTTCTTGGCCAGAACGGCCAGCCAATCATATGCCATATTTGCCGCCGCAATGGCGGTGATTTCGGCATGATCATAGGCGGGTGCCACCTCAACAATATCCATGCCGATCAAATCAAGCGGCGCAAGCCCGCGCACAAATTCAAGCCCCTGCCAGCTGGCAAGACCACCAGCAACCGGCGTTCCGGTGCCAGGTGCAAAAGCCGGATCAAGGCCATCAATATCAAAAGACAAATATACTGGCGCGTCACCAGCACGTTCACGCACAATCTCGATCGCCGCATCAATGCCATTGCGATGCACCCACGGGCTAGTCAGAATCTCAAAGCCGTGATCGCTGTCATTATAGGTGCGAAGCCCAACTTGTGTTGATTTGCTGACATCAATAATGCCTTCGGCAACGGCGCGGGCAAACATTGTTCCATGATCAAACCCGACCCCATCATCAGGCCAGGTATCGCAATGCGCGTCAAACTGAACCAGCGCAATCGGCCCATAGGCTTTGGCATGAGCCTTTAGCAAAGGATAGGCAATGGCATGATCGCCGCCAAGGCTTAGCATTTTCGCCCCTGCCGCAATGATTGCATCAGCATGATCAGTGATGCTGTCAAACACCGTATCGGGATGATGCGGATCAAGAAAACAATCGCCAAAATCAATGACCGATAAATGGTCAAACGGATTAAAGCCAAACGGGAAATGTGCCAATTCGGCAAGCTGCACCGAGCCAGCGCGAATGGCGCGTGGCCCTAAACGGCAACCCGACCGATAGGTCACTGCACTATCATAGGGAATGCCGCTAACCACAACATCGACACCGTCAAAATCACGGCTATAACGCCGACGCGCAAAACTTAGCGCACCGCCATAGGTCATTTCGCGCAATGTTTCCTTATTTTGTTTGATGCGGAATGCCGCATCACCAACAGCTTTTGTCATTGTTTCATCCCATATTCGGCAAAGTACCTGTTTTGCTTATCCCATCTAACAGCAAACCAACATAGAACGCGGCCACACCCCCGCACCAACATCTTTGCGCCATCATCTTTGCGCCACCATCTTTGCACATTACTGGTTTTGGTCTCGGCCGGATAACCGGCGGCGTATCGCCCAGCTTGCACCGATCACCGCCACGGCAACAACAACAATCATCACTGTTGCAAGCGCGTTAATTTCAGGCGTCACACCAAGCCGGACTTTGGAAAATATGACAATCGGCAAGGTAGAGCTTCCCGGGCCACTGACAAAGCTGGCAATCACCAGATCATCAAAACTAAGCGTAAAGGCAAGCAACCATGCTGCCACAACCGCTGGCGCAATCACTGGCAATGTGATTGATAAAAAGATAAAGGGCTGGGTTGCACCAAGATCGGCTGCGGCCTCTTCAATCGCCATGTCAAAATCACGAAGCCGCGCTTGAATCACCACTGCGGCAAAACACATTCCAAAGGTGGCATGCGCAATGATAATCGTATCGACACCGCGTCCAGACGGCCATCCAAACAGGCTTTCCATTGAAATAAACAGCAACAGCATCGACAAGCCAGTGACAATTTCCGGCATCACCAACGGCGCACTGGCAATGGCGCTAAGCGCAAGACGCGATCTGAAATTGCCAAAACGGACAAAGGCAACCGCAATACAGATGCCAAAAATCGTGGCGATTGTTGCCGCCCATACCGCAATGAGCAATGACGTACCAAAGGCCGATAAAAGCTGGTCATTCTCGAGCAAGCCTGCATACCATTTTAGCGACGCACCCGACCAAACCGAAACCAATTTGCCAGCATTAAAACTGAAAATAACCATGATGATGATTGGCAGATATAAAATGCCAAAACCCAGCGCGCCAAGCGATAGAACCAGCCCGTTCATCCGCCCCATCAGCCTGCCTCCGCCTGCTTTGGATTGGGTGTTTCAGCCACCGCATCACGCCCGTCTTGATAGCGGGCATAGATAATCGGAACGGTCAAAATCGCCAAAAGCAGCATCGCAATTGCCGATGCCACCGGCCAGTCGCGGTTCCGGAAAAATTCAGTCCATAACACTTTGCCCATCATCAATTGATCCGGCCCGCCAAGCAGTGCCGGAATGACAAATTCGCCAACCGCCGGAATGAAAACAAGAAGGCTGCCAGCAATAATGCCAGGCAAGGTTAATGGCAGAATAATGGTTCTAAAAATCTGTATACCCGATCCGCCAAGATCCGCCGCTGCATCAAGCAAATCAGCATCAAGCCGAACCATCACCGCATAAAGCGGTAAAATCATCAATGGCAAATACGTTAGCACCATTCCCATATAAATCGAAAAATCGGTCTGCATCATCTGGATGGGTGCATCAATCAGCCCAAGCCATAATCCGGCAGCATTGATAAATCCATTCGGATTCAGCAACCCAATCAAGGCATAGATTCGCAGCAAGCTTGACGTCCAGAACGGCAACATCACCAGCACCAGCAAGATTGTCCGCCATTTTTCATTGCTTCGCGCAATCCACCATGCCATCGGATAGGCAAATAGCAGACAAACAAGCGTCGAGAAAAATGCCAGCTTTATACTGTTAAAAGCCGGACCAAAATAATCGGACCAATATTGCAGCAAAAGCGCATAATTACCGGTGGTGAAATTGGTAAAAAACCCATCATCACCAATGCCCCATAAAGGTTCATAAGGCGGAATACCGCGGCGCGGCGACGTAAAGGATACTTGCAAGGTTTCAACAAGCGGCAGAAAAAAGAACACGGCAAGCCAAATCAAGGGCAGGGCAATCACCAGTCGTCGGCCGGTGACCGCTGGCAGATTAACAAGATATTTTCCCATGCCGCGAACCATCATTAATCCTGTAGAACAATGACATCTTGCGGGTCGAAATGCACATAACCTGTTTCGCCCCAGCTAAGCGGCGCATCAAGGCTGCGCCTTTGCTGTTGCTGCAATTTAAACATCTGGCCAGATGCTGTCTTCACCCGATAATTTGTCGCAAAGCCAAGATAGGCAAGATCTTCTACAACGACTTCGATCTCGTTCACATTGCCGCTTTTTGTCCGGCTTAGATAAATCTTTTCTGGCCGAATTGCCAATTTGACCGCCGCGCCAACCGGCAAATCATCATCACAAGCAGCGCAGATATTCAGATAACCGCCAATGGTAATGCTGGTTTGATCGCGGCTGGCAACCACCGCGTCAACAAAGCTGATCGTGCCGAGAAAATCGGCAACAAAACTGCTTTTTGGACGTTCATATAAACGACGCGGCGCATCCACCTGAACCAGCTGGCCAGCATCCATAATGCCAATGCGGCCTGCCAGCGTCATCGCTTCTTCTTGATCATGGGTCACAACAATAAAGGTGGTGCCAAGCTTTTCTTGAATATCCACCAATTCAAATTGGGTGTCTTCGCGCAGTTTTTTATCTAATGCGGCAAGCGGTTCATCAAGCAATAACAGCTTTGGACGCCGCGCCAAGGCACGCGCCAAGGCAACCCGCTGGCGCTGGCCACCTGAAAGCTGATGGGGTTTGCGCCCGCCAAGCTTATGCAGCCTTACCAGTTTCAACAGCGAATCAACACGTTCGGCAAGTTCGGTGCCACGCATGCCAGCCCGGCGAAGACCATAGCCAATATTATCGGCAACACTCATATGCGGAAAAAGCGCGTAATTCTGAAACATGAAATTCACGGGCCGGTCGGCGGGGGCAACCCCTGCCATATCTTGGCCGTCAATTTCAATCACGCCTTTGGTTGGCGATTCAAAGCCTGCCAAAAGCCGCAACAAGGTGCTTTTGCCGCAGCCCGATGCGCCAAGCAAACAAAACAGCTCGCCCTTTTCGATATCCAGCGACAAATCATCAACCGCCACAACATCGGCAAAATGTTTGGAAATTGATTTTAATCTTATAAAAGGCGCCATTTATGTCCTACCCCAACCATCTGTCCAGTCGGTGTCTAGTCGGCGGTGATCATGCTAACCCCCTGCCCCCGTTTCACGCGAGCAGGGAATTTGCAAGATTTGGTCAGCGGGCGTTAATTGCCGCTGCTAAAGCGTGACCAAACACGGTTAACCGCCCGGTCAAGCGCGGCATCATAGACCGGCGTGACAAACAGGTTTTTCTGGGTTTCCTTGCTTGGGTAAATGCCCGGATGCGACAGGACTTCGGGGTCAATCTTTGCCTTGGCAGCTTCGTTTCCACTTGCATACCACACATAATTGACATTATTTGCCGCCACATCAGGCCGCATCATATAATCAATAAAGCGATAGGCATTATCGACATTTTTTGCATCGGCAGGAATTGCCATCACATCAAACCACATATTCGTGCCTTCAGACGGAATATAGTAATTAATGACGTGACCATTATTGGCTTCTTCGGCGCGGGCAGCAGCCTGAAACGCATCACCCGACCACATGATGGCAGCGCAAATATCACCATTGGCCATATCATTGATTGACTGGCTTGAATGGATATAGCGCAAGTGCGGGCGTACCTTGTTCAGCACCTCACCAGCCCGCTCAAATAATTTGGGATCGGTAGAATTACCCGGCTTGCCCAAATAGGAAATGACATTTGGCAGAACATCGGTTGGCGCATCAAGAATGGCAATGCCGCAATCGGCAAGCTTGGCCGCATTGGCTGGGTCAAGAATCAATGACCAGCTATCGGTTGGTGCATTGTCACCAAGGCGTTCGGCAATTTTCTTTTCATTATAGGCGATGCCGGTTGTGCCCCACATATAGACAAGACCTGATTTATCGTCCTGCATCTGTTTATTGGCGAGGCCTTGAACCTGCGCGCTTTGGTTTTTCGCGTTTGGAATGCGGCTAAAATCCATTTCGGCATAAACGCCGGCTTGGCGTCCACGCGCCAGAAAATCAGCGGTTGGCACAACAAGGTCATAGCCAGATGATCCAGCTGACATTTTGGCTTCGAGAATTTCGTTTGAATCATAAACATCATAGGTCACGTCAATGCCGGTTTCAGCCTTGAAATTGGCAATCGTGTCCTCGGCAATATAATCCGACCAGTTATAGATATTCAATTTCCCATCGGCATGGGCAGTTCCAGCAGACAGAACACCGGCAACCGCCAGCAATATGATATTTCTCATTTTCTCCTCCATGTTGGTGATTTGACGCGATACCGTCTTGCTTGCGCGGTTCGGACAAATCACGATTTCCTTATTTATTCACCGTAAAAAAGGGCACCCACTCACTGCCACCATTATAATATCTGTCACCATGATCGTGAAATCAATCACACCTGATCGAGGTAACTGTGATATTCAAATGGCGAAATGTCACCTGAAAACCGCTGCAATTCCTGTATTTTGCAACCGATCAACATATCACGCAAAGTTTCAGGCAAAATCCGCGAAATGACCGCGCTGTTGGTAAAATGGTTAATCGCATCGTCCCAGCTTGACGGCAATGTCGGCAGATCAAGCGCATAGGAACTTGACGTAATCGGCGGTGGTGGTGGCTTTTGATCCTCCAGACCGGTCAAAATCGCCCCTAAAATTGCGGCAAGCACAAGATATGGGTTAGCGTCAGCGCCCGAAACGCGATGTTCGACCCGGCGCTGGCTTGGTGGGCCAAGCGGAACACGAAGCGCTGCCGTGCGATTTTCATATCCCCAACAAACCGCCATTGGTGCGTGCGATTCGGTGGCAAAACGGCGATAAGAATTTTGATGCGGCGCAAAGATCAACATGGAATCAGCAAGGCCAGCAAGCGCACCGGCAAGCGCATGGCCAAGAATTGGGCTGCCAGCATCACTGCCATCGTCAAAAACATTTTTGCCCTTGCCGTCTAACAGGCTGATATGAAGATGCATGCCATTGCCCGGGCGATCGGCATAGGGCTTGGCCATAAAGCTGGCGGCAAGTCCGTATTTGCGGGCGACCCCTTTGGCAATCTGTTTGAAAAAAGCCGCATCATCAGCCGCCTTCATCGCATCATGCGAATGCACAAGATTGATCTCAAACTGGCCAAGACCGGCCTCGCTGATCGTTGTATCAGCCTCGATCATCTGCAATTTACAGGCAGCGTAGATTTCATTGATCAGGGAATCATGGTCATTAACCTCGTCAATCGCCAAGGCACCATCACGGATTGGCTTGGCACCGGTTAAAGGTGACGCTGGCGCATCGGGCTGGCCATCGTTACCACCTTGCGGATCGGCAAGATAGAATTCCATTTCAAAACCAACAACCGGATGAAGATCAAGCGCGGCAAACTGATCCAAGATCATACCAAGCGCATTACGGGCGTCACCGGCAAATGGTTTGCCGTCATTATCCATCAGGCTCAATGGCACCAGTGCCGTTGTTTGTTCGGTCCAGGGCATTGGCAATGGGCCGCGTCCAGTCCAGAAACAGCCACCATCTGAGTCACCGGTTTCAAAAACCCATTTACTATTGGCGATATCACGCCCCCAGATATCAAGATTGGCCGATGATAGCGGCATCCGAATCCCGCCATTGATCGCTTTTTTCAGCTGGTTGCGCGGCAAGCGCTTGCCCCGCAAAACGCCATTCAGATCAAAAATCGCTGCACGCAGATTGCCAATTTCCGGGTTGCGCGCAAGCCACGCTTCACTGTCAAAATCGCCCATCTTGTCTCTTTTCCAAATTTTCGCCATTTGACGCCGTAAAAGGACAAAATTCAAGACAAATTGCATCGTCATAGCAGGTCAAATATGCACAAACCAATAACGGCTTTCACCAGCAATCCAAATGCTTGGCAAACCAAGAATATTCTATGGTTTACACTATGCTTCATTACCGTTATAAACGCGGCGGTTTCGCGCCGCCCCAGCTTTTGGCAGGGCAT
>JAFMNI010000048.1 GCA_017859295.1 Candidatus Puniceispirillum sp. | reverse complement strand
CATATGGTCATCCAGAAATTCGGATGGCGAGCGCACATCAATAATGCTGTCAAATTCGGTTTTTTTGAGCAAAGCAAAATCAGGCGTAATGCGGGTGATCGGTGCCGTCATTTGCTGCGCCATTCTGCGGCACCTATTGCCGCGTAAATTGCCATTTTTGGTGAATTTGTGATCATCATGGTGTTTTTACATATTTCCGGTTAGATGAACACCGGCATTGGCGAAATCAAGCGTGCCGATGATTGCCGCTGTCAGCCCATCTTTACGCAGAATTGTGACAAGCCGGTTCGCAGCATTTCGCGGAAACACGCCAAGCAAGCCGCCACTGGTCTGCGGATCAAACAGCGTTTCAACATGCGCATCAAATTGCGCGCCAGCATCCCCCTTTAGACCGCTTGCATCAATTTGCACGGCAGCGCGGTTCTGATCATGCAGGCTTGACCTTATGCCCGATGATAACAGCGCCAAAACGCCATCAAGCAATGGCAGTGATGACAGATCAAGGCGGCAACCGCTGGCACCAAGGCGAAGGCTTAAATTCTGCGCATGCCGCGCCAAACCGAAACCAGTAATATCGGTGGCACCCAAAACGCCTTTTTTCAAAAAATGCATTGCCGCTTGCTGGTTTGATACCGCCATCTGCCGGATCGCGCCATCGACCCATTGCGCTTTGGCAATAAGCTGCATATGGCCTGCCATGATCACGCCGGTACCAAGCGGTTTGGTGAGAACAAGAACAAGATCATCGCCGGAACTAGCAGTCACAGACACGGCTGGCCGCTTTTTCTTAACATGACCGGTGACCGAAAACCCAACCGATAGGGCGCCGCCTTCGCTTGTATGGCCGCCAGTGAGCTTTACACCGGCCTCGCTAAGCGCAAATAGCCCGCCAGCGAGAATCTGCGTTAATTGGTTGGTCTGGATTGATAGATTAGCCTCGGGAAGATTGACAATGGCCAAGGCTGTTGTGGGGGTGGCGAGAGCGGCGTAAAGATCGCTTAACGCATGAACCGCGGCAATGCGGCCAAGCATAAAGGGATCTGAAACAATTTCAGATAGAACATCGACCGATTGAACGAGTTGATGGCCGGCTGGTGGCGACGCCATGATCGCCGCGTCAGTTTCAATACCCGCTTCAGGCATTAAGGCAGGGTCAGCCCCATTTGAAACAGCCAGACTAACCGCATCTTCAAGCGCATTTGCCAAAACGTTATGGCTGGCCTTGGCGGCGCAACCAAGACAGCGCATTGTTGCAAAAACAGGATCGCGGTGACCCTGAGATGAGTTATCATTAAGACCCGAATCAAGATGGGCATCAAGACCGGCAAAAGGCTGGGGCGCTGGCGGGGTTGGCATGGTCAATTGCTGATATTTCGCCATGAACCGGCGATCAATCCAGTATTTCAGGGCTAAAAACCAATCAGCCTTAACACCAAATTGCCCCCAAGACGCGATGGCTCCATTATCTGCCGTGCCAATAATCGCAAGATAGCGCCTTTGTGCCGACCAGCGTTTTAGCGCATGACCATGCAGATATTTGCGAAGGTTTTTGGCCAGAACAGGCCCGGCGCGAACCGCAAAGACACCCGCTCTTGGCCGCGGGCTGCTGCTGATTGTGGCAACATCGCCGGCGGCAAAAATATTGGCATGGCTTTTTGATTGAAGCGTTGGGTGAGCAGCGATAAACCCGCTATCATCAAGTGCAAGGCCGGTTGTGCTTAACCAGCGCGGTGGGCGCACGGCCGAAACCAGAAAACAAGCGTCAAACGCGTCACTACTATTGTCACCAAACCGGATTGTGCCAGCGTCAATCTTATCAACAGCGCGGCCAAGCTGAAGCTTGATGCCAGCATCAAGAAGCGCAGCAAACATCAAATGACTGGCACGCGGTGCCATTTGCGGCATCAGCCTTGTTGACCGGCTATAGAGCGTCATTTCCGGTGACGCTCCATGATCGCGCCAGCGTTTGTTGAGCGCCAAGGCCAATTCGCATCCCGCCGCACCGCCGCCAATAACGGCAAGCTTTTTTGGCAAGCCAGCGGCAAGAAGATCATCAAAGGCCTGTTGAAATTCGGCGATTGGTTTAACCGGAATCACATGATCAGCCGCGCCTTTAATAGCGCCAAGGTCGGGTTGGCCACCAATATTGATCGACAAGATATCGAAATGCAGCGGTGGCCGATCGTCAAACAGCAATTTTTGCCCATCAGCATCAATGCCGGTACAAGCCGCAACAATCAGACGCGCCCCTGAAAATTGGGCGAGATGCGCCAAATCAATATGAAGATCATCATCATCCCACACGCCTTCAATATAGGCGGGAAGCATACCGGAATAGGGGGTGCGAATATTCGCGGTGACAATCGTGAGGCGCAATCCGGGAACCGGATTCATCGCAAAGCTTTTGATTGCCGCAATTTGGGCATGGCCACCACCAAGAAAAACCAGATCGGCCAGAATTGGAGGTTCGCGTTTCATCAGCAATTTACTTTTGACCCGATGGGGCACGCTTGTTGTTTGCCGTTACTGAACGCCATATTGGCCAAGTTTCCCTTTGAAAAAGGCAGCCGCATTGCCATCTGCCTTGGTAATTGACATAACCTCACCAAGAAAAATCGTATGATCACCACCATCATATTCGGCCCATGGCCGACATTCCAGACTGGCCAGTGAATTGGCCAAAAGTGGCTGTCCATAGCTGCCAAAATGCCAATCACATTTGGCAAAACGATCATTTTCAGCTGCGGCAAATGTCTGGCAGATGCCAAGCTGCTCAGCCGCCATGATATTAACCGCAAACCCTCGGCAGCTTTGGAACAATGATAATTTATCATTCCGATTATCGAGTGACCATAAAATCAATGGTGGCGACAAAGATACCGAATTAAAGGAATTTACCGTCAAACCATAAGGAATTTGATCAGGACCGGTAACTGTTACAATGGTAACGCCGGTCAGATATTGGCCCATGACAGCACGCAAGGCAGCGCTTGCAACAGGTTGGTCATCAGAGATGGCAGAATTTGTCATGAAGGCCTCGAAAAAGAAAATGATCAATTGATCTTGTCTATGCTGGTAATTCCAAAACATCAGAATCCAAGCACAGCCTAATTACTCTAGGTTTTTTTAGGTCTAGCACGGTCGGGCTAGCGCCGTCATCACGGCTTGTGAAAGATTTTTACGATTGTCTTTATTTGGCGTTCCGACACCACTTCGGCAAGGATCACTGCGATAAAAATCAGGACACAACCAATAATTGCCATAAAAACAAGCCCTTCGCCAAGCAACCACCAGCCAAAAAAGGCGGCAAAGACCGATTCAAGTGATAGAATCAACGCGGCTGCTGGTGCCGTTGTGTGGCGCTGCGCGACAAGTTGAATGGTAAACCCAAGCCCCACCGCGACAATGCCGGCAAAGGCAAGCTGTGGCAGCATCGGCACAAAATCACCCGGCGACGGTGATTCAAGCGGCAGCATGATGATGCCCGCAATCACGGCTGTTACAATTGATTGTAACGCCGATAGCTGAAACGGGGCATTAATCTGCGTCATTATTTTTTGGATAAGCAAAATATGGGCTGCCCAGAAAAAGGCACCGCCAACAATCAATAGATCGCCAAATTGCGCTTCAAGACTTGATGTTCCCGACAGCAAAAAACTACCAAACAAGGAAATGACAACCGCCGGCCAAATATTTAGCGCAACATGACGGCGTAAAAACAAAGCGGCAATCAACGGCACTAACGGCACATAAAGCGCGGTTAAAAACGCCGCATTGGCAACATTGGTATAAACAAGCGCGGTTTGCTGAAGCCCGATCCCGCCAAACATAAAAACACCAAGCCCAACTGCCCCAAGGCATATTTGCCGGTTTTGGCGCATGGCGGTAAACAGATTGACCTTTTTCATTTCAAAAATAGCAAGCGGTAATAATATCGCCGCACCAATGACATAACGGCCAAAGGTAAAGCCCATTGGCCCGATGGTTTCCATGCCGGTCTTTTGTGCAATGAAGGTCGCGCCCCAAAAAAGCGCAGCGCAACACATCAAAAAATTTGCCATTGCCCGTGACATCAGTTCTCCAGTCCACCCAAAAAGCGCAAGCAGCGTTGCAACAATCGGCACCGATCACCGGTTTTTACCGGTTTAGCGTGCCGCAAGCCTGCCTAGCACATGCCGTAATAAGCAAATGGAAACGCGTTCACAAGATGTAATGATGGAGGCCCGGACCGGAATTGAACCGATGTACACGGTTTTGCAAACCGCTGCATAACCACTCTGCCACCGGGCCGCAAGAAGCTATTTGCCGGTGATATACGATGATTTTGATCAGGTCAACGATCTAAACCGACTGCGTCACGCAATTCCTCATAAAATTAGAAATCTCTAATGCAAAAGTTAATGCTGGTACTTTTGGCTCTCTTATCAGCGATCACTAAATGCGAGATTAAATATCGTGACAATGAAACCAGCTAAGCCAAACCGCCTCATTCAACCCGAAGGATTATCGCTTGTCGAACTAATGATGGCGATGACCTTGCTTGCCCTGATTAGTATGGCTAGCCTGAAAATCATGCAGCTTAGCGAGTCCAGCTTTTCCGAAGGGCGAACCCAACTCTCTATCCAGCAGAAAAATCAGGCGATTACCGCCTTTATCAATGATGATTTTAAAAATCAGCTTTTGGCCGAACAAACAACCGCGGCCACTTATGAGAATATGGCAATGCCGGCTGATCTTCGTGGTGATCACATTTTGAATCTGGCGACTATTTTTGGCAATGGGTCACGCTTTGCCTTTGCCGTCCCAAAATGTGTTCTGGTTGACCAGGCTGAACCAACATTGGGCTATTTCACCTTTGCCGCCGATTGCCATATGATTGGCGGCAAAACGATTGCGTATCTGATCAATATTCCGCTCGATGCGGGCGCCAAAATTGCCTTCGCCATTGACATTGAAGGGGCAGGGGCGCGATGCACAGCAAGCAAACCAATTACCAATGTTGGCGTTGGCATGGTGGCAAAATTATTTGTCGATGATCCGGCCTGTTTGCGGCTGGCAAGCGATGCGACAAAGGCGGTTCCCCGCAACAACCATATTCTGTTTCCACGTTTTGTGGCTTATGAAAAAAACAATCCAGCGCGGTATTACACGTCATTTTTCGAAAATAGTAGTAAAGTCTCAGATGGGATCAATCTGACCATGCCAGATTACCTCGAATTGTGGGGCGGGCAGTCCTCTGACCCTGCGGTTACACTTGCCCACCGGTCTCAAATTGATGTTGGCAAGCATCGTGAATATTGTCAGCTTGAATAGCTGTCATTCTGGGATTATAAGAAACAAATAGCACGGACGCTCACCAACAGAACGTCGCCGAAACCGCATGGCATATCAAAAAATATAAAGAGTTATCGAACATGAACCAGAGCCCGTTTGAAATTGCCCGCAAAATGATGGTGGATTGCCAGATTCGCCCGTCAAAAGTCACTGACCAGAATGTTCTTGATGCGTTTTTGACTGTGCCGCGCGAAGCTTTTGTTAGCAAGCATCAGCAAGCTGTTGCCTATATTGACGAAGATCTGCCACTATCGAACGGGCGCAATCTGATGGAACCTATGGTTCTGGCACGGCTTGTTCAGGCGCTCGAAATTCGTGCTGGCGACAATGTTCTTGTTGTTGGCGCGGCCAGCGGCTACGGCAGCGCCATCATTGCGCATCTGGCCGGATCGGTCATTGCAGTCGAGACCCGCGCGCAAACCGTCGAAAAAGCCCAAGATACCCTAGTTGCACATGGCATTGATAATGCTGCTGTCGTGAAATCGCGTCTTGTTGACGGTTACGCAGATGAGGGGCCTTATGACCAGATTTTGGTTGAAGGCGGCGTTGAAACCATGCCAAACTCACTATTGCAACAATTGGCGCCAAAGGGACGGTTGGCGGCAGTTTACCGGCCGCATGATGCGCCGATTGGCGTTGCCAGCTTATGGACACGGTCAGGAAATGGTTTCACCCGTAAAGCACTCTTTGATGCCTGCGTTCCAAATCTAGATGAATTTAACAAAAAACCAGAATTCACCTTTTAAGGGATTGGTAAAAACGAAATGTCTATGCTGAAAATTCACCGCACCGTCAAAGCAGCGGTTCTCATTGGATGCATCGGGATAACTTCATCACCAGCATTAGCCATATCGCTTGACGAGGCGCTGCGCGCCAGTATGGAAAATTCTTCAGCGATTGCTGCGGCACGGCAAAGCTGGCTTGCAACGCGGGAAGCCATTGGCACAAACACATCAACCAGTGATTTGACAGCGCGGTTAAACGCCACCGGTTCAGTTGGTCAAATCGACAGCAAGGCTGGTCAAGGCTTCACCAAATCGCAATATCTATCAACCGGCGTGACCTTGTCAAAAAACCTTTATGATGGTGGTCAGACCAAAGAAAAGACGCTGCTTGCCGAAATCAATCTTCAGCAAGCGTCAGCAATCTATGCCAAAACCGAGCAGGGCGTTATTCTTGGCACGATCGAGGCCTATCTAAATGTTTTGAAGGCAGGACGTGAGGTCAAGCTACATGCCCGTAATCTTACCCGCCTTGAAGCGCATGTAAATGCAGCCAAAATTCGGGTTGATGCAGGCGCCGCCACGCCAACAAGGCTGGCTGAAGCCCGCGCCCGATTTGCCCGCGCCCAATCAGATTTAATCCTCGCGGAAACAAGATTGACCAATGCCGAAGACAGCTTTCGGTCACTGACGGGTAAAGATGCCCGCGATTTCGTCGAACCGTCAATCACGGGCAATTTGCCAATTGATCTTCTTGATGCCGAAACAAAGGCTCGAGACGGTCATCCTGATATATTGGCCGCAATTGCGGCGGAACGCGCTGCCGATCAGGCCCATAACACATTACAGGCTGCGGTTCGCCCGACATTGGCCTTTAGCCTTTCTGCTAATACAAAAACCGGCACCGGCACAACGCTTGACCGCGATGAAGTTGCCGCGCAATTGGTGTTTTCATCACCGCTCATATCAACCAATGCCACCAGGTCAACATCGCGCCGGATCGCCGCCAGTTTCAAACAGGCAAAATTAGACCGTGCCGAGGCGACGCGGAAAACCGAAGTTGCCGCACGCGAAGCCTTTCGCAATTGGCAATCAACCGGCATTCGTGTTGATGCGGTCGCCAGCGAGATTGAGGCTTTTCGCCTTGTCGCCAAAGGGATTGCCAGCGAAGCGCAATTCGGTCAAAAGACCACGCTCGACCTGCTTGATGCCGAAAAAGATGTCAATGACGCCGAATTAAGTCTTGTTTCGGCTGAACATAACCAGCTTCTTGCCGCCTTTCGCCTAAAAGCCGCGATTGGCAGCCTGACCGCCGAACAGATGGGGCTTGGCGATGTTTTGGGGCAACTGTCCGATATGCCGCAAACACCATCGCCGTTCTATGACTCATTCCCATTTAGTCGCAAGCCGATCACCGACTAGATGGGCATTTTCAGTGGCCTATCCGGAATGATTGAAACCGTAAGGGTCAAAGCCGCACCGCATGATGCGTTGTTGTCTTCGCGCAAATTGATCCCACTTGAAAATGTTGTATGGCGCTCGCCTGATCTATCATTTGCCGCAATGGATTCTTTGCCCCGTCACCGTCAAAATGGCGATAATGTTGGCAATCTTCCGGATATCATCGACCTTAGCGAGATTGTGATGAACCCAAGCGCGGTGCCTTCTAAAGAGCATTGGCAAAATGCTGATCGGTCACAGGCTGGAAAATCCGCCAATACACCGGCATCGCCGCAACAATCACCGCAGCCAATGCCAAGCGGTGAAACCGGCCAATCAAGCCAAAATCAGCCATCTTCGCAATCACATGATGACCTTAAATCCGGCCTTCGCCAGCGGCTTCATGCCCGAATTGATCACTGGCTTGACGAGAATATGGCTAATTTGGTTGAAGATGCGTTGCAAGCCACCCCACAAAGTCGTACAAAACCTGTCGATAAACCGGAATAAACGCGTCATCAGGCTTTGATGACAAAGGCCTTTTAACATGATGATTGTCGGGCAAGCCTGATATTTTGTCGTCCAACCACTGATAATGACCAATCTGGAACCATGACCGAGCCAACTTTAGCCAAAACCTACGATCCGAAATCCATTGAAGCAAACTGGTATGAAACATGGCTAGATAGTGGTCATTTCGCCTGTGCGCCTGAGTCATCGGCAACGCCCTATACCATCATGATGCCGCCGCCAAATGTGACTGGCAGCCTGCATATGGGGCATGCGCTGACCTTCACTTTGCAAGATTTGCTGATCCGCTATCACCGTATGGCCGGGCGCGATGCCTTATGGCAGCCCGGAACCGATCATGCTGGCATTGCAACGCAAATGGTTGTTGAACGCCAACTTGCCGAAAAGAACATTAACCGCCGAGATTTGGGGCGGGAGGGTTTTGTTGAGAAAATCTGGGAATGGAAGGCTGAATCAGGCGGCATGATCCATAAACAGCTTCGCCGCCTCGGCGCCTCGGCTGACTGGCAGCGCGAACGATTTACCATGGATGACGGGCTGTCGGCGGCAGTGATCAAAACCTTTGTGCAAATGCATCGTGAAGGGCTGATTTATCGTGACAAGCGTTTGGTGAATTGGGATCCAAAGCTCATGACGGCCATTTCCGACCTTGAGGTTGAACAGATTGAACAAAAAAGTTCAATGTGGCACATTAGATATCGCATTGAAGGCACTGAAAATGAATATATTTCTATTGCCACAACACGTCCCGAAACAATGCTTGGCGATGGCGCTGTTGCGGTTAATCCGGACGATGAACGCTATCAGCATCTGATTGGCAAAATGGCCATTCTGCCATTGTCAAACCGGCCAATCCCGATCATTGCTGATGAATATGCCAAAATGGATAAAGGCTCAGGCGCGGTAAAAATTACGCCAGCGCATGATTTCAACGATTTTGAGGTTGGCCGCCGGCATGATTTGCCCTTGATCAATCTGATGACCGCCACCGCCGCGATGGAATCGATTCCAGAAATTCCAACAAAATATCAAGGGCTTGACCGGTATGATGCGCGGCGTCTGATTTTGGCAGATCTTGAGGCTGAGGGCATGTTGGTTCAAGAAGAAATTCTCGATAATGTGGTGCCGCATGGTGACCGTTCGGGCGTTGTGATCGAGCCATGGCTGATGGATCAATGGTATGTGAATGCCGAAAAGCTGGCGCAGCCAGCGATCAAAGCCGTTGAAGATGGCCGCACCAAATTTGTTCCGGAACGTTGGAACAAGACCTATTTTGAATGGATGCGCAATATCCAGCCTTGGTGTATCTCGCGCCAGCTTTGGTGGGGTCATCGGATCCCGGCATGGTATGGGCCAGATGGGCAGGTTTTTGTCGAGGCAAATGAAGATGATGCTTTGGCTTCGGCAGCCAAACATTATGGCAAGGCAGTCGAACTGACCCGTGATAATGATGTTTTGGACACATGGTTTTCAAGCGGTTTATGGCCGTTTTCAACGCTTGGCTGGCCAGATAACACGGCTGAATTAAAACGCTATTATCCGGGCGATGTTCTTGTAACTGGTTTTGACATTATCTTTTTCTGGGTTGCCCGCATGATGATGATGGGCATGCATTTCATGGATGGCGAAGTGCCGTTCCGTGAGGTCTATATTCATGCGCTGGTTCGTGACGAAAAAGGCCAGAAAATGTCGAAATCCAAAGGCAATGTTCTCGATCCTTTGGAACTTATCGATCAATATGGCGCTGACTCTTTACGGTTCACCTTGGCGGCGATGGCAGCGCAAGGCCGTGACATCAAAATGTCGACAACACGGCTTGAGGGCTATCGGAATTTTACCACCAAAATCTGGAATGCCTGTCGCTTTTTGCAGATGAATGGCTGTACCGGATCGGCGGCAATCGACCTGTCGAATGTAAAAGAGCCAATCAATAAATGGATCGTGTCTGAATATAGTGATGCGATTGAAAAAACCACCAAGGCGATCGAGCTTTACCGGTTTAACGAAGCTGCCGACGCGCTTTATCACTTTATCTGGAATTCCTATTGCAATTGGTATGTCGAGCTTATCAAACCGAGCCTGAACGATGATGATGCCGATGCCGCGGCTGAAACACGCGCCACAGCCAGCACTATTTTGGAAGGTACTTTGCGCCTGCTTCATCCGTTCATGCCGTTCCTGACCGAAGAACTGAACCGTGAAATTTTTGCAAGCGATGATCTGTTGATTGCCGCAAGCTGGCCCGAGCCGGTGACGGCAGATGAGGGAAGTGCGGTTATTGAATTGCGATTCTTGATCCAGCTTATCACCGAAATCCGCTATATTCGCGCTGAAATGAATGTTCCTTTATCGGCCAAGCCGACCTTGCATTTGCGTGGGACAAGCGATCTTCAGCAACGCGCAATCGACAACCAGCAGGCCGCCTTGTTACGTTTGGCGCGGCTTGATGGCATTGCCCCTGTCGACAGCTTTGCCAAAGGCAGCGCACGCGGCAGTGTTGATGGCATGGAAATTGGTCTTCCACTTGCCGATATTCTGGATTTGACCGCCGAGGCCGCGCGCCTCAATAAAGAAATTGGCGGAGTCACCGCCGAAATTGAAAAAATTTCAAGAAAGCTCGATAATCCGGGCTTTATTGCCAAAGCCCCCGAAGATGTTGTGGCTGAAAACCGCCGCCGTCTTGACGAGGAAAATACACGCCTAAATGGCCTAACCGCTGCCTTGAAACGGCTTGGTTAAGCCAAAGACAGCCATTTGATCGGGTCGTCTGCGATCCGTGACGTTAAAGGAGAGTTTAAAATGCCTGATAGCATCAAGCCAATTGATAAAAGCAATTTGCCAAGCCGCCATGTTTCGGTCGGTCCTGAAAAGGCACCACATCGGTCATATTACTATGCGATGGGCATGACCGAAGAAGAAATCAACCAGCCGCTCGTTGGCGTTGTTTCCACTTGGAATGAAGCCGCACCTTGCAACATTGCGCTTGCGCGTCAGGCACAGGCTGCCAAACGCGGTGTTCGCGAACATGCTGGCACCCCGCGCGAATTTACCACCATTACCGTTACCGATGGAATCGCCATGGGTCATGCAGGGATGAAATCATCGCTTGTCAGCCGTGAAGTGATCGCCGATTCGATTGAATTGACCGTTCGTGGCCATTGCTATGATGCTGTTGTTGGCCTTGCTGGCTGTGACAAATCACTTCCCGGTGTGATGATGGCGATGGCGCGGTTGAATGTACCGTCAGTCTTTATGTATGGCGGTTCAATCCTGCCAGGCCGGTTCAAAGATAAAGACGTCACCGTTCAGGATGTTTTCGAAGCTGTTGGCGCGCATGCTGCCGGCAATATGTCTGATGAAGATTTGCACGAGCTGGAATGCGTTGCCTGCCCAAGCGCAGGGTCATGTGGCGGCCAGTTTACCGCCAACACAATGGCGTGTGTTT
>JAFMNI010000047.1 GCA_017859295.1 Candidatus Puniceispirillum sp. | reverse complement strand
TTTTTTCGTCATTCATCGTGACAAAACCGTTATGCAGCCAGTAATGCGCCATTTTCGTTTGATCATGCGCACAACAGCTTTGCGCGATTTCATTTTCATGATGCGGGAAAATCAAATCCAACCCACCGGCATGAATATCAAACACCTCGCCAAGATAGGTTTTGGCCATCGCCGAACATTCAATATGCCACCCGGGTCGTCCACGTCCCCAAGGGCTGTCCCATCCGGGCTGATCATCACTGCTTGGCTTCCATAAAATAAAATCGGCCGGTTCACGCTTGTAAGGGGCAATTTCTACCCGCGCACCGGCAATCATGTCATCCATAGACCGTTTGGACAGCGATCCATAATCAGCCATTGTTGAGACTTGAAACAATACATGGCCATCGGCCGCATAAGCATGGCCTTTATCAATCAGGGTGGTGATCATGGCCTGCATTTCGGCGATATGATGCGTTGCGCGCGGTTCGATATCGGGTGCAAGCGCGCCAAGCCGTTCAGTATCTTGATGAAATGTTTCAATCGTTTCGGCGCATAATTCATCAATGCCAATGCCGCGTTCGGCCGCGCGAATGTTAATTTTATCATCAACATCGGTGATATTGCGAACATATGTAACCTTGGCATGACGCAGCCGCAAAAGCCGCACCAACACATCAAACACCACAATCGGACGCGCATTGCCAACATGAATCCGGCCATAAACCGTTGGCCCACAGGCATAGACCCGCACATGATCATTGTCGATCGGAACGAAATCTTCTTTTTTGCGGGTCAGGGTATTATGGAGTTTTAGCACACTCATGCTGGCATTCCCTGCAAGCGCGCAAGAACCCGATCACGCCCCATAATGCCAAGCAAAGGCGCAAGCTCAGGCCCTGCCTCAACACCCGTCAGCGCGAGGCGAAGCGGCATGAACAAGCCCTTGCCCTTAACCCCTGTTTCGGCCGCAATGGCAGTTGTCCAGCCTTTCCAGATTGACGCGTCAAGATCACCTTGTGGCAATAATGCCGCCGCCGCATTGGTTACATTATTTGACTCGATAACCGGGGTGATTTCACCCGTACAGATATCCCACCAAATCTTGGCCTCGCCAACAGTGCTGATATTCCCGCGAACGGTTTCCCAGAACAAGGCATCCCCCGTAACATTGGCGCTGGAAAGCCGGTCTTTCACGGCATCAAATGGCATATCTTGAATAATCTGGCCGTTGATTTTCTGCAATTCTGACGGATCAAATTTCGCCGTAGCGCGGCCAAACCGGCTAATATCAAAACCGCCAATGATAGCATCCATACTGGATTGCGCCTCAACCGGATCGGCTGTACCGATACGCGCAAGAACACTGGCAATCGCCGCCGGTTCAATGCCGTTCTGGCGCAGCTCACCAATCGACAAGCTGCCAAGCCGTTTTGACAGGCCTTCGCCATCCGCCCCAGCAAGAAGCGCCAGATGCCCCATCGTTGGCGCGGTTGCGCCTAGGGCTTCAAAAAGCTGAATCTGCGCTGCCGAATTGGTCACATGATCTTCACCGCGCAAAATATGCGTTATGCCATGATCAATATCATCAACAACCGACGCCATTGTATAGATCACCCGCCCATCTTCGCGCATCAACACTGGATCAGACAGGCTAGACATATGATAGGCAACATCGCCACGTACCATGTCATGCCAACTGACCTCGGCATCATTCAGCAAAAACCGCCAATGTGGACGTTGGCCATTGGCTTCAAATTTTGCTTTATCCTCGGCACTTAGTTTCAGGCCAGCACGGTCATAGACCGGCGGGCGGCCAGCCGATAATTGCGCTTTGCGCTTGAGTGATAATTCTTCAGGTGTTTCATAACAAGCATAGGCACGGCCAGCGGCAACAAGCTGGGCCAATGCCTCATCATAGCGTGCAAGGCGCAATGATTGACGATCCTCGCAATCCCAACCCATTCCCATCCAGTCAAGATCGGCACGGATATCGGCTTCAAACGCTTCGCTAGACCGCTCGGTATCAGTGTCATCAATCCGAAGCATGAATTGGCCGCCAGTCTTGCGTGCAAACAGGTAATTTACTAAGGCCGTCCGTAAATTGCCGACATGCAATCGCCCAGTTGGGCTTGGGGCAAAACGGACTTTGATTGCAGTCATCAAACGACTCCTTTTTGGCACTTGGCCAGTCTTTGCAAGCGGCAGCCAGTTCGCTGGCTTGCCATATATTGTGACTCGTTAGGGTTTTATCGGGTTAAAGCCAGAGGTCAAGGGAAGACGGCGATCACGACCAAAAGCAACTGGCGTCATTTTTGGACCCGGTGCAGCCTGAAACCGTTTATATTCGGCACGGAATAAAAGCTGGCTTGCCCGCACAACTTCATCCCGTTCATAGCCACGGCCAACAATCGTTTCGATATCGGCCATGTCTTCACACAAAGCCGCCATGATCGCATCCAGCCGGTCATAAGGCGGCAGCGAGTCAGTGTCTTTCTGGTCAGGGCGCAATTCGGCTGATGGTGGCTTGTCGATGATGCGTTGCGGGATCACAATACCATCAGGGCCAGCCGCCCCGCGCGGCAAATGCTGATTGCGCCAGTCACAGAGCCGGAACACATCAACTTTCCAAACATCCTTTAGCGGGGCATAGCCGCCGCACATATCGCCATAAAGCGTTGAATAGCCAGCCGCATATTCGGATTTATTACCTGTCGCCAGCACCATTGACCCATGTTTGTTCGAGATGCCCATCAAAATTAATCCGCGCAAACGCGACTGGATATTTTCTTCGGCGACATTCGGTTCGGTACCGGCAAATTGTTCGGCCAGCATCTGGTCAAGTGCGCCAATTGCCGGGGTTATCGCAATATTATCAAGCCGGATGCCAAGGGCGCTTGCCAATTCGGCAGCATCATCAAGGCTTTCTTGGCTTGTATAGGCCGACGGCATCATAACCGCATGAACCGCATCCGCGCCAAGCGCGTCAACAGCAAGTGCGGCAACCAGCGCCGAATCAATACCGCCCGACAAGCCAAGAACAACCCCCGGAAACCCATTTTTATGGACATAGTCACGAAGCCCAAGACATAGACCGCGATAAAGCGCGGTCAAATCACCATCGGGCGGCGAAATCTGGCCGGCAAGCGTGACCATGCCCGCTGTTTTCTGCGCTGAAACAACCACAATTGATTCAGAAAAGCTTGGCAAATGACAGGCAAGCTTGCCACCAGCATTGATTGCAAAAGACCCGCCGTCATAAACAAGCTCATCCTGCCCACCAACCATATTGACATAGGCAACCGGCAGGCCGGTTTCGACGGTTCGCGCCACAATTGTTGACATGCGGCGTTCGGGCTTGGTCATGTCAAATGGTGACGCATTGATTGCAATGATAAGATCGGCACCTGATTCTTCAAGACATTCGGCAACATTCGCCTCCCAGATATCTTCGCAGATTGGAAAGCCTATTTTCAGCCCTCGCAGCATCGCCGGGCCGGGCATCTGACCAGCGGCAAAATTGCGCTTATCATCAAACACGCCGTAATTTGGCAAATTCACCTTGTCAAATCGGGCAAGCTGGGCACCGCCATCAAGAATGAAAACCGAATTATAAATAGCGCCATCAGCGGCAACCGGCGCGCCAACAACAATTGCCGGACCCCCATCGGCGGTAAGCTTTGCCAATGCATCAATACCTGCAGCAACATCAGCCATGAAATCAGCCCGAAGCACAAGATCATCACAAGGATAACCGGAAAGATACATTTCAGGGGTGACAATGATTTCAGCGCCATGAGCCGCAGCCTGCGTCCGTGCCTCGGCAAGACGGCTGACATTGGCATTTACATTGCCAAGATGCGCATTCAATTGGGCGAGCGCGATTAAAACCGGCTTTGTCATGAAACAATCAACCTTTTACTTATACAAAAGAAATTCACGGCCAGCCTTGACCCGTGGCTTGCCATCATAGGCAACAATATCCGCTGTCGCATAGGTTTGCGACCAGATTTGCGGCAAATATGATCCGGTTCCAATCACGTCAACCGGCGCATTGGCAAGGGCAAAAACACGGCATTTATCGGGACCAAACCCGCTGGAAGCAACAATTTTCACCTTGTCAAAGCCGTTGCTATCAAGCTGTTCGCGCATATGCCAAACTGCTGCCGCACTTACGCCTGTTCCAAGGAGCAAACGCAATTCATCTTCGGTTCGATAGCCACGCAAAGCCTGCGGAACATTGCGTTCCAAAACCGCATAAGATGATTGGGTGTCAAGCCCTTCAACATAGCGGCCACCATGCGTATCAAGACGAAGCGATAAGGTGCCTGCCTTACTGTGATCATGAAAATGCGCGGCCACGGCAAGCCCATCGGTGATTTCTTGACCAAAATAGTCAACCAGCACCGTCAAAGGCGCATCGGGCACGGTCTGGTGAAACATTTCGGCGGCACGAACGGTTGATCCGGCATAGCCAATCAGGGCATGCGGCATTGTTCCCCTGCCCTTTTCCTGACCAAAGAAATGCGCGGTTGCATCGGCGGCACAACCAACAAAGCCAATGGCATTGGCTTTGGCCTTGGCCTTGGCAGCGCCAACCGACGCACCATAAGCCATAAGTTCGGCCATTTCACTGCCGGCACAATGGCGGGCATCCATCGCCAGAAACGCCACATTCGGCAATTCCATGCACATATTATAGGCGTTATAGGCAGCGACACAGGCTGGCCCAAGGCGTTGCAGAAAAATCGTTTCAAGGTCGACAAGAACCGAAAAGGGGCCGGTGATATAACACATCGGCTCGCCAGCACCGATCCATGCCCCTTCAACATAAAGCTGTTCGATTTTCAAGGTGGCACCGCGGGATTGCGCCATGGCGGTAATCCATTCGATGGCCAAACGTCCGGCAAAGGTAACCGGACGCCGCATGAAAACCGCATAGGTGACTTCGCAATCACCATTTGCCATGACGACTTTGCGTGTGTGATTGAAATAGGTATCGGTTAGACTCGGCTGAATTTCCGGAGTCGGCCCGCTGCTCGCAAATTTTGCCATCAGTCTACCTTGTTAAAAATGGATCAGGACCGCCGACGCAAACCATAACAGCGTATGACAAAGCCTTTGATCCTTTATACGGCCTTGGACATATAAGACGGTACACCGCGCCGACGTTTCAGCAAATCGGCAAGAAGAAACGCAAGTTCAAGCGCCTGCGCCCCATTCAACCGCGGGTCACAATGCGTATGATAGCGATCGCCAAGATTGGCCTCGGTCACATCGACAACACCGCCAACGCATTCGGTGACATTCTGACCTGTCATTTCGAAATGCACGCCACCCGGATAAGTGCCAATCTCGTCATGGGCGTCAAAAAAGCCAGTCACTTCGGCCATCACATCATCAACACGGCGTGTCTTATAGCCGCTGCTGGCCTTGATGGTATTGCCATGCATCGGATCACAGCACCATACAACATTCGCCCCATGCGCCTTGACCGCCCGCAAAAGTGGTGGCAAACCGCTTCGCACCTTTTCCGCGCCCATCCGAACAATCAAGGTCAACCGGCCGGCCTGATTGCTTGGGTTCAAGATATCAATCAAGCGCAGCAACTCGTCAGGATCAAGGCTTGGCCCACATTTCAGGCCAATCGGATTGGAAATGCCGCGCATATATTCAACATGTGCGCCATCAGGCTGGCGAGTCCGGTCGCCAATCCACAACATATGTGCCGATGTGTCGTACCATCCTTGCTCGTCAGTAATAGTATCGCGGCGCGTCATGGCCTCTTCAAACCCAAGAAGAAGTGCCTCATGGCTGGTGTAAAGCTCGGTTTCGGCAAGCGGACGCGCCGTTGCCGATGTTACCCCGCAAGCCTTCATGAAATTCAGGCTTTCTTCGATGCGTTCGGCCAGCGCTTCAAAACGCTGTGTTTGCGGCGTGTCTTTCAAAAAGTCAGCCACCCAGCTATGCACCTTGGTCAGATCGGCAAGCCCGCCTTGGGCAAAGGCGCGAAGCAAATTCAAGGTTGATGCTGATTGTTCGTAAACGCGAAGTAAGCGCCGCGGATCAGGGATACGTTCATCTTCGGTAAAGGCTGGCCCATTGATCATATCGCCGCGATAGCTTGGCAATTCGACACCATCAATCACTTCGGTAGGCGCCGAACGTGGCTTGGCAAATTGACCCGCCATCCGGCCGATTTTGATCACCGGCATCGAAGCGCCATAGGTCAGCACCACCGCCATCTGCAACATGACTTTAAAGCTGTCGCGAATGTTATTTGCTGAAAATTCGGCAAAGCTTTCGGCGCAGTCACCGCCTTGCAACAAAAACGCCTCTCCACGCGCCACACTGCCAAGCCGGTCGCGAAGGCTTTGCGCCTCACCGGCGAAAACCAGCGGTGGACGACCCGAAATAATCTTTTCAACAGCATTCAGCCGGTCAAGATCAGGATATTCCGGCACTTGTTGAATTGGAAAACTGCGCCAGCTATTTGGTTGCCAAGTCATTTGATTTTCGTCCTTTTAAGGCGAGATGGCTCGCAAACAGCACAACCGACCTCACCCCTTTCATTGGAATTACAGCTCAATATTGCGGATTTGCCCTGTTTTTTCAAGCTTTATTCCGATAACAGGGCTGGCGAGAAATTGCCAAACCTAGCCCTCTTTGCGCGGTGTGCGCATGGTCACGAATTCTTCGGCGGCGGTTGGGTGAATGCCAATGGTGGCGTCAAAATCTGCCTTGGTTGCCCCCATCTTTACGGCAATCGCAATGCCTTGCATGATTTCACCGCAATCGGGCCCCATCATATGCACGCCAACAACCTTGTCGTTTGCCGCGTCGACAATCAGTTTCATATAGGTTTTTTCAGCACGTCCCGAAATGGTATTTTTCATCGCCCGAAACTGGCTTTCAAAAATAGTGACCTTGCCATGAATATTGACTGCATCGGCTTCAGACAGGCCAACCGATGCGATGGGTGGCTGGCTGAATACGGCCGAGGCAACATTGGCATGATCGGCCTTGCGCGGGCGATTGCCAAATTCGCTATCGGCAAAGGCGTGGCCTTCGGCAATCGCAACTGGTGTCAGGTTAATTCGGTTTGTGACGTCACCAATGGCATAAAGACTTGGCAGGTTTGTTTGTGACATATCATCAACAATGATTTCGCCCTGTTTGCCAAGCTTGACCCCCAAATCATCAAGGCCAAGATTGGCAGTATTTGGCCTGCGACCTGTCGCCGCCATGATCTGATCAACCGCCAGCCTGCTGCCATCGCTAAGATGCGCCTGCTTGCCGCCATTTTCAGCCGTGACATGATCAATGGTGGTTTCGGGGTGAAGAATGATTCCGCGATCGGTTAGCGCCGTTGCGATATGGGCGCGAACATCATCATCAAAGCCACGAAGCGGTAAATCACTTCGATAAATCAAATGGGTTCGCGCCCCAAGCCCGTTGAAAATACCGGCAAATTCAAGCGCAATATAACCGCTGCCATAAATGGCAATGTCCTTTGGCATTTCGGGCAGATCCAGCGCTTCATTCGAGCTGATGGCATGATCTTTCATGCCCGGAACATCGATGAATTGCGGCGCACCACCAACCGCGATCAAAATTTTGCCAGCACGATAGACATCCGCGCCAACGCTGACCTCATTCGGGCCAGTGACTCGTCCCCAACCCTCGATCAAGGTAGCGCCAGCATTTTTCAATAGCGACCGGTAAATATTTTCCAACCGGCCAATTTCAGCATCTTTCGCTGCGATCAAGCCAGGCCAATCATGCGACAATCCATCAATTTGCCAGCCAAAGCCGCGGGCATCTTCAACATCGGCTGAAAAACTGGCCGCATACATCAACAGCTTTTTCGGCACACAACCACGGATAACGCAAGTTCCACCCGGCCGGTCTCCTTCGATCACCGCAACCTTGGCACCATGACCAGCGGCGATGCGGCCAGCACGAACGCCGCCAGACCCTGCGCCAATCACAATCAAATCATAGTCGAAATTCTGCGAAGATTGGGCCATCATTTCTTGCCTTTAGCTGCCGGTTGGATTGCGATGAGGATATGCCTCTATCTAACAATCTTGTCGCGCATTCAGCCGCCAAGTTCAAGATGATTCCCAAGCCATCACACCGCGTATTAGATGCTATAGCGTTTATCGGCCAAAGGTTCTGCAATTGGCGGCGACAGATAGTCGGCAAAAATAACATCGTTGAGGCTGGCAAAATTGGCAATGGCCAAAGCCAGTTGATCCGTTGAAAGCGCATCAAGGTCGATAAAACGGTGCAAGGTCACCGTTGCCGCCCCCGAACAAATGCCAAACGGACGCTGCGCATGGGCAATCGTATCTTCAAGAAGTAGCATCGTCAAAAAAGATGCCTTTAACGGGCCGCTGCCATCGCGGGCAACCGTACTGGACAAAAGCGCCTGATTGGCATGATGCAGCAATTCGATCTGAATGATGGCATTGTCATTTACCGGCATCATCCATCGGCTTGCGGCAAGCGCAACAACCCGATCATGCAAAAGATGATGTTTGGTTTCGCCAAAGTCTGACATGATATGGCGGATTTGCGATTTCGTGCTGGGTTGCATCTCTGGTCAAACTCCTAGGCGAGATGATTTGTGAGCCGGCAGCACGATTTTCAGGGCGTCGCTGATGGCAAAAACAATATCTCTTTGGTGATAAATCTTATCATAAATTAACGAATTATTGAGAAATATCATTCCGCAAAGTGTTTTTCTATTATGCAGAGATATAACCCTTTTGGGTGGCCCTAAAATCTGCATCTTACCGGTGATGTATTGCGCCTATTCAATCAGGAAAAACAATTATAGATTGCTATTTGACTGCTATTGCGGCGTTTTTTTAAGACATGGCAGCCGGCATGAGGCATCCAATATTCCAGAGCAAAGGCAAACGCGCCCATCCTTTCGCGGCCATCCTTTCGCGCCGATAGTTTCGCGCCGATAATTTTACGCCGTTACTTTTTGCGCTCTTCAATTTGGCGTATCGTCTAGCATAGCGTTTGGCGTCTATACCGCATCAAACTGCGGCAATCATTGCGCCATGCAAGCGGTCACGATAAGCTGAGGCCGCACCCGAAATTTCGGGCGCATCACCAATGTGATCATTTGCCGTGATCATTGTCTTTTTTCTTGGGTTTCATCAATGGCCGAACAACCTTCATCATCGCCGCAATCAACCGCGCTTGGCACCTGTCTTTGGCAACCAACAGACGAGGCGATCGAACAGGCACAATTGCAAGATTTCGGGCGGTTTATCGCTGCCAATCATGGCTTTGACTGGGGCGGTGATTTCCAAGCCTTATGGCAATGGTCAATCGATTCAATGCCTGATTTCTGGCAAAGCCTGTGGCAATGGCATGGCATGATTGGCGATATGGGATCACGCATCCTGATCAATGAAACCGCGATGCCCGGTGCCCAGTTTTTTCCCGATGCCAAAATCAATTTTGCCGAAAATCTTTTGGCCGAGGCTGATGACCGCCCTGCGATCAGCGCCTATGGCGAAGATGGCCGTCATCTCGCGCTTAGCCGTGCCGAGCTGAAACAAAAAGTTATGGCGCTTGCCGGCTGGATGCGTGCCAAGGGAGTTGGCCAAGGTGACCGCGTTGCCGCCTACACGCCAAATGCGGCCGAAGCAGTGATCACGATGCTAGCAAGCGCAACCATTGGCGCAGTCTATTCCAGCTGTTCGCCCGATTTCGGATTAGCTGGTGCGGTTGATCGGTTTGGCCAAATTGAACCAAAGCTGTTAATGGCCTGCGATGGCTATCTTTACGGAGGCAAAAAGATTGACCGGATGCCGCTGATTGCCGATCTTACCGCCCAATTGCCAACGCTTGAGGCAGTTTTAATCCTTCCCTATCTTTGCGATGCGCCGGATTGCCGCGCCATCGCCAATACCACCCTTTTTGACGATGCAATTGCAAGCGCCAAACCGGTTAGCGCTTTCGTGCGAGTTGGTTTTAATGATCCGCTTTATATTCTCTATTCAAGCGGCACAACCGGTGCGCCAAAATGCATTGTTCACGGCGTTGGCGGCACCTTGATCCAGCATATCAAAGAACATCGCCTTCATGGTGATTTGGGCGCGGGTGACGCCATGTTCTATTTCACCACTTGCGGATGGATGATGTGGAATTGGCTTGTATCGGCCTTGGCGATCAAGGCAAAAGTGGTGTTGTTTGAAGGCAACCCATTTCACCCGGGGCCAGCCCGATTGTGGGAACTGGCCGAAACCGAAAATATTGCCATTTTCGGCACGTCGGCAAAATATATCGATGCTGTTCGCAATTCAAGCTATGTGCCGCGTGATCAGGTTCGTCTTGGCGCGCTACGGGCATTATTATCAACCGGGTCGCCGCTCTCATCTGACGGTTTTGCCTTTGTTTATGACAAAATCAAACCCGACCTGCAGCTATGTTCAATTTCCGGTGGCACCGATATTGTGTCATGTTTTGTTCTTGGCTGTCCGGTTCAGCCGGTTTTTGCCGGTGAAATTCAAACCCGCGGCCTTGGCATGAAAACCGATGTTCTGGACGAAGATGGAACCAGCCTTATCGGCAAACAAGGCGAGCTTTGCTGCACCGCGCCTTTCCCTGCAATGCCGGTAAAGTTCTGGAATGATCCTGATGGCAGCAAATATAAAGCCGCCTATTTTGAGCATTTTCAGGGCATATGGCGGCATGGCGATTGGGCCACCATGACTGCGCGCGGCGGCATGATCATTCATGGCCGGTCTGACGCCACCTTAAACCCGGGTGGTGTTCGCATTGGCACGGCCGAAATTTACCGTCAGGTCGAAGCATTTGATGCAATCACCGAAGCGCTGGTCATTGGTCAGGATTGGCAAGATGATGTCAGAGTTATCCTGTTTGTGCGGATGGCCGATGGTGCCAATCTTGATGATGATTTGCGGCGCGCCATCTGCCTGGCCATTCGCGCTGGTGCAACGCCTCGCCATGTGCCTGCTGCCATCATCGCTGTTCCTGATATTCCGCGCACGCGTTCGGGTAAAATAACCGAACTTGCCGTTCGTGATGTCATTCATGGTCGGGCGATTAAAAACACCGAAGCCTTGGCAAATGCCGAAGCGCTGGCTTTTTTCGAGGCTTTACCTGAATTGCAAAAGCCAGATTAGCCTTTAATCAGCCCTTGAACCGCACTGCTATTGGCAAAACGGCGACGGTTGGCTTTGTAAAAAGCAAGCGATAGGGATAATTGGCGGGTTTCTTCCTGTTTCAAGGAATCTTCATCATCAAGATCATCCAGCTTGGCCGCTGCGCAAATATGCGCAAGATAGGTATGATCAGCCTTCACGCGGTCGGCAATGGTCTTGAATTTTGCCTTTGACCCAACTGGCCATTTTTCGCGCAACAAGGTTAGAAGCACAAAATTGGCACCTGCCTCAAACTGGGACGCAAGCGCGCTGCCGGCCGTGGCTTTACTGGTAATAATCTCAGTGGCAATGATGGTCATCGCGTCAAGATGATTTTGATCAGCCGCCAATTCAGCGCCGCGATCCTGATCCATCCAATGTCCAAGAAGGTTAACCTTATCGGCAGCGTCCAGCCCCATCAGCAATGCATGGCTTGCTGCCTTGCGGGTCATGGTTACATCAACAATGTCGCTTTCGCCCATGATGCGGATAAGTGTTTTTTGGTCAGCCATCAATTTATTCCCAGATCAATTTTGATACAGATACGACGCCGTCAATCGCGCGGGTGTACTCAATCGCGCGGGTTTACTTGGGTTTTCGCAAAAGAACAAGCCTTTCATCGCCGCCATCG
>JAFMNI010000046.1 GCA_017859295.1 Candidatus Puniceispirillum sp. | reverse complement strand
TACAGCCCTTCTTCTTGGCCAATTAACCCGCATTGCAGATGCGCTTGAGCGCAAACATCCAATCGATATGGCACCCGATGCCCTGCCACAGGCTGATGCCTATGTCTGGCAATCCGATATTCGCCAGCTTGTTGCTGTTGCCAAGGTAAACCGGCTTGATATTGGTCTGTTAAAGGGAATCAATGAACAGCGTGATGATCTATTGTCGAACACAATGGGCTTTGTGCAGGGATTTCCGGCGAATAACGCGCTGTTATGGGGCGCGCGCGGTACGGGCAAATCATCACTGGTCAAGGCGGTTCATGGAACGGTGATTGCGCGTGGGCATGATCTTGGGCTTGTTGAGATCCATCGTGAAGATATTGCCGATTTACCATTTTTAATGGCGTTTTTAGCGCAAATTGAACGCCATTTTATCATTTTCTCAGATGATCTTGCCTTTGAAGGCGGCGAAAGTACCTATAAATCGCTAAAGGCAGCGCTCGAAGGTGGCATCGAAGGCCGCCCTGACAATATCGTTTTCTATGCCACGTCGAACCGGCGGCATCTGATGCCACGGCAAATGATGGAAAATGAACGATCAACCGCGATTAATCCGTCTGAAACGACCGAAGAAACCGTCTCGCTGTCTGACCGGTTTGGTTTATGGATCGGATTCCATTCAATTGATCAAGATACATATCTCGAAATGATTGATGAATATGTCAAATTTTACAATATCAAAGCAGATGGTATTGATATAAAACATGAAGCATTAGCATGGTCAGTTGGTCGTGGCTCACGATCAGGTCGCGTTGCCTGGCAATTCATTACCGACCTTGCCGCACGCACCAAAACATCATTGCGCCGCTAGATGCCGCTGGATGTGATAATGATTTTGGCGGTTAGGAAATTAGACTCCGTGGATCAACAGGTTGCCGCGATTTTCTGATTTCAAAATGCAATTGTGGGCTATCGACGCGCCCTGACCGGCCAATCGTACCAATGGATTGACCTGCGGTAACAATGTCGCCTTCTGTGACGCTGATATCACCAAGATGGGCATAGGCGGTGATAATGCCGCCATCATGTTTGACCAGCACCAGCTTGCCAAAGCTTTTGATATTAGTGCCAACAAAGGCCACGCGGCCTTTCGCAGCGGCACCAACCGATGCGCCCTCGCTGGCGGCGATATTCACGCCATCATTATGAACCCCGCGTTGTGACGGGCCAAATTCAGCTATGATTTCGCCCTGCACTGGCCATGAAAAGCCAGAACTACCGGCAAGCGATGGCGCGACAAAACGTTTGCGTGGGGCGGCTGGAACGCTGGTTTTTGTTGGCGCTGGCTGGGCAATATTGGTGCCACTGACCCCATCAGGTAAACCAACATCAAGAACCGAAAAATCAAGGCTGTTTGGTAATTGCAGCTTTTGCCCGATTTTCAGTTCGAACGGTGGTTTCAGAAAATTGAGTTGAGCCAGTTGATATTGGCTAACAGCATAGCGTTGCGAGATGACATAGACCGAGTCACCCGGACGCACAACATGCGTGCGGCGCGGAACAAGCTTTAGCGTCTGCCCTTTTCGAAGATTGTAAGGCGGTTGCAGGCCATTGGCCTCGATCACCGATTGCGGTGTTACCTGATAACGCGTTGCCACGGCATATAATGTATCATTGGCGCGCACCTCGACCATCTGGCTTGGCGGAATAGGTTCAAACGGTTCGCGCAATGGCGCAACAATCAATTTGGCTGGTGTCGAACGGTTCAAGGATAAATTTGGTGTCTGACAGGCTGCAAGCAAACTGGACATTGCAACAAACCCAAAGACCCACGCGCAGGATTGAAAACCGGTTAAGCGTTTTTGCGGCATTTATTCACCCTCAATCAGTGGCACAAAGGTTACCGGCATCAAGGTGACGCGCTCAAACCCAGTTTCATGCCGTGTCACCACAACAAGCGATTGCGCTTTGCCATGACCCTCTGGTGCAACCATGATGCCGCCAATTTTAAGCTGCTGCAACAAAATCTCGGGAATTTTATCACATCCGCATGTTAAAATGATCCGGTCAAATGGCGCCGCTTCAGGCCAACCCTTTGACCCATCGCCAAAACGAAAGCTGATATTCGATATGCGAAGGTCGCGAAGCCGGTTTTCAGCATCGACAAGCAATGGACGAACGCGCTCCATCGAATAGACGCGCCGGCATAAATGCGACAAGATCGCTGACTGATAGCCACTGCCACATCCGATTTCAAGAACCAGTTCACGCCCGCCAAGTTTCAAGGCTTCGGTCATTCGCGCCACAACATAGGGCTGGCTTATGGTTTGATCAAAGGCAATAGGAAGCGATGAGTTTTCATAGGAATGGTGACGCAATGCCGGTGGCACGAATAATTCGCGCGGGACCGATTCTAATGCTGCCAACACCCGCGAATCTAAAATGCCCATACCGCGCAATGTCATGATCAATTGCGCTTTTTGGGGTTGGAAATCACCTGTCATAATCTGCCTATTTCGACGCCGCTATGTCTAATATCGGCAATTGCTCAAGCAAGTGATGCGCGGTGACATCCATCATCAATGGCGTAAGCGAAATCCAGCCATCATTCAGCACGGCGCGGTCGCTTCCATCGCTTGTTTCCGGATCACTATGCAAAGGGCCAAGCCGATAGTGATTGGGCGCGCCACCATTGATAACGACATCGCCTAGCTTGTGCCGGTCAAGATGCGCCGGTTTCACCCCTTTGATGCTGGCCGGATCGGTTTTGGGGAAATTGACATTCATCACCGTACGCGGCGGGATGCCCAGATTCAGAATATGGCGGATCACCTGCTCGCCATAAAGCCGGCTTGCAGCATAATCAACCGGGTCTTCGCGGCCATGACGTTGCGACAGTGCGATTGCTGGCACGCCAAGCAATGAGGCCTCCATGGCACCAGCAACGGTTCCCGAATAGAGAATATCATCAGCAACATTCATGCCGTGATTGATGCCGGTAAGAACCAGATCGGGCGCTTGGTCGAGAATTTCAGCCATGCCGAAAATGATGCAGTCGCTTGGTGATCCTGAACATCGAAAGGTTTTTGGCGCAATTTCTTCGATCACAACATCGCGCCGAAGCGTGATTGATCGCGACGCCCCTGATCTGTTTTCACTTGGCGCAATGATCCAGATATCGTCACTTAAAGCCGTCGCAATTTCACGAAGGATTGTGATGCCAATCGAATCAACGCCGTCATCATTGCTAATCAGAATGCGGCCGACAGGCTTGTTGGATATGGCTGCCATCAGGCCTTTGCCACCAACCGGTCGGTTCCCATATAGCTATGCAGGACTTGTGGCAGACGAATGCTACCATCTTCCTGCTGGCCATTTTCCAGAATGGCAATCAAGGTACGGCCAACCGCCAATCCCGACCCATTCAAGGTATGTAAAAAGCGGGTCTCGCCGGTTTCAACATCGCGGAAACGAGCTTTCATGCGGCGTGCCTGAAACGGCCCGCAATTCGAACAGGATGAGATTTCACGATACATGCCGCGGCCTTCGTCCTGACCGGGCAACCATACTTCCAGATCATAGGTTTGCTGCGCGGAAAAGCCGGTATCGCCACTGCAAAGCTTAAGCACACGATAGGGCAATTCCAGCTTTTGCAAAATTGTTTCGGCGCATGACGTCATCCGCTCAAGTTCATCTGCCGATTGATCGGGGTGCGTGATTGACACCATTTCCACTTTGGAAAATTGGTGCTGGCGGATCATGCCTCTTGTGTCACGGCCTGCAGAGCCAGCTTCTGACCGGAAACATTGGGTATAGGCGGTCATGCGCAATGGCAGAACCGCACTGTCAGTAATCTCATCAGCCACAATATTGGTTAGTGGCACTTCGGCGGTAGGAATTAGCCATTTATCGTCAGTACGATAGAGGTCTTCGGCAAATTTTGGCAATTGACCGGTACCGGTCATTGTTTGGCTGTTGACCAAGGCTGGTGGCAAGGTCTCAACATAGCCAAATTCGCCGGTATGTGTGTCCAGCATAAAGGCCGCCAAGGCACGTTCCAACCTAGCTAGCTGGCCAGATAGAACAACAAACCGTGCGCCTGCCAATTTGGCACCAAGCGCAAAATCCATTAGCCCAAGCCCTTCGCCCAACGCCACATGATCTTTTGGTGTGAAATGAAAGCTGGGAACATCGCCAATGGCGCGGATTAATTGGTTGTGATCTTCATCATCGCCATCAGGCACCGATTCATCGAGAAGGTTCGGCAGCTCAAGAAGCCGTGATTCCAGACTTTCGGCAAGGTTGGCTTCTTCGGTTTCAAGGGCTGGCATTTTGGTTTTGATATCATTGACCTCGGCGATCAAGGCATCGGCATCGCCGCCTTTGGCCTTAAGCGCGCCGATTTCCTTTGATGCCTGATTGCGGCGCGATTGCAGTTCCTGAATTTGCGCCTGCAATGCGCGGCGATCACTATCGGTTTTCAGGATTTCACCCGCCATAGGGGCAAGCTTGCGCCGCTTTAGAGCCGCATCAAAGGCATCAGGATTTTCGCGGATAAAACGGATATCATGCATTTTTAACTCGGTTTGTTGGTCAGGTTCGGATCAGAAAAGCTAGCCGCAAACTGCACGCCGATCGTCAAAATTGACCTGCGGCGCGCAACTTTTGTTTTAACTATTCTCGAATTCATTATTTTCAGGTGGGCTCATCAGCCTTGCCCCAAAAATGGATAATTCGTAAAGCAGGATGATGGGAACAGCCAATAGCAATTGTGAAATGACATCGGGCGGTGTCAAAATTGCTGCAACGACAAAGCTGATTACAATCGCAATTTTGCGCTTTTCAGCTAGCCCTTGATGCGTGACCAGTCCTGCGCGTGCCAGCAAAAGCAGAATAACAGGCAGTTCAAAAGCAAGCCCAAAGGCAAAGATTAACCGCATCATCAACGACAGATATTCACTGATACGCGGCTCAAGTTCGATCGCCAGCGCGCTATTATCGCCAACCATCTCAAATGACACGAAGAACGCCCATGCCATTGGCGTGACAACATAATAAACCATCGCCGCACCAAGGGTGAACAGAACCGGTGTGGCAATCAAGAACGGTAAGAAAGCTTTACGCTCATTTTTGTAAAGCCCTGGGGCAACGAATTTCCAAAGCTGCATGCTGATAATCGGAAAGGTGATGCAAAGCGCGGTAAAAAAGCCAACTTTGATTTGCGTGAAAAACCCTTCATGGAGGGCGGTGAAAATCATCCGGCCGCCGCCCTTGGCATTTAAGATTTCAGCCAATGGCGCCTGCAAAAACACAAATACCTGATAGGCGATGCTGTTGCTTGTTGTCCCGGGCAACGGGGCAACGCTGATCAGGAACAAAAGCAAAAAAACGCCAAGTGCAACCCCAAGCCGGTTGCGCAGCTCGGTCAAATGGCCGATCAGTGTCATGCGGCCTTCGGCCAACCCTGAATTATCTGCGTCTTGCTCTGCCATTTTGGCCTAGCTCCCGGTTTTCGTTTTTGTATTAGAAGATGCGGCGGCTTTGGCATCATCTTCCGGTGCTTGATTGATTACCTCGGCAAAACCGTCGCCGGTTGTTCCTGCCAGATTACGGATTTCGCCAACATCATCCTGCAAACCCGTTTCCGTTGCTGATTTTTTCAAATCTTCAACTGAGTCTTTCAGATTTCCTGCAGGATCAATCGCATCGGCGACGCCGGCCAGATTGCCGCGCTTGACGTCTTCCAGCGTGCCTTTTAGATCGCCAAGTTCGGCGTCATCGGCCATGTTTTGCATGCTGCGCGAAAATTCGGCCGCCATTGATCGCACCTGACGCATTACACGGGTAAAACCACGAAGCATCTTGGGAAGCTCCTTTGGGCCAACCACCATGATCAGCACAAAGGCAACAACCAAGAATTCCCAGCCGCCAATATCAAGCATTATCTGCTCCTAGCGCCTATTTCTTGGCGGCTTTTTTAGCAGATGCTTTTTTGGCTGTGGCTTTTTTGGCTGCCGCTTTCTTTGGAGCCGCTTTTTTTGCCGCTGGCTTTTTCGCTGCCTTTGGCGCCTCTTCGATGGCCTCGGCCTCTTCGCCAGCGTCTTCTTCAGGCCCCTTCAGACCTGTTTTAAAGTTACGCAAGCCTTTACCGAAATCACCCATGATCGCCGACACTTTGCCTCTGCCGCCAAAAAGCAGCAGAACAACTGCCAAAACAACGATCCAATGTAAAATACTGAATGTACCACCAAACATAGTTTAGGTCCTCATTTCCAATTCGTTTCGGCCACCGGAAAAACCAATGGCCTTGTTGTCCCCGCACTATAGACAGGGCTTTGGCTGTCTACAAGAAGTCCTTGGCAAAACCGGTACAGAAAAGTGACAAATCTGTGAAAAAACCAAATGTTTTGGCGATTGTGGTTTTACTCTTGGCTTATTCAGCCCCATTTCCGGCAGCAAAAACAAATGCCTGTGCCGGATCAACGCGAACCCGAACCTGACTTCCAACTTCAATCGAGTTCAAACCGGGTATGCGCGCGTGAAGATGAAGAACATCCCGCCCCGTTGGCACCGATAAATGGATTAGTGACGCACGGCCTAGCAAGCGTGACTCCATCACCTCGCCAACGACGCCATCATTGCCAGCATCGATCAAAAGCGCTTCATGCCGGATCACAACACTCGCTGCGCTGCCATCGCTTAGGGTTTTTGGCGCGCTAAACTCGCCAAGCGCGGTAACCACCTTATCCTTGGCAACAATGCCTTCAATACGGTTCACTTCGCCAAAAAATTCAGCAACAAAGGCACTGCTTGGTTGGCAATATAGATTAACTGGGCGGCCGGTTTGAACGACATGGCCATCACGCAGAACAACAATCCGGTCCGACATGAACATTGCCTCTTCGGCATCATGTGTCACCATCAACGCTGCGGCATTCGAAGCTTTTAGAACATGCAGCATCTGGTCACGGATACGCTCGCGAAGGCGGCTATCCAGACCGGCATAGGGCTCATCAAGTAGGATAACCGCAGGTTTTGGGGCAAGCGCCCGCGCCAGCGCAACGCGTTGTTGCTGGCCACCCGACAATTCATGCGGATACATATCACTAAGATCGTCAATGCCAACCTCGCCAAGCACATCAAGCCCGCGCCGGGTCGCCGCACTGCCTTTTTCGACAAGGCCGAAGACCACATTTTGCAATACTGTCATATGCGGAAATAGCGCGTAATCCTGAAACATATAGCCAATGCCGCGCTGTTCAGGCGGCTGGATGTAATCAGACGACGAAATAACATCGCCATGAAGACTAATGCTGCCATGTTGGGGTTGTTCTAGCCCTGCTGCCAGCCGCAGCAAGGTCGTTTTACCGCACCCGGATGGTCCAAGCAGTGACACAACCTCGCCTGGCTGAACCTTGAAACTGACATCACGAACCGACAGGCTGCCGTTATAGGCATGCCTGATATGTTCAAATTCAAGCATGTTCATCTCCGTCATAACCGGCTTCTAGCAATCCATCTTCCAGAAAATCGGCGTCACTGTCATCTTCATCATCAAGATCATCATTTTGCGATGTGTGATCCATCAAAGCGCCAAGAATTTGGCCTTTGCGAAGCAGGCCGGCTGCTTTCAAATCATCCATTCCCGGTAAATCACCAATATCGGCAAGCCCGAAATGGTCAAGAAATGCTGGGCTTGTTCCCCATGTTAACGGGCGACCTGGTGTCCGGCGGCGGCCGCGTGGTTTAATCCAGCCAAGTTCAAGCAAAATATCCATAGTGCCTTTTGACAAGCTGATCCCACGAATTTCTTCAATTTCGGCGCGCGTGATGGGCTGGTGATAGGCAATGATCGCCAAAACTTCCAGCGCAGCGCGGGAAAGTGGCCGTTCAACCTGTTTATGTTGGCTTAATCTTTCGGCAATTTCGGCTTTGGTGCGAAACGCCCAGCCATCACCAACCTGACATAGCTCAATGCCGCTTGTTGCATCATAACGCAAAGCAATGGCGGCAATCACTTCGGCAAGATCCATATTGTCAGGCACATGCACAATCAGCTCGCGCTCGCGAATTGGCCGATCTGAGGCAAAAATCAGGGCTTCAATTGTGGCGGCGCAATCTTGCAGCGGTGACAACATCGTCATCTTAGTCTCTAACCTTCATATATAACGGCGCAAAATGATTGTCTTGGCGCAGTCTTAGCACGCCTTCGCGTGCCAATTCCAGTGATGCGACAAAATGCGACGCCGTTGCCGATCGCAAATCCATTGGTGATTGCAGGCCGGTTGGCAGGAAATGCTGCAAAACCGTCCAATTCGGGCTTGATCCAATAAGGTTGCGCAACCGCTTTGCTGCCTCTTCAACCGAATAAAGCCGGGTCGAGGCAATGGTCAGTGTTTCGGCATCTTCGGTTGAACGAATATCGCCATAGCATGATAACAATTCATAAAGTGATGCTGTCCAAATCGCTTGGCTGGTATTGGCAAATTGTTCGGGTGCGCCACGGGCAAATCGTTGTTGCCCCAGTTTAGGCATTGATGACAGGCGTTTAGCAGCTTGCTGCATGGCTTCGAGCCGCAAAAGCTGATAGCGCAGCGCATCCGCCATATCGACCATTTCTTCGGCTTGCTCGGGCTCAGGGTCGGGCAATAAAAGCCGCGATTTCAGATAGGCAAGCCATGCCGCCATTACCAGATAATCGGCAGCAATTTCCAGATCGAGTTCACGAACATTATTCACAAAGCTGAGATATTGTTCGGCCAATGGCAAAATAGCGATTTTGGTCAAATCGACCTTTTGATCACGTGCCAGTTTCAGCAATAGATCAATCGGCCCCTCAAAACCGTCAAGATTAACGAAAAGCGCCAGCTGTTTTGGCCGGTCTATGGGGCTTTCATCGGCGGTGAATGTGTCTTGGAGGTCGGTCATAATCGCTGTAATAACGCCAGTTCTAATTTGGTTTGAGATTTTGGGGCTCGCCCCTGAATTACGGGCTTGGCGCGGTATATTTCCGCAAGAAACAATCCTGACCCGACCGCCGCAAAACGCCGCAAATCTTATCGGCATCAGGGCGCGGCAAAGGGGCGCTGACAATGCGATAGAAAATACCGTTACTGCCGGTATCAACCGACATCGTTTCAAGATCGGCATCTTGCAGGCGCGTTTTATGTTTTTGTGACAAAATTTTGGCCATTTCAGTGGCTTTTTCTGCATTACGAAACGCGGCAAGCTGGATCATATAAAGCGGCTCATCACCTTCAATTACGATCACCCGCTTCTTGATCTTTGAAGTGGTGTCTTGATCGGGCTTGGCCGATGCAGGCTTTGCCGCAGCCGGTTTGCTTGGCTTGTTACTGGTCTTGGCATTGGCCGCTATTTTGGTGTCTGCCCCAGCTGAATCTTTAACTGTTGCGCCATTGACCGTTGCATTTTTTGCTACAGGTTTTGGTGCAGGCTTTGCTTTTGGCAGAAGCTCTTTGGCCGCGTCTTCACTGGTTGCTATGGGTGGTTCCAAAATTGCTTTTGCTGCGGTTTCAGCTTCGGCAACCGGCGGTGGTTCGGGGCTTGGCGAAGTAGGCCGCAGCGTTTCGGTTTGATCATCGGCTTTGTTGCCGCCTTTCAGGATATCAACAACAAGCAAATCTTGATGATCGACCGTCTCACCGCCCGGATCCAAAGGCTTAACCTTGATCGGCGCGTCAATCGCTTTGACCACCGTAATATCGGTAACGGTTTTTGAAATCAGGCTTGGCAGCAGAAAATAGGTGGTGCCACCAACAATGGTGATGATGCTGGCAAGGATGGCAAACCACCCCCAATTGACGCCGCTAACCTGTTGGTCTTCATCGCTCATTTTGCACTCTACATTTCTTCTAAGGCTTTAATTGATAACACATTTAAGCCGGTTCGAATAACGAAACTTGTTGCTTGGACAAGTTGCATTCGGGCGGCTGTCGTTGCCGCATCATCATCAAGGATAAAGCGCAATGATGGGTTTTCCCGACCCGCATTCCATAATGAATGGAACCGGCTTGCAAGATCGACAAGATAAAAGGCGATCCGATGCGGTTCATGCGCGCTGGCGGCTGATTCAACCAGCTTTGGCCAGCCAACCAGCATTTTTACCACAGCCAGTTCGGCAGGGTCGGTAATCAGGTTCAGATTCGCCGTTTCGGGGATTGTCCGGTCTTTCTCAAATTGCCGAATAACCGAACAGGCGCGGGCATGTGCATATTGAACATAAAAAACCGGATTATCGCGTGATTGCTCGGTTACTTTTGCAAAGTCAAAATCCAAGGTTTGATCATTGCGCCTTGTGAGCATGATAAACCGGATCACATCAGCACCAACCGCCTCGATCACATCTTCAACGGTAACAAATGTGCCAGCGCGTTTTGACATTTTGACCGGCTGCCCATTATCCAGCAAATTCACCAGCTGGCATAGTTTGATATCAAGCATGTTCTGCATGCCCGATAAAGCGGCAACCGCCGCGGTCATGCGCTTGACATAGCCGCCGTGATCAGCACCAAAAATATTGATTAAGGCACCGCCGGTTCGTTCAAGCTTGTCGAGATGATAGGCAACATCGGCAGCAAAATAGGTCCATGTCCCATCAGATTTTTGCAAAGGCCGATCCGTGTCATCGCCAAATTCGCTGGCTTTGAACAGCAATTGTTCGCGCGGTTCCCAATCTTCCGGCTCTTTGCCTTTTGGGGGCTGCAAAACACCTTGGTAGAGATGGCCGTCTTGCTGCAATTTATCAATTGCGCGCCCAACCGCCCCCGAATTCACAAGGGCGCGTTCTGATGAAAACTGATCCATTTTGATGCCAAGTGCCAAAAGATCGGTTTTGATCCCCTGCATGATGGCGTCAATGGCAAAGCTGCGGACGGTCTCAAGCCATTCGGCTTCAGGCTTATCAAGATAGAGTTCGCCATCACGGGCGGCCAATGCTTGCCCGACATCTTTAAGATAAAGCCCGGGATATAGACCAGCCGGAATAGCACCAATATCACGGCCAAGCGCTTCGCAATAGCGAAGATAGGTTGACCGCGCCAAAACATCGACCTGCCCACCAGCGTCATTAATGTAATATTCGCGCGTGACGTTCCAGCCGCAAAATTCCATCAATCCGGCAAGCGCATCACCAATCACCGCACCGCGGGCATGGGCGGCATGTAACGGACCGGTTGGGTTTGCCGACACAAATTCGACATTCACCGGCTCGCCTGCCCCAATGTTACTTTTGCCATAAGTCAAATCAGCAGCAAGGATATCGGCGATTTCGCGCGTCCATAGACGTGATTCAATGCTGAGGTTCAAAAAGCCTGGACCGGCAATATCAACGCTGATCACCCCGTCAATTTTTGCGAGTTCACCAGCAAATAAGGTAGCAAGATCACGCGGCGATTTACTCGCCTGTTTGGCCAAAACCATCGCCGCATTTGTGGCAAGATCGCCATGACTTTCATCGCGCGGCAACTCAAAGACAACACGGCTTGTATCAATATCGCCAGATAGTAAATCGGCGGAAACAAGCTGGTTGATGATGGTTTGAAATTCAACTTCAAAGAAGGAAAAAATATTCATGAAATCGGGTCTTTTCTCTATCCGCAAACAGGATCTATCGTAAAATGGGGCCAAGATCGAAAAGCCGTTCATGTTCGATAATGGCATAGCGGTCGGTCATCGAGGCAATATAGTCGGCGATAATACGCGCCCGATCGTTATTTGTCATATCGCTCAGGGCTTTTCCACCACTAAATTGCCAGTCGCTTGGCAATGTGTTGGGTTCGGACATAAACAAATCAAACAGATCTGTCACCACCCGTTTTGCCTTACTTGTCA
>JAFMNI010000045.1 GCA_017859295.1 Candidatus Puniceispirillum sp. | reverse complement strand
GACCGTGCCTACATTATTCATGATGGCACCGTGCTGATGGAAGGCACGCCGGATGAGGTGGTTCAACATAGCGGGGTTCGGCAAGTCTACCTTGGCGAGCGTTTTAGCATCTAGATCGCGTGATTCACGGCTTGACAGCCCATCATGCACCTCCTATACCTGCGCCGCCTTGGCACTGCACAGTTTCGGCTCCGGAACTGGGCGCTGCACAGGCTTTATTCATTCTACGGGTCTTTTTATGTCCATAATCGATTATCTCGCTGCCGACCAGATTATGGTTGGCGTCGCTGGCAGCAGCAAAAAGCAGGTTATTGAACAACTTGCTGAACGCGCCGCTGAACTGACTGGCCTTTGCCAGCGCAGTCTTTTTGAAATTGTGATGCGCCGCGAACGTCTTGGTAGCACCGCCATTGGCAGCGGTATTGCGATTCCGCATGCCGTGCATCACGATTTGACGCGTACCATGGGCATCATCGCCGTTTTGACAAAGCCAGTTGATTTCGACGCACAAGATCGCAAACCGGTCGATATTGTTTGCCTTGTGATCGGGCCGCAAAATGCAGATAGCGATCATCTGAAATGCGTATCAAGCGTGGCAAGATCATTACGCGAGGTGGCTATTTGCAACCGGCTTCGCACTGCCAAAACGCCACATGAACTTCTTGGATGCCTTAAAAACGCCAGCGACGTTGCCGCCTAACCGCGTCAGGCTTGCCCACAATCCCTGCAAAATGCGAACAACCGCGACGGTAATGGCACCGGCAAAGCCATGATGGCATGAGCGCGCGCTAACAGTATGGATAGCAAGCCGTGCTGAATAATGTTTTTATCTGGAAATCGAGAAATTGGTGGAGCTAAGCGGGATCGAACCGCTGACCTCTACAATGCCATTGTAGCGCTCTCCCAGCTGAGCTATAGCCCCTTGTTACCGTGTCCAGCCCTGCAAAGCCCATTTCGGGGCAACGCCATAACGCCAATTCGGTTCCAATTCGTGCAATGCCGAAACACTGCGAGGGATGTGTATCGCAGGGGCGACACCCTGTGCAAGCAAATTTTTGTCTGGCGGCGGGTTTTTTATGCCACCGCCGCCAAACTAATCAGATTTGCCAACAACAAGCAGACAAGATGCTTATTGATCATCCTTATTATCTAGGTTGGGCAATAATTCATCACCGTCGGTGATATCGTCCTGGATGATGCCCGGACCGTCCGTATCATCAACATCAACATCATCTTCGTCAAAATCTATATCATCGTCATCAACATCGTCTTTAGTGACAGCAACATCAATGTCTTCATCGTCAAAATCTGTTTCATCCAGATCATCAGCATCATCAGAAACATCTGCCTTCGCCGCGCTTTTCGGTTCAGCCCGGCTTTTACGGCCTTTCAACAGATTTTCCGGATCAAATTCTGTGCCGCAGCCCGGACAAATAATGGGACTGCGTTTAAAATCATAAAAGCGCATATCACATGATAGACAGGTACGCTTCAAGCCAAGCTCAACCTTTGCCATTCTTTTAAATCCCCTGTACTTAACCGTCAAAAATAAGGACCATTCATCTTTAGGGGATTTGAAACAAATTTTGCAAGCTGTCAAAATAATTTTCTTCCGGTTTCCAACTTTTATTTTCACGCTGGCTTGCGATCAAAAGGATTTGGCATTTTCATGGCGCTAATTGCCTAGCACACAAGAAAAATGTTACAAGCTGCCGTTACCGAAATTAACCGGGCAAAACCGCCCGTCAGCAAATAGTAAAAGGCCTTTTGATGTCACCTCATCCGCATGATCAACTTGTTTCGCGAAAAGCCGGTCCGCTTGTGGGTGTCATGCCCATTCCGGGTGATAAATCAATTTCGCATCGTTCACTGATTTTCGGCAGTCTTTCGATTGGCACAACCAAAGTTCGCGGCCTTCTTGAGGGCGCTGATGTTATGTCAACCAAAGACGCACTTGTGGCGCTTGGAGCCAGCATCCAGCGTGACGCCGACCGGGTTTGGCATATTACCGGCGTTGGCTTGCATGGCATGATATCACCTGTGACACCGCTTGATCTTGGCAATTCGGGAACTGGTGTGCGCCTATTGATGGGGGTTGTTGCCGGTCAGAACATCACGGCAACATTCTGTGGCGATGCCTCGCTAAGCGTGCGGCCAATGGCGCGGATTACCGATCCGCTTGCCGAAATGGGTGCTGATGTCACCTGCCGTGATGGTGGCTTGCTGCCCGTCACCATCAAGGGAGCGGCAAATCCAATGGCGTTAAGCCATCGCTCAAAAGTGGCTTCGGCACAAATCAAATCAGCGATCTTGCTTGCCGGGTTGAACGCGCGTGGCACCACAAATATCATCGAACCGCACGCATCACGCGATCACAGCGAATCAATGCTTCGACATTTTGGCGCATCGGTTCAGCAGCATATCGACGCCGATGGGGCGCATCATGTTACGCTTGCAGGTGAAGCAACCCTTCGCGCCGCCGATATCATCGTGCCAAGCGATCCATCTTCTGCCGCGTTTGCCATTGTTGCGGCGCTGATTACCCCGCAAAGCGATATCACGCTTGTTGGCATTGGCATGAACCCGCTTCGAACCGGTCTTTTGACAACCCTTATCGAAATGGGCGGCGATATTGTCAAAAGCAATGATCGGATTGAAGGCGGCGAAGCCGTTGCTGATTTGCGTATCCGGCATAGTCAGTTGAAAGGCATCACCGTTCCGGCCGAACGTGCGGCCTCGATGATTGATGAATTTCCAATTCTATCAGTCGCCGCAGCAACCGCTAGCGGCACAACCGAGATGCTTGGCGTTGCCGAGTTGCGCGTCAAGGAAACCGACCGTATCAAGGTGATGGCTGATGGCCTTGCCGCATGCGGTGTCACCGTTGATTATGATGATGATTCGATGCGCGTTTCCACCAGCACCATAACTGGCGGGGCAACCCTTTCAGCGCAGCATGATCACCGAATCGCCATGTCATTTCTGACGCTTGGCCTTGTTGCCGAACAACCAATCACTGTAACCGGCTGTGCCACCATCGAAACAAGCTTTCCCGGATTTGCCAGCGGCATGAACCAGCTTGGTGCCAGCATCATTGACGGAACCGCAACGTGATTATCGCCATTGATGGGTCGGCAGCCAGCGGCAAAGGCACGCTTGCCAAACGGGTGGCAGCGGAATTCGGCTATGATTATCTGGATACGGGGGCGCTGTATCGTGCGGTTGCCCTTAGCCTGTTAAAAGCTGGCGTAAATAGCAATAATATTGATGAAAAACAGGCTGTTAATTCTGCGTCAGAACTTGATCTTTCGCTAACGCAAACGGCTGAAATACGCACCGATAACGTTGCCGCCCTTGCGTCAATCGTGGCCGCCATTAGCCCCGTTCGGGCTGAATTGCTGGCGCTTCAGCGATCCTTTGCCACGGCACCACCATCGGGCAAAGGAGCGGTTCTTGATGGTCGTGACATTGGCACGATCGTGCTTCCGGACGCCGATATAAAATTCTTCATTGATGCCGATCTTGATATTCGCGCCGAGCGCCGCACCAAAGAGTTGCTTCAGGCAGGACAATCGGTTATGTTCCGCGACGTTCTGGCGGATATGAAGGCGCGTGACGACCGTGACCGGACTAGATCAGTGGCCCCGTTAAAGGCCGCAGATAACGCAATAACCATCGACACATCCACCATGGATGCGGCGGCGGTTCTGGCACTAGCTCTGTCGCATATTGATCGTGTTTGCCCATCAGAATAATGAGCCCGAACCGGAAACCATACGAACATTTCCGGTTCATATTTTGATTAACTGACTGCCGGCGAAACAAACTGGTCGCCAAAAAACCCGCTTGGAGCCAAGCTATATTGCCAAAATAGGGCAAATATATTCTGGTTATCGTTCGTTCAATGCGGCCCTCATGCCGGCTGAGGCACAGATATTTCGATCCTGATTCGGGCGGTTTTGCACCCCCAACCGAAATAGCGACAAAACGGAGATTTTTTTGACATCTACAACGAATTTGGCAGCCGACGCTGCCACTGAAAACTTTGCCGATCTTTTAGCTGAAAGCTTTGGTGAAGGCACGAATGTTGAGGGCAGTGTTGTCCGCGGCTTTGTTATCGGCATCGAGGGTGACGCTGTCATCATTGATGTTGGCCTGAAATCTGAAGGCCGCGTTCCGCTAAAGGAACTTGCCGCCCCCGGACAACAAGCCGATGTTTCAATCGGCGATGAGATTGAGGTTTATGTCGAGCGTATGGAAGACCGTAATGGTCAGGCCGTATTAAGCCGCGACAAAGCCCGCCGCGAAGAAGCATGGGGTGTTCTCGAAGCATCATTTGAAAAGCAAGAGCGCGTTACCGGCGTTATCTTTGGCAAGGTCAAAGGCGGTTTCACTGTCGATCTGTCAGGGGCAACAGCCTTTTTGCCGGGAAGTCAGGTCGATATTCGCCCTGTTCGCGATCTTGGCCCATTGATGGGAACACCACAGCCATTCCAAATTCTGAAAATCGACCGTCGTCGTGGCAATATTGTTGTTTCACGCCGCGCCGTTCTGGAAGAGTCTCGCGCCGAAGCAAGATCAGAGCTTGTCTCTAATCTGCAAGAAGGTCAGGTTCTTCAAGGTGTGGTCAAGAACATCACCGATTACGGCGCCTTTGTCGATCTTGGCGGTGTTGACGGCCTGTTGCATGTGACCGATATTGCATGGCAGCGCATCAGCCATCCATCTGAAGCCCTGCAAATTGGTGAAACTGTCGAAGTTCAGGTCATTCGCTTTAATGCTGAAACCCAGCGTATCTCGCTTGGCATGAAGCAGCTTCTGTCGGATCCATGGGAAAATGTCGAAGGCAAATTCCCAATTGGGGCGAAAATGGAAGGCCGCGTTACCAATATCACCGATTACGGCGCATTTGTTGAGCTGGAAGCCGGTGTCGAAGGTCTTGTCCATGTATCTGAGATGAGTTGGACAAAGAAGAATGTTCATCCTGGCAAAATCGTTTCGACCAGCCAGCAAGTCGAAGTTATGGTTCTTGACGTTGATCTGTCAAAGCGCCGTATTTCACTTGGCCTCAAGCAATGCACAACCAATCCTTGGGAAGACCTTAGCGCCACCTATCCAGTTGGCACCGAGATCGACGGCGAAATCCGGAACATCACCGAATTTGGTCTGTTTGTTGGCCTGAATGACGATATTGACGGTCTTGTTCACCTGTCAGATATCAGCTGGGAAAACGCTGGCGAAGAAGCCCTTGAAGGCTTTACCAAAGGCGATATGGTTAAGGCGAAAGTCCTTGATATCGACGTCAATAAAGAGCGTATCTCACTTGGCATCAAACAGCTAACTGACGATCCATTTGCTGGTCAGGCTGATGCCTATCGCAAAGGCGAAGTCGTAACCTGTACCGTTAGCGCGGTAACAGACAACGGCATCGACGTCACCATCGGTGAGAACATGACTGGCTTTATCCGCCGGACTGATCTTAGCCGTGATCGTGCTGAACAGCGCGCTGACCGGTTTGCCGTTGGTGAAAAAGTTGACGCCATCGTCACCAGTGTTGACAAGAAAACCCGCAAATTGTCACTGTCGATCAAGGCACGCGAATCTGCCGAAGAAAAGCAGGCCATGGCCGAATTTGGCTCATCAGACAGCGGTGCCAGCCTTGGTGATATCCTTGGTGCGGCTCTTGCCAAGAAAGACACAAGCGACGAAAAGTAAGACTGGCACAATCGCCAATCTGCCTATCTTCACGCCAGCCGGTGCATCCATCGGCTGGCTTTTTTTATGGCTGGGCTTGGCTATGTTAATGAATTTTATCATTCTTATTAACGTTAGAAATCAATTCTAAGTTGACCCGCCATTTGCAAACAGGCATCCTAATTTCATATTAAGAACGTAAGAATTAAGGGAGCAAACTCTGTGACAAGGTCAGAACTTATCGCAAAATTAGCGGCTAAGAATCCAACACTTTACCACCGTGATATTGAGCGGCTGGTTGGAACAATCCTTGATGAAATCGGCGGTGCGCTTGAACGTGGTGACAGGGTTGAGCTTCGCGGGTTTGGTGCTTTTTCAGTGCGCGAGCGCAAAGCCCGCCTCGGACGCAATCCAAGAACTGGAACAAGTGTAGAAGTATCTGAAAAGAAAGTGCCTTTTTTCAAAATGGGCAAGGGTATGCGTGAGCGGTTAAACCGCTAGACGGATCGAATTATGCGAACATTAGGCCGCCTTTTATGGCTGAGCATCACCTTGTTCTTGGTCATGTTTGCAATTGTGTTTGCCACATCGAATAAAACCCTTATTACGATTTATCTTTGGCCATTTGACAGCACGCTAACGTCGCCAGTTTGGCTGTTGATTCTATCCAGCTTTATCATTGGTGGATTGCTGAGTGCTATATTGCTATGGGGGCAGTGGCTGGCGATTCGGGCAAAGCTGTGGCGTCTTGAAGGGCGTTTCAATAAATTGCAGGCAAAAACCGGTAAAATGACAGCCGAATCAGCCGCCCAGCATGAATACGGCCAGCAGGATTATGACCAGCAGGGTGAATCAGCCGCATCAAACCAATTGACCGCCGATCGCCGGCTAAGTTAAGCAATCGCCCGTTTCCGGTTTCGACCCCGAAAAGAAAAACTATCAAGCAAAAGGATTATCAATGGCGCCCGAGGTTAAAATCTGCGGCATATCAACGGCAAATGATTATATCATCTGCCGCGATGCCGGTGCGCGCTGGACAGGCATGGTCTATTACCCCGGATCATCACGCCATCTTGATCTGGCCGGCCTAGCAGCATTGGCAGATTGCGCCGATTCTATTGGTTCTGATGCGCCTGAACGCGTTTTGCTTAGCGTTGATATCGTTGGCGAAAAGCTTATGCCCATCATCGAAGCGGCGCGGCCAGATATGCTGCAGCTTCATGGCAAAGAAACCTGTCAGGATGTTGCCGATATCAAAGCCCGCACCGGTTTGCCGGTGATCAAGGCGATTGCCGTTGAAACCGCGGCCGATCTTGATCAATGCGCCAAATGGGATAATCTTGCCGATTGGTTGCTGTTTGACGCCAAAGTCAAAGCCGGATCGCAGCCAGGTGGTACCGGCCATCAGTTTGATTGGACAATCCTTGCCAATTACCGCGGGCAGTTACCATGGATGCTGGCAGGCGGGCTTGACCGCCATAATGTGGCAAGTGCGATCAAGATTAGCGCAGCAAAGGCGGTGGATGTGTCATCGGGTGTTGAATCATACCCCGGAAAAAAGGACGCAGAACAGATTCATGCCTTTATTCGGGCGGCCCAATTAGGCTAAAACAATGCTGGGGGCCGCGTCGATATCGCCGACTTTACAGGATGAGAGCTTTTGATGAGCAAAACGAACGTTAACACATTTCGCAACCAGCCCGATGAGGCTGGCCGCTTTGGCATTCATGGCGGCCGCTTTGTCGCTGAAACGCTGATGCCGCTGATTTTGAATGTCGAAAAGGCCTATAAAGAAGCCAGCGCCGATAAATCATTTCAGCGGGAAATGTACTATTACCAAAAGCATTATATCGGTCGCCCAAGCCCACTCTATTTTGCCGAACGCATGACCGCGCATTTTGGTGGTGCGAAGCTATATCTAAAACGTGATGAGCTGAACCATACTGGCGCGCACAAGATCAACAATGTTTTGGGTCAGGCACTTCTTGCCAAACGCATGGGCAAAACCAAAATCATTGCCGAAACCGGCGCAGGCCAGCATGGCGTTGCCACAGCAACAGCCTGTGCGCTTTTCAATATGGAATGTGAAGTCTTTATGGGCGCTGAAGATGTCGAACGGCAAAAGCCGAATGTCGACCGGATGCGTCTTCTTGGTGCCAAAATCCACCCTGTCACATCAGGTACCGGCACGCTTAAAGACGCAATGAATGAGGCGCTTCGCTATTGGGTTACCAATGCCGAAACGCATTTTTACATTATCGGCACCGCCGCAGGCCCACACCCCTATCCGCAAATGGTGCGCGATTTCCAATCAGTTATCGGCACCGAGGCGCGCGAACAAATTCTCGAAGCCGAAGGCCGCCTGCCAAATGCGCTTGTCGCCTGTATTGGTGGCGGGTCAAATGCGATTGGGCTTTTCTATCCGTTTCTTGATGATACGGATGTGGCCATCTATGGTGTCGAAGCTGCAGGCAAAGGGCTTGGCAGCGGCCTTCATGCTGCGTCACTAACCGGCGGAACACCGGGTATCCTGCATGGCAACCGAACCTATCTTCTGCAAAATGATGATGGGCAAATCACCGATGCCCATTCGATTTCGGCTGGTCTGGATTATCCGGGAATCGGCCCTGAACATTCATGGCTTCATGATATTGGCCGCGTCAATTATGTCAGTGCCACCGATGAAGAAGCGCTTGTCGCCTTTCAGCTTTGTGCGCGTCTTGAAGGCATCATTCCGGCGCTCGAACCATCACATGCGCTGGCCTATCTTAGCACCGTCATTGGCGATATGGATTCTGATGATATTGTCATTTTGAACATGTGTGGCCGCGGCGACAAGGATTTGGGCGCGGTTCTTCCGGTTCTTGAAAAACTTGGCCGGATGTAAACCAAAGCCCATTTAGATTGGAAAAGAGATAATTATGGCAGGTCGCATCGACACCGCATTTGCAAAGGCCAAAGCCGAAAATCGCGGCAGCTTGGGCGTTTTTATTACCGCTGGCGACCCAGACGCCGCCACCACCGAAGCCTTGCTTGACGGGTTGGTTGACGCTGGTGTTGATTTTATCGAGCTTGGCATGCCTTTTTCCGACCCAATGGCCGATGGCCCCGCCATTCAGGCAGCATCACTTCGGGCGTTAAAGGGCGGTATGTCCTTAACCGCAACGCTTGAAATTGCGCGTAATTTTCGCCAACGGCACCCTGATATGCCGCTTGTCCTGATGGGCTATTACAACCCGATCTATATCTATGGTAATGACCGGTTCATTGCCGATTCAGTGGCGGCTGGTGTTGACGGATTGATCATCGTTGATTTGCCACCAGAAGAAGATTCAGAACTTTGCATTCCGGCACGCGATGCTGGTTTGAATGTCGTTCGGTTGATCACCCCGACAAGCCATGATCAGCGTTTGCCAGCCATCTTGGCACAGGCCAGCGGATTTGTTTATTATGTGTCGGTTACTGGCATTACCGGCATGGCAAGCGCTGCGGCGACCAGCATTTCCGATGCCTATCAGCGCATCCGCAAACAAACCGATCTTCCGATTGTAACCGGATTTGGCATCCGCACCCCCGAACAGGCAGCCGAATCAGCACGTTTGAGTGACGGTGCGGTTGTCGGCTCTGCCGTTGTTGATATCATTGCTGATGGCGTGGCAAACCCATCCAGCCCAGATGTGGCTGAAAACCGTGCGGCGATTGTCCGTAAAGTTGCCGCATTTGTCGGCGAGCTTAGTGCCGCCATACGCGCATAGGGAGATTGCAATGAATTGGATTACAAATTCTGTCCTTCCCAAAATCAAGGCATGGGTTCAGTCCGATGATGTGCCGGATAATCTGTGGATCAAATGCAGCGCCTGTAGCCAGATGATTTTTCATCGTGAATATGAACAGGCATTTAACTGCTGCGCCACATGCGGTCATCATGCCCCACTTCCGCCCGAACACCGTTTTGCCATGTTATTTGACGATGGCAAATATGATGTGATCTCGCTTTCGCCTATTGAAGACGATCCTTTGAAATTCCGCGATAGCAAGAAATATACTGACCGGCTTCGCGACACGCGCAACAAAACCGGCCTGAATGACGCGATTGCCGTCGCAGCAGGGCAAATCAACGGATATCCTTGCGTGATCGCCGCATTTGATTTCCGCTTTATGGGCGGGTCAATGGGACGCATGGTCGGCAATGGCATTGTTCGCGCTGCAAAGGAAGCGGTTGCCCGCAAGGGCGCGCTGATCACCGTGCCATCAACTGGCGGCGCACGCATGCAAGAAGGCGTTTTATCACTTATGCAATTACCACGCACCATCGCCGCTGTTGAGCAGGTTCGTGATGCTGGCCTTCCCTATTTTGTTTTATTGGCGCATCCAACGACCGGCGGCGTTACCGCATCATTTGCCATGCTTGGCGATATTCAAATTGCCGAACCTGGTGCCATCATTGGCTTTGCCGGTCGCCGTGTGATCGAAGAAACGGTTCGTGAAAAACTGCCTGAAGATTTCCAGACAGCCGAATATCTAATGGATCATGGTATGGTCGATGCCGTTGTGCCGCGCGCCGAACAGCCTGAATATATTGGCCGGCTTCTGGATTTCATGATGGGATCGAAAGACAGCAGAAAGCGCGCCTAATGCCATCGTCATCACCGGCGGCAATGGCCGCAGCTGACCGTGCCGCAGCGGCGCTTGAACGGCTGGCGCGGCTACATCCAAAATTAATTGATCTTGGGCTTGATCGCAGCTTTGCCCTTCTGGAAAAGCTTGGCAATCCGCATCATCATTTGCCGCCAACAATCCATGTCGCTGGGACGAATGGCAAAGGCTCGACAATTGCTTTTCTAAGAGCGATGGCTGAAGAAGCCGGCCTTAAGGTTCATGTCTATAGCTCGCCGCATCTATGCCGGTTTAATGAACGTATCCGGCTTGCCGGCAGGCTAATTGACGATGGCGGGCTTGCCGATTTGCTTGAAGATGTCGAAACCGCCAATGGCGACATGGCCGTGACCTTTTTCGAAGTCACCACGGCGGCCGCGATGCTGGCATTCTCGCGGGTGCCAGCCGATTTATTGCTTTTGGAAACCGGCCTTGGTGGCGCGCTTGATTCGACCAATGTATTGAAAACCCCGCTTGCCACAATCATCACCCCGATTGCCCAAGATCACGAACATTTTCTTGGCACTAACATCGGCCAGATTGCCAGTCAAAAGGCGGGAATCATGCGGGCGCAAACAGCCTGTTACAGCGCCGATCAACAGGCCGAGGCCATGCATGTTCTGATTGCGCATGCTGAAAATATCGGCGCGTCACTGCAGGTCGCTGGCCGTGATTTCCATCTGGCGGAAACCGATGATGGCGGCATTCACCTGTCCTGTGCGGGCAAAGATTTCTTGCTTCCGGCACCTGGGCTACGCGGCGCGCATCAGCTGGAAAATGCAGGGCTGGCGGCGGCTTGCCTTTTTGATCTTGCGGCAAAAAACCGATTGCCATCATGCGGCCAAAGCCAGACGGAAAATGCGTTTGCCAGCGGCATTCAATCGGCTGTCTGGCCCGGGCGGGTGCAGCCATTAAATGACGGCCTGTTGGCAGAATTATGGCCGCATCGCCCAATCTGGCTTGATGGCGCGCATAATGCCCATGGGGCGCGAGCTTTGGCCAAGACGCTTGGTCAAATCGATGGCGGTAAATGGAATATTATTTGCGGCGCGCTAAACACGCGTGATCCGGCTGAATTTCTGGCACCACTTGCCGCCCTTGCCGGATCGGTTCGCTGTCTTGCCATCCCTGACCAACCGGCCAGCCTAAGCGCTGGCGAAATGACCGCTGCCGCCTTGGCACACGGTCTGGACGCCGTCGCCGCAACAAGCATCATAGCGGCATTTGACCAGCTAGACCCCGCCTATCCGGTGATTATTTGCGGCTCACTTTATCTTGCCGGTCATGTTCTTGTGCAAAATAAAACGCTGCCCGACTAGGACAGCGTTTCACATTATCTTTATGAAAATTGGCGTTAGACCGATTGATCAATCCAGCTTTCCAGCTGTGATTTTGGCAAGGCACCCATCTTTTCAGCGACAACTTCGCCGTTTTTGAAAATCAGCAATGTTGGAATACCGCGAACATTATATTTCTGCGGCGTTAGTGGGTTTTCGTCGATATTCAGCTTGACGATTGACAGGCTGTCTAGCTTTTCACCAGCGA
>JAFMNI010000204.1 GCA_017859295.1 Candidatus Puniceispirillum sp. | reverse complement strand
GTGATCCCCGACCTTCGCGGCTATGGCGATAGCGACAAGCCAGAAACCGACGCCAGTCACAGCCCCTATTCAAAACGCGCTATGGCGGCAGATATGATGGCGCTGATGACCCGTTTGGGACATGATCATTTCGCCGTCGCTGGCCATGATCGCGGCGGGCGTGTTGCCCATCGTTTGGCACGTGATAACCCTGATGCGGTGACCCATCTTGCCGTGCTTGATATCGCACCAACCGAGGCGATGTATGGCGCAACCGACAAGGCGTTTGCCACCGCCTATTACCATTGGTTCTTTTTGATTCAACCAGCCCCCTTTCCCGAAACATTAATTGGCCATGATCCAGAATTTTTTCTAAATCATAAAACTGGCCATTGGGGTCGTACCGAAGGCGCCATTACCGATCAGGCGTTTGCCGAATATTTGCGCTGTTTTTCAAATCCCGCCACCATTCACGCCAGTTGCGAGGATTATCGTGCCGCAGCCAGCATCGATCTAGACCATGATGCTGCCGATAATGGTAAAAAACTGCAAATGCCTGTTTTGGCGCTATGGGGCGATATCGGATTTGTTGGCAAACATTATGATGTGATTGCCGAATGGCAAAACTATGCCAGCCATGTTGAGGGTCAGTCGATCAATAGTGGGCATTTTCTGGCCGAAGAAGCACCCGATCAAACCTTGGCCGCCCTTACCCGTTTTTTCACCAAAACAGACCCGTCATGCCAATGACCACCCCGCCCCCGCTATCGCCACCATCTGATTGGATTATGCAGCAGGCGCAAAACTGGCCAGATGGCGCCAGAATTCTTGATTTTGCAGCGGGTGGTGGGCGGCATTGCTGCACGCTGGATCATGCTTTTCCCGGCCGGTTTTCATTCGTGGCAATTGACCGCGATCATGCTGCATTGGCGGCGTTAAAGGCCAGATGTCCGCAAATTGAAATCTGCCAATTGGATCTTGAAGATACGAATATATGGGGCTTTGCTGATGATGGGTTCGATATTGTGATTGTCGCCAATTACCTTTACCGGCCACGGCTTGATGATTTATTCGGGCTTGTGCGGCAGGGCGGCTATCTTGCCTATGAAACCTTTGCCACCGGCAATGAGGCCTTTGGCCACCCAAGCAATCCTGACTTTCTGTTACAGGACGGTGAGCTGGCAGCAAGACTGCCTGATGATTTCACCATTCTTGATTATTTTCACGGCAGAATTGACCAGCCAAAACCCGCCATCATCCAACGGCTGGCAGCAAAACGCCAACCCAGAAATTTTTAAGCCGTCATGTGTTTAGGCATGATAAATATCAACGCATAATAAAGGGGTTCGCCGCTGTGGTTTGCTGGGCAATCCAGACCGATTTAACCTGCAAGAATTCCTTGATTGATTCCTTGCCGCTTTCACGGCCCTCACCGCTGCGCTTATAGCCACCAAATGGTGAGGTAAAGCTAACCGCGCGGTAGGTGTTCACCCAGACCGTTCCCGCCTTTAGTTTTTCCGACATGCGTAAAGCACGGCCAATATCACTTGTCCAGACTCCCGCAGCCAGCCCGTAAACAATGTCATTGCCAAGGGCAATTGCCTCATCTTCAGTATCAAACGGGATCACTGACAGAACCGGCCCAAATACTTCTTCTTGGGCGATGCGCATTTGGTTATGAACGCCGGTAAAGATCGTTGGCTGGACAAATTGTTTGCCTTTTGCCCCCACACCGCTATAAGCACCGCCGCCAAGAACGCAAACAGCCCCTTCGGATTTCGCGATATTGATATAATCCATGATTTTTTCATATTGCGGCATCGTTGTGACCGGCCCCACATGCGTTTCGGTCGACATTGGATCACCAATTTTCGCCGCGCCGGCAACCTCGACAAGGCGTTTTACAAATTTATCATGGATCGAACGCTGCACAAGAAGCCGTGATCCGGCGATGCAGGTTTGTCCTGTTGCTGCAAAAATTCCTGAAATCGCACCCATGACGGCGGCTTCAAAATCGGCATCTTCAAAAACGATATTGGGGGATTTCCCGCCAAGTTCTAGCGTGACCGGCATGATTTTCTTGGCCGCTGCCTCATAGATTTTCTGCCCCGACACATCCGAGCCGGTAAAGGCAACCTTATCAACATGGGGATGATCGACCAAAGGCGCGCCAACCTCCAGACCAAAACCGGTAATTGCATTCACCACACCTGCGGGAAAGCCTGCTTCTTCGATAAGTGCCATAAATTCCAATGTTGATGCAGACGTATATTCAGATGGTTTTACCACGGCGGTATTTCCGGCCGCCAAAGCCGGTGCCAATTTCCATGCGAGCAACAGCAAAGGCGAATTCCACGCCGTAATCATGCCAATAACGCCAAGCGGCTCATAACGGGTGAAATTGAAAATGCCCGGCTTGTCAGAGGGGATGACCGCGCCTTCAATCTTGTCGGCAAGCCCGCCAAAATAGCGGTACCATTCAGCCAGATATTTGGTTTGCGCGCCCATTTCGGCAATCAGCTTGCCATT
>JAFMNI010000044.1 GCA_017859295.1 Candidatus Puniceispirillum sp. | reverse complement strand
TGCCTGTGTTTGCTGCGTAATCTTGAACATCATTATGCTTTATAGAAAAGTAGCAGCAGACACAATCGGCTTTTGCATGGCCATTGAAATCAATGATTACGCCGTTTCAGACAGATCATCCTCAAGCGTCAGCGGTACATCCAAAACCGGAATGATTTCAGTTGGAACGACCTGCCAGAAATGCTGCAACGCCGTTTCCCAGTGGTTCAAGATGCGTGCGGCAAGAGCGCTTTCGGTTTCGCGTGCGTGCTCGGCAACAAGATCACGAAGCTTGTTTTCCCAATGCGGATGCGCAATCCGGAAAAGCTGTAGGCTTTCCCGATTGACTCGTGATTCAAAATTACCAGCCTCGTCATAGATGAAGGCCATGCCGCCGGTCATGCCAGCGCCGAAATTGTCACCAACCTCGCCAAGGATCACAACATTGCCACCGGTCATATATTCACATGCGTTCGACCCGCTTCCTTCGACAATTGCCGTTGCGCCCGAATTACGAACACATAAGCGCTCGCCAGCCTGACCCGCCGCAAACATCTTGCCCGATGTTGCGCCATAAAGAACCGTATTGCCGATGATGGTATTGGCACTAGCAACAAACCCAACGGCGGCTGATGGCCGAACGACAATCATGCCACCTGACAAGCCTTTGCCGACATAGTCATTGGCATCACCAATCACATCAAGGCGAAGGCCCTGCGTTGCAAAAGCGCCCAAAGACTGGCCTGCCGAGCCGCGAAGCCGGACAAGAATATGTCCTTCACGAAGTCCGGTCATGCCAAACCGGCGAACAATATGCGACGACAGCCTTGTACCAATAGCACGCTGGGTGTTTTCGACATTGTAAGACAATTGCATCTTGGAGCCGTTTTCGAGCGCAAGCTTGGCATCAACAACCATTTGCGCATCAAGCGTATCCGGCACTTCGGTGCGGGCACCGCCACGGCTGCTGACCAATTCATCTTCGCTGTCAGCACGCACCAGAATGGGGTTAAGATCAAGGTCATCAAGCGCAGCATCACCGCGGCTTACCTGCGTCAGCAAATCGGTACGACCAATCACTTGCTGCAATGTGGTAAAGCCAAGACTTGCTAGAATTTCACGAACTTCTTCGGCAAGGTGGGTGAATAGCTGAACCACTTTTTCCGGCGTGCCTTCAAATTTCGCCCGCAGATCATCTCGCTGCGTGCAAACACCGACCGGACAGGTATTGGAATGGCATTGCCGAACCATGATACAGCCCATTGCAATCAATGATGAGGTGCCAATGCCATATTCATCAGCACCAAGCATCGCTGCCATAACGACATCACGGCCTGTTTTCAATCCACCATCGGTTCGCAGCACAACCTTGTTGCGAAGGTCATTCATCGACAGTACCTGATGTACTTCAGATAGACCCATTTCCCAGGGCAAACCAGCATATTTGATTGATGATTGCGGGCTGGCGCCAGTGCCGCCACCATGGCCTGAAACCAAAATCGAATCCGCCTTGGCCTTGGCAACACCGGCGGCAATTGTGCCGATACCGGTCGAGGCCACCAGCTTGACGCAGACTTTTGCATCTGGGTTGATCTGTTTTAGATCATAGATCAGCTGCGCCAAATCTTCGATTGAATAGATATCGTGATGCGGTGGCGGTGAAATCAATGTCACACCCGGGGTTGAATGGCGCAATCTTGCGATCAGGCTATCAACCTTGATTCCGGGCAATTGGCCACCCTCGCCGGGCTTGGCACCTTGTGCAACCTTGATTTCGATCTCTTCACAATTATTCAGATATTCGGCAGTGACACCAAACCGACCCGATGCGATTTGCTTGATCGCGCTTGACGGATTATCGCCATTTTCGCGAAGCTTGAAACGCGCCGGATCTTCGCCGCCCTCGCCCGAATCCGATTTGGCACCGATGCGATTCATCGCAATCGACAGGGTTTCATGCGCCTCAGGGCTTAGCGCGCCAAGCGAAATGCCCGGCGAGACCAATCGTTTGCGGATGTTGGTGATTGATTCGACACGGTCGATCTCAACCGCATCACCAGCCGCCTTGAATGCCATCAAATCACGAAGGTTGATTGGCCCCTGATCATTGACCAGCGACGAATATTTTTTCCAGCTTTCAAAAGAGCCAGTGTCGCAAGCATGCTGCATGGCATGGATCAATTGCCCATCAAAGGCATGACGTTCGCCAGATTTGCGATAGCGGAAAAATCCACCAACAGGCAAATGCACATCATCATTGGCAAAGGCCTTGTTATGCATTTCAATCACCCGCGTTGCGATGCCTTTCAGGCCAAGACCCGAAATACGCGACGACATTGGCGGAAAATAATCAGCAACCAATGACCGTGACAGGCCAAGCGCCTCAAAATTATAACCACCACGATAAGAGGCAATCACTGAAATGCCCATTTTCGACATGATTTTCAGCAAGCCTTCTTCGACTGCCTTGACGAAATTACCAACCGCATCACGAAGTTCCATGCCAACAAGCAGGCCGCGCTCATGCCGCTCGGCAATCGCCGCTTCGGCAACATAGGCATTCACCGTGGTTGCACCAACCCCGATCAAAACAGCAAAATGATGAACATCAAGACATTCGCCACTGGCCACATTGACCGATGCAAATGTGCGCAATTGCTGTCGGACAAGATGCGAGTGAACCGCGCCTGTTGCCAAAATCATTGGGATTGGAACCCGACTTTCCGACACATTTCGGTCGGTCAGCATCACATGCTCGCAACCTGACCGAACGGCTTCTTCAGCCTCGGCCTGAATCCGTTCAAGCGCATTGGTAAAGGAAGCCTCAGACCCATCATTGTCAAAACTACAGTCAATTTCGGCCGCCTTTTTGCCAACATAACGGCATAGCGCATCCCATTCTGGCACCGTCAAAACAGGTGAATTCAATACCAGATGATCGCATTGCTCGGGCGCTTCATCCAGAATATTGCCAAGATTACCAAGCCGTGTGCGCAGCGTCATCACATGACGTTCACGAAGCGAGTCGATTGGCGGGTTGGTCACTTGCGAGAAATTCTGCCGGAAGAAATGATGCAGGCCACGATAGCGGTTTGACAAAACGGCAAGTGGCGTATCATCACCCATTGATCCAATCGCCTCTTTGCCGGTTTGCGCCATTGGCTGCAAAACCAGTTCCATATCTTCCATTGTCCAGCCAGCCATCATCTGACGGCGGCGGGTTTCAGTCTTGGTCAGGGGCTGGCTTGCCTTACCCGTTGAATTCGCCAATAGCGAGTCCATCTGCTTGGCACGGCCAATCCATTTGCTCCAGTCGCATTTCTTGGTCAATGCGTCTTTCAACTCGCCATCTTTATAAAGACGGCCTTCGGCAAGATTGATACCAATCATCTGCCCCGGTCCAAGCCGCCCACGTTCGGCAATTTTGGTATCGGGAACGACAACCATTCCGGTTTCTGAACCCGCAATGACAAGCCCGTCATGCGTCACCACATAACGAAGCGGGCGCAATCCATTCCGGTCAAGACCGGCAACAACCCAATCACCAGCATAAGCCGCAATCGCTGCCGGGCCATCCCATGGTTCCATAACCGAATTGCAATAGGCATACAGCTTGGCCCGCGGGTGATCGCTGCCAACATCAATGGCCTCGGGAATCATCATGGTTTTCACCATTGGCAATTGCCGCCCACCGTGAACCATTAGTTCAAACACCGCATCAAGCGCTGCCGAATCCGAACTGCCATTGGCAACAACCGGCTTTAAATCGCCAATCGCATCACCAAACAAAGCCGATTCCATGCGGTCTTCATGGCAGCTCATCCAGTTTTGATTGCCCCTGATGGTATTGATTTCACCATTATGCGCCAAAACGCGGAATGGCTGCGCCAATTTCCAGGTTGGCATGGTGTTGGTCGAATAGCGCTGATGATAGATTGCAAAAGACGACACAAAGCGCTGATCGAGCAAATCTGGGAAAAAGGCCGTTACCTGCTCGGCAAGGAACATGCCTTTATAAATGATCGACCGGCTCGACAATGAACAAAGATAAAAATCATTGATCATATGTTTGATAACGGCCTTTTCGATCCGGCGGCGTACCAGATAGAGCTGGCGTTCAGCTTCGGCGGCGTCCATTTCGACCGGCATCGAAAACATGATCTGTTCAATTTCTGGACGTGTCGCAATGGCCTTTGTGCCAAGCGCCTTGATATCTACCGGCACCTGCCGCCAGCCATAGATGCTATGCCCAACCGCCAGAATTTCCTGCTCGACAATACAGCGGCAGCGTTCCTGCGCGCCCAAATCGGTACGCGGCAAAAACACCATGCCAACCGCCAACCTGCCACCATCATCATCATGGCCGGTGCGCGCAATATGTTCGATAAAAAAGTCGCGTGGAATTTCAATATGGATACCAGCACCATCGCCAGTCATGCCATCAGCATCGACCGCACCGCGATGCCAGATCGCTTGCAACGCCTCGATGGCTGATTCGACAACGGCGCGGTTAGGCTTGCCATCTTGTGCCGCCACAAAACCAACACCACAAGCGTCATGTTCCATTTGCGGGCCATAAACACCCGCTTTGGTTAATTTAGCTTCATTCACAGCGCGGCGCTGAAGATAGGCAGCTTCATCAAAATTCTTTGTCATTTTACTCTCCGTATATGCAGCGGTCTAGCGACCGGCACCAGCGGCCCGCGGCGCATCAGCGGCGGCCATAATCCATTGATCAATCGCCTCAGCCGCATCACGGCCGTCACGAACACCCCAAACAACAAGCGAAGCGCCGCGAACAATATCGCCAGCCGCAAACACGCCATCCAGATTTGTCATCATGGTCCGCCAATCAATTTTCAGCGTTCCCCAGCGGGTGACTTCCAACCCGTCCTGGCCAAACATTGTCGGCAAATCTTCCGGATCAAAACCAAGCGCCTTGATCACCATATCGGCAGGCAATTCATGCGCTGATCCGTCAATCACTTCTGGCACTTGGCGGCCGGTTGCATCGGGCTGGCCAAGGTGAATGCGCTGCGCCTGAACCGCGCGCACCTTGTCATCACCAAGAAATGCCTGTGGTGCAGACAGCCATTTGAAAACAACACCTTCTTCTTCGGCATTTTGAACTTCGCGCTGTGACCCGGGCATATTCGCCCGATCGCGGCGGTAAAGACAGCTAACCGATTTGGCCTTTTGCCGAATTGCCGTGCGAACGCAATCCATCGCCGTGTCGCCGCCGCCAATCACAACAACATCTTTGCCTTCGGCATTCAGCGCACCCGAATCAAATGCCGCCACATCATCACCAAGGCTTTTGCGGTTTGATACGGTTAGATATTCAAGCGCCGGAACGATGCCATCAAGCCCGCTTCCCGGCGCGGCGATGTCGCGTGCCTTATAGACACCCGTCGCCACCAGAATGGCATCATGCTTGGCCCGAATATCGGCAAAGCTGGTCTCGCCACCAATATCGACGCCAAGATGGAAATGAACGCCGCCATCAATCAGCAATTGGCCACGACGCTCGACAATTGATTTTTCCAGCTTGAACCCGGGAATGCCATACATCAGCAAGCCGCCAATCCGGTCATAGCGGTCATAGATATGCACCTGATAGCCGCGATGGCGAAGCATTTCGGCAGCGGCCAATCCGGCTGGCCCGGCGCCAATGATGCCAATCGATTCCGCCCGCTCAACACGCGGCGCGGCTGGCTTGACCCAGCCCTCGGCAAAGGCGGTTTCGGTGATATGTTTTTCAACCGCACCAATGGTGACTGATTCAAACCCTTTTTCGATCACACAACTGCCTTCGCAAAGCCGGTCTTGCGGGCAAATACGGCCACAGATTTCCGGAAAATTATTGGTCTGTGATGACAATTCATAGGCTTCCTGCATCCGGCCTTCGGCAGTCAGCATCAACCAATCAGGAATATTGTTATGAAGCGGGCAATTCACCTGACAGAACGGCACCCCGCATTGCGAACAGCGCGATGATTGCGTTTCAGCCTCAGCAGCGTCAAAATCATCATAAATTTCATCAAAATCAGCGACACGATTTTCGGCCTTGCGCTTTTCCGGCATGGCCTTATCGGTCGATACGAACTTCAACATCTTTGATGACATATCTGCTACTCCTTAATTTATGCGGCACTGGCGTTACAACGCTCATGCTGGCGTTTTACAACCCCGCATCGCCCCATTCAAACTGGCAACGCGGTTTTCCGTCTCGGTCTTTTCTGGTGACTTATCGTCTGCAAAGCCGGCCTGTCCATCGCCACTGCAACACCCGATCCCAGCGCAACCAACAATATTGATCTTTCAAACGATGCTGGCATCACCCTGAAATTCTGGTGCAATCACCAAAAGCAACCGGCGGTTTACCAAAAGGCTCATCCGGTCACCCGTCTAATTAGTCAACATTCATTACCTTTTTTTGATCATAATTGCAAGTGCGATTCAGATGGCGCACAGAAATCTATCTTGCTTAACGGTATTATGGCCGAAACGGTACTAATTAGGCAAATAAAGCCAAATCAGATTGATGCTGGTCAATAATCACCTTCTGCGCCTATGATAGCGCCAATCAATGCCACCCATTTGGCCGGTTTGATAATGCGCCTTTACTACTTCGTCTCTAGTAATGCGCCGGTAATAATAATGTGCCTTTGCAAGGAGCCGTACGAATGCCGCTAAGCCTGCTGATTCTTGTTGCCGCCATTCAGGGTTTGACCGAATTTTTGCCCATATCATCATCGGGGCATTTGGTGCTGATTCCGATTGTCACCGATTTTGCCTATCAGGGCCGGGTGATTGATGTGGCAGCGCATGTCGGCACTTTGATTGCGGTTGCCTTTTATTTGCGTGCTGAAATCATTGCCATTGCGGTGGCAATGCTGCGCTTTGGGCGCACTGATCCTGACCATGCACGGCTTGGCATCATGCTTGTTCTGGCAACCATTCCGGTGATTATCGCTGGTTATATCGTCAATTATGCCCATTGGCAGTGGCTTGACATGGTTTACAGCCTCGCCATTGCCAATCTGGTATTTGCCGTCATTTTATGGCTTGCCGACAAGGTGCCTGCCACGCGGCGCGACCTTGGTCAAATTGGCTTGCCGCATGCGCTGATCATCGGCATCGTGCAAATCTGCGCTTTGATCCCAGGTGCCTCGCGTTCAGGCGTGACCATGAGCGCAGCGCGGTTTCTTGGCTATGACCGCGTCACCGCAGCCCGATTTTCATTATTGCTTTCCCTGCCAACAATTGCCGGTGCTGGCTTGCTCAAAACGCTTGATCTTGTCAAAAGCGGCGATGCCACGCTTGGCGCGGATGCGGTGATTGTTGCGGCTTTATCGGCTGGCCTTGCGTGGCTTGCGATCCGCTGGATGATGCGCTGGCTTACCACGGCAGGCTTTGGTATTTTTGTCTATTACCGTTTGGCGCTTGGTGGATTGCTATTGCTGGCATTGACGCAAGGTTGGGTTGCCGCAAGCATTATCTAAGACCGGAACAAACCGCCTGGCCGATAGCGCTCAAGATAGGTTGGCAAAACCGCATCAACACAAGTTGGCGTGATGCCCAAATCTGCGAGCGTCAGCGCCTTTTTGCCAACAATGTTGTCATTTTTCAGCAATCGCACCTGATCAAGCGTAATTGGCGCATTGGGCAGCAATCCGGCAAAGGCAGCACCGCATGATAATGCAAAAAATGGCACCGGCAATAATAGGCGCCGCCGCTGGATGTGAAGAAGGGTGATTTCCATCAATTGCCGAAAACTAAACATATCCGGGCCGCCAAGCTCGAAAATCTTGCCCTCAGGTGATTTAGCAAGCTTGCCACCAGCAAGGCCAAGACCGGCCATAATCGCCCCGACAACATCTTCAACATAAACGGGCTGCATGCGCATTTTGCCACCGCCAGGCAATGGCAATGCTGGCGCAATCATGGCCATTGCGGCAAACCGGTTAAAAAAATCATCGCGCGGGCCAAACACAATTGATGGGCGCATGATCACCGCCGATGCGAAGGCCTTGTGCAATCCAGCTTCGCCAGCAGCTTTGCTTTTCGCATAATGGCTTGGCGAGTCACGATCGGCACCAATGGCTGATACATGAACAAGTGATTGAACAACATGCTTGGCGGCAAGCGCGCCGATACGCGCTGGCAATTCCGCCTGCAATGCGTCAAAACGCTGCCCGCCACCTTCGGCAAGGATACCAACAAGATTGACCACCGCATCGGCAGGCCGAATGACCGATTCCAAAACCGCCTCATCAAGCGCATTGCCAGCCACAAGCGTGATCTGCCCAACATTGCCCATCGGTTTTAGATATTTTGCCCGCTCGCTATTGCGGCATAACACAATGACCTGTTTACCAGCACGTGCCAGCCGTTCCACGGTTGCCCGTCCAACAAACCCCGATCCACCAATTACTGCAACTGTGTTGATCATTGATTTACCCTTGCTTGACCGGCCAATAGGCGCGGCGCGATGATCCAATTTACTGGCGGCACAGTCACGTTTCGGCGCGCCACCAAGCATTCATTGATTGCAAATTAGGTCATGCCTCCCCGCTTTACAATCCCACCAATGCCAATTTCCGATAAAATAGATTTTTACCAGCATTTGGCACCACCAAGGAAAGCCGCATTTTCTCGCCATTAGGTCATTGAAAAGGTTTGACACGCCATGGTTTGTGGCTATTCTCACGCCGTCAGACAGAAAGCGGTTTTCCGCAAGGTCAATGGCAAGCCCAGGTGGCGGAATTGGTAGACGCGCTGGCTTCAGGTGCCAGTGACCATTAGGTCGTGGAAGTTCGAGTCTTCTCCTGGGCACCATTGCCATTTTGATAGCCCCACGGCCGTTACTGGCTTTTCCCGCCAAAGCCTGCGCCCTTGGCGAAAAGCCCAGCCTTTGCAAAGACACAAGACCCTGCCTTTGCGATGACACAAGAAACGAGGCATAGATGACAATTCATATCCATCAGGACGATCTTCCCGTCGAAATTGATCTTGGCGATGTGGTTGCCATTGATACCGAAACAATGGGGCTTAACCCGCATCGCGATCGGCTTTGCCTTGTGCAGCTATCAGGCGGTGATGGCGATGCCCATCTTGTTAAAATCGCCAAGCCGCAAATGCCAAGCCCAAATCTGGCGTCGCTTCTTGCCAATCCGCAGATCACAAAGCTGTTTCACTTTGCACGTTTTGACATTGCCAGCCTTAGCCAAGGCATTGGCCCGCTTGCTGGCCCGGTTTATTGCACCAAAATCGCATCCAAACTTATCCGCACCTATACCGACCGGCATGGGCTAAAAGATCTTTGCCGCGAATTATTGCAAATCGATATTTCAAAACAGCAGCAATCATCGGATTGGGGCGCAGCGACCTTGACGCCTGAACAGGCCGAATATGCCGCCGGTGATGTTTTATATCTTCACCAGCTTCGTGAACGCCTTGATATGATGCTGGAACGCGAAGGCCGAAGCGATATTGCCGCCCATTGTTTTGCCTTTTTGTTAACCCGTGCCAAGCTTGATCTTGATGGATTTGCCGAGATGGATATTTTTCATCACTAGGCGTTAGCCTGCCAACGAAAATCAGCCAAGATCGGGGCGCATCCGGGCTGATGGCACTGCCGGCATTGATTTAGGGAATGACATTACATATGACCGACATAGATCCAGCAAGAAAAAGCCGCTTTACCCCACGCGCCAAGACCGCCCAGACCACCAGCGAGCGGCGCTATCCATTATCGCTTTTGCTTGTTGGCGTTGGCGCTGTTCTAACGCTTGCTGTTGCAAGCTGGCTTGGGCTTTTGGCCAATGGCAAGGATGTTTCGCTGGAAATCAAAGAGGTGAAACGCGCCGAAAGTGGCGAAGTTCAATTAACCGGTGCGCGCTATCGCGGCTTAACACCAGCCGGAAAACCATATGAGATCACGGCTGCCAAAGCCAATGAAGCCCCTGACGGGTCGGGGCGTGTTGACATGGATCAACCAACCGCCGTTTTGATTATGCGCAATGGCTCGCTTGTTAACATGCAGTCAAATTCAGGCATCTTCAACAAACAGACCGATATTGTTTCCATGTCAGGCGCGGTTGTAGTGACCCAGCCTGATCGCAATCTTCGCCTTGATACCGAAGCGCTTGAAGCCAATCTCAAAGCTGGTGAGATGCATAGTGATGTTCCGGTTCAGGTTCAGGATATTGACAGGCGCATCAATGCCGATAGCATGAAAGTCTATGACAATGGCGCGCGGATTGTCTTTGGCGGGGCTGCAAAAATGATCATCAAAAACAGCAACGCCATCGCACCCACGTCAAAGACCGTGGACACACCGAAAACGACCAAGGCCAAAAGCTAGATATTTTTAATTGACCGATCGTTTGGGTAACCTAACCGGCCATCTGGACAGAAAGCAGATCACATCATGAACCGATCTAATCGCTATTTGGTCAAAATATTGTGCAAAATTGCGCTTGGCGTAGGCAGTTATATAATCTTGACCGCCCCCGCATTTGCACAGACTGCCAGCAGCGCAACCGCGCCAATTCCGATCACAATCGAGGCAAATGACTCGCTTGAATGGAACCAAACCGACGGCACCTATATTGCCAAGGGCGACGCCTATGTCGAACAGGGTCAAGCAAATATCAGCGCAAACCATATCATCGCCAATTACGCAACCGAAGGCGAAACGCGCGATATCACCCAAGTGACCGCAACCGGATCAGTGACCTATATTGAGGGTGAAAATACCGCCAAAGGCGACAAGCTTGATTATGATCTGACCAGCAGCCTCTATGTTCTGACTGGTAAAAATGCGTCTGTCACCGGCCCCAAAGGCACCATGACAGCAACCGAATCAATTACCTATGACTCAACCGATAACGATAATCGGAAAGTCACCGCAATTGGCAAAGCCCATTACAAAAACAGCGATGGCCGCAATGTGTTTGGTGACAAGCTGATCGCCTATATCGGCGCCGATGGCACTTTGAAAACCATTGATGCTTACGACAATACCAAGGTTATCACCGCCCAGGGCACTGTCGCCATCGCCGATAAGTTGAATTATATCGCCAGCACATCAATGGCCAATCTTGACGGCAATGTCGAAATTACCGACAAGGAAAACATCATGCGCGGCGCCCGTGCCGAGGTTAATTTTGACAATGAAATCAGTAAGATACTTTCAGGTCCCACGGGCAAGCGCGTGACCGGTATTTTAACACCATAAATCAGCTTACCGCATGCAGCATTGCGTTCGGCAAAATATCAAACCGGCATTTTCCCCTTAACTCATTGACATGCCCTGATTAATTGGCCGATAAAGATATCTCTGACAGGCCGCGAGGGCTTCATCGCATCAAAAAGGGCATGATGGTGTCTGACAATATAGAATTAGATTTTGGCATTGCACGGCCGGTATTGGTGTCAGGCAATCAAGGGTTGCAAGCTAAAGGCGTTGGCAAGAGCTTTAACAAACGGCGCGTGGTTCGTAATGTGTCGCTTGGCTTACAACGTGGCGAGGCTGTTGGTCTTCTTGGCCCAAACGGCGCTGGCAAAACAACGACATTTTATATGCTTGCCGGTTTATTGCCCGCCGATGAGGGGCAGGTTTTTATTGATGGACGTGATGTCACCGGCATGCCCATTTTCCAGCGCGCGCGGCTTGGCATGGGATATCTGCCACAGGAATCCAGCATCTTTCGCGGCTTGACGGTTGAACAAAATATCCGCGCCGTTCTCGAAACACTCGAAGACCATGATGACGAACGCGACACCACGCTTGATGATCTGATGGCCGAATTTGGCATTACTCATCTTCGCAACACACCTTCGGTTAGCCTGTCCGGCGGTGAACGTCGCCGTCTGGAAATTGCGCGCGCTCTTGCTGCCCGCCCGACATTTCTTTTGCTTGATGAACCTTTGGCCGGCATTGACCCGATTGCTCTTGGCGAAATTCGTGATTTGATTGTGCATTTGAAAACACATGGTATCGGCGTTTTGATTACCGACCATAATGTTCGCGAAACGCTCAATATTGTAGACCGTGCCTACATTATTCATGATGGCACCGTGCTGATGGAAGGCACGCCGGATG